>JAFYEE010000049.1 GCA_017544405.1 Lachnospiraceae bacterium
CATATTTTTTCGGGGCTGGTGCACAGCACGTTCGGATATGACAACGTGGGGTTCCATCTGAGTGACAACGGAGTGACGCTGGATTTCAGCGGACCGCTTAGCGAGGAGGATCTGCGCGGGATCGAGCGGAGGGCCAATCGCGCGATCTATGACAATCTCGTCATCGTGATCAGCTTCCCATCGCCGGAGGAGCTGGCCGGAATCACTTACCGGAGCAAGAAGGAGATCGAGGGGCAGATGCGCCTCGTGACGGTGCCCGGGATCGATGTCTGTGCCTGCTGCGCGCCGCATGTTCACCGGACCGGAGAGATCGGGATCCTGAAGGTCGTCGCCTCGCAGAATTACAAGGGCGGCACGCGGGTGAACATCCTCTGCGGCGGCCGCGCGCTGGATTGCTTTGACACGGACCATGCGCTGGTGGTGCAGACCGCGGAGCATTTTTCCACTTCGGCGGACCGGATCCCGGAGCGCATCGCGCATCTCGAGGCGGAGCTTGCGGACCGGAAGGCAGAGCTGGCCGAGGCGCGAGAGAAGCTGATCCTCGCGGAGGCGGAGCAGATTCCCGCGGAGCAGCAGTCTGTGATCCTCTTCCGGGAGGAGATGCAGCAGGAGCAGATGCGGCACCTGGTCAACGCACTGACAGAGGCGCATGACGGGTATTGCGGCGTCTTTGCGGGGAATGACGCGGAGGGGTATCGATTTATCATTTCCATAAGGGAAGGGGATGCGCGAATCGCGCTGGATAAAATAAAGACCGTCACGCAGGCACGTGGCGGCGGTTCTCCTCAGATGGTGCAGGGGCTGGTGAGCGGCGGATGCGGTGAGGCGATCCGGGCGCTCTGGGAGGAATTTTAGCCGAGGGGCTGATATTCTTCCGATGCATGGATCACCGTGACGCCGGAAGGAAGCTCGCTCTCGCGGACCATGTAGGTGGCGATGGGCCTGCTTTCTGTCAAGAAGTCATATGTTACAAAAAAGCCGGGGAAAGAGCGGATTTTTTCGTGAACCTGAATGACCGGTTTTTGGCCTTCGAAAGAAGGGAAACTCTTGTAAAATGGGCTTTTTGGGTTTATACTACACTAATAATGCACGTTCAGGCGTGGCATGAAGAATAATCTGATAGAAGGACGGAATACATACAATGGCTTTATTGGATCAGTGGAAGGATCTGGCTTACAACGAGAACGATTCGAGAGATCATCTCGAGCGCTTCTGGCAGGCATACTTTCTGAAGGAGAAGGGCGTATACGAGCAGCGTCTCGCGAATCCCGACGAGGTTGTGAAGGGCACGGTGAAGGAGCTCGCCGACAAGTATGGTCTGACGATCATGGAGATGACCGGATTCCTGGATGGCATCAATGACAGCCTGGTGACTCCGAATCCCATCGAGGAGATGGAGGAGGATACCGAGGTTTCGCTTGGCTTTGACAAAGCGCTTTTGTACAAGAATATGGTGGGTGCCGGTGCGGACTGGCTGTACGGCCTGCCCCAGTGGGAGCCCATCTTCGACGCGGAGACCAGGAACGCGCTCTACAAGGAGCAGAAGCGTTCCACGACGATCGTGAAGGGGACGAAGGTCTATCCGAACGATCCCTGCCCCTGCGGAAGCGGTAAAAAGTACAAGAAGTGTCATGGCAAGAATGCGTGATTCCGGGAGGGCCTTCCTGAAGCAGGAAAGCCCTCTTCTAAATATGGAGGATTAGGCATGGACAAGGTACAGAAGAATCTGAAAAACGGCGCGTACATTCTCGCGATCGGCTATATCCTGGTCGGGATCGCAGCGATCGCAATCCCGGAGGATCTGCTGAAGGTCTTCGGCTATATCGTCGGAGGCGCCTGCATCGTGGCGGGGGCGGTATTTGTCATCAATTATCTGATCCGTGACGTGAAGACCAATTTCTTCCGGAACGATTTTCTGCACGGCCTCGTGGCGATCGTGGTCGGGATCGTCATCATCCTGAAGGTGGAGCTGGTGGTCAGCCTGATCCCGCTCGCTCTCGGCATCATGGTCATCATCAGCGGCTGCACCAAGCTGCAGAATGTGATTGACTTAAAGCGCATGAATTCCGACCGCTGGATTCCCATGCTGGTGGTGGCAGTGCTGAACCTGATCCTGGGCGCCGTCCTCGTCGCCAATCCCTTTGAGAGCGCGACCCTGTTCCTTCGGATCCTGGGCATCGGTCTCGTATTCAGCGGACTGACCGATCTGTTCAGCACCCTCTTTTTCTCGAAGGAATGGAAGGCTTCGGTGACGACGGCCGAGGAGGTATCCTCCGGTCCCGTGGTCAGGGCCGAAGAGGTGAAGCAGGAAGAGGAAAGCGGGAAGTAAGGCTTTCCTGACAGGCAGCCGAAGCAAGACGGATATCTGACAAATGTGGTAACGGCGGCGACAGCCACCCAAAAAGAAACCCTCGATGGAGGAAAAGGAGACACTATGAAGAAGCTTGAAGAGTATGTAATGAGTATTCCCGATTTCCCGGAGCCGGGCATCATTTTCCGCGATGTGACGAGCGTACTTCAGGATGCGGACGGACTGCATCTTGCGATCGAGACCATGCAGGATCTGATCCGTGATCTGGACTATGATGTCGTGGTCGGACCCGAGTCGAGAGGCTTTATCTTCGGCACCCCGATCGCTTTCAACAATCATAAGCCCTTTGTCCTCATCCGCAAGAAGGGAAAGCTTCCCCGTGAGACGGTGGAGAAGACCTACGACCTCGAGTATGGCACTGCCACCATCGAGATGCATAAGGACAGCATAAAGCCCGGCCAGAAGGTCCTCATCGTGGATGATCTGATCGCGACCGGCGGCACCACCCAGGCCATGATCGAGCTCATTGAGTCCCTCGGCGGCAAGGTGGTCGGCGTCGTCGTCCTCATGGAACTCGCCGGCCTCAAGGGCCGCGAGAAGCTGGGAGATATTCCTCTTTATTCCGCGATCATCTATCCCGGCAAGTAAGGGAAGCGACCGGAAAGGGACGGAGTATATAGACAGACTGTGAAAGAATGAGAGAAAGGAGGTGGTACCATGGGAGATCATGATGAAATACATTCCGGCATAATCGTGGACGGCGCGCAGATCCAACCGTCCGAGGACTTTGTCGCCCCGGAAGAGCTCTACCGTGAACTGACCGAGCGCGTGCGCAGGTACCACCCCAGTGATGATATCTCTCTGATCGAAAAGGCCTACCGGGTCGCCAGCGAAGCGCATCGGGATCAGGTGCGCAAATCCGGCGAGCCCTACATCATCCATCCCCTCAATGTCGCCATCGTCCTGGCGGATCTGGAGATGGATAAGGAAACCATCGCCGCAGGTCTGCTTCACGATGTCGTCGAAGATACCGTCATGACCGAGGCGGACCTGGAGCGTGAGTTCGGCTCCGAAGTCGCCAGCCTTGTGGACGGTGTGACCAAGCTGGAGAAGATCCCTCTTTCCACCGGCATGGATCAGACCCAGGCCAAGCTCGAGATGCAGGCGGAGAACCTCCGCAAGATGTTTCTCGCCATGGCCAAGGACATCCGTGTCATCATGATCAAGCTGGCCGACCGCCTGCACAACATGAAGACGCTGCAGTACCAGAGCCCCGAGAGCCAGATCCGTATCGCCCGCGAGACCCTTGATATCTACTGCCCGATCGCCCAGCGCCTCGGCATCAGCAAGATCAAAGTACAGCTCGATGACCTCGCCCTCATGTACCTTGAGCCCGAGGCCTACCGCGAACTCGAAGCGAATATCCGTGCCCGCAAGGAAGAGCGGGAAGCCTATATCCAGAGCATCGTAGATGAGGTCGGCGGCTATATCCGCGATGCGGAGATCGACGCCAAGGTGTACGGACGTGTCAAGCACCTCTTCTCCATCTACAAGAAGATGAAGAACCAGAACAAGACCCTCGATCAGGTCTATGACCTCTTTGCCGTGCGCATTGTGGTCGATACCGTGAAGGACTGCTATGCCGCGCTCGGCATCATGCATGAGCATTACAAGCCGATCCCGGGCAGGTTCAAGGATTACATCGCCATGCCCAAGGCCAATATGTACCAGTCGCTTCATACGACCCTGATCGGGACCACCGGTCAGCCCTTTGAAGTGCAGATCCGTACCTACGAGATGCATAAGGCTGCGGAATACGGTATCGCAGCTCACTGGAAATACAAGGAGAACACGGCGGGGCAGCACTCCCTGCACGGCGAGGAGGAGAAGCTGACATGGCTTCGCCAGATTCTCGAATGGCAGCAGGACATGTCGGACAACCGCGAGTTCCTCAGCCTTCTTAAGAACGACCTCGATCTGTTCTCGGATCATGTCTATTGCTTTACGCCGACCGGAGAGGTGAAGAATCTTCCGGTGGGTTCCTGTCCCATCGATTTTGCGTACAGCATCCATTCCGCGGTGGGCAACCGCATGGTGGGCGCGCGTGTCAACGGCAAGCTCGTTCCCATCGAGTATGAGATCCACAACGGCGACCGGATCGAGATCATCACCTCGCAGAATACCAAGGGGCCGAGCCGTGACTGGCTGGGCATCGTCAAGAGTGCCCAGGCGAAGTCGAAGATCAATCAATGGTTCAAGACCCAGTCCAAGGAAGACAATATCGCCCGCGGCAAGGAGCTGCTCACCACCTACTGCAAGGCGAAGGGCATCGACCTTCCCACGCTGCTGTCGCCCGCTTACCAGCAGGAGATCATAGGAAAATACGCATACCATGACTGGGAGTCCATCCTCGCGGCCGTCGGACGCGGCGCCCTCAAGGAGGGGCAGATCATCAACCGTCTGCGGGAGCTCTATGAGGCGGATCATCCCAGAGTCCTGACCAACGAGGAGATCCTGGCCTCCATCGCCGAAGCCAATGCGGCCTCGGGCGCAAGGAGCCAGTCCCAGCATTCCAAGAGCGGGATCATTGTCAAGGGAATGACGGATCTGTCGGTTCGTTTTTCCAAGTGCTGTTCGCCCGTTCCGGGGGACGAGATCGTCGGGTTTGTCACGCGCGGCAGAGGCATCTCCATCCACCGCACGGACTGCATCAATATCCTGAATCTGCCGGAGCTGGAGCGCGTGCGTCTGATCGATGCACAGTGGCAGGCCTCCGATCAGGAGACACACGAGAATTACATGACCGAGATCAAGATGTTTGCGAACGACCGCACCGGTCTGCTGGCGGATATATCCCGCGTCCTCACGGAGCGCAATATCAGCATTCATGCGCTCAACACGCGTACCAACAAGCAGGGGGTCGCAACGCTGGTTCTGAGCTTTGAGGTCCCGGGGCGTGAGGAACTCGTTCGCATCGTGGACAAGCTGCGCGCCATCGAAGGCGTGATCGATATCGAGCGCAGCATCGGCTGAAGAGAAGCGGATGCGTTTCGGTCGCGGAAAGACGGATCCGTCCGGCGGAGGATCCCCTTGGAGGAAAGAGTATGGGAGAGATCAAAATCGGTCGCATGACCATCGGAATCTATGCCACGAACAGCTATTTTCTCTACCGGGAAGGGTCGCCGGACTGCATCGTGATCGACGCACCCGATGAGGGGAGAGAGACCGTGCTGCGGCTTGAGGCGAAGGGCTTTCACGTGCGCGGGCTGCTTCTGACCCATGGGCATTTTGATCATATCTGGGGAGCGGCGCAGCTGCGGGCCGCGGCCAATGAACTGGCCCAGTCGCGCGGAGAATCCCTCATCAGGGTCTACGCGCTGGATGCGGAGGAGGAGCTTTTATCCGATTCGCACAAGAATGTATCCGAGCAGATGGGACGGCCGGTTACTTTCCGCCCGAATGAATACCTGAAGGACGGACAGGAACTGTCCCTGGCCGGGATCACCTTCCGCGTGATCGCCACTCCCGGTCATACGATCGGCAGTGCCTGCTTCTATGTGGAGGAGGCGGGGTTTCTCCTCTCGGGAGATACCCTTTTTGAGGAGTCCGTCGGACGGACCGATTTCCCGACAGGCAGTATGGGCAGCCAGGTGCGCTCGATCCGCGAAAAGCTTTTTGCCCTGCCGGACGAGACGAAGGTATTCCCGGGGCACGGCGGTGTGACAAGCATCGGCCATGAGAAAAAATACAATCCGTTCGCAGCGGATTCGGAAGTGTAGCATGGAACAGAAAGAACAGTATATCTACGTGGAACCGGAGCCTTATTCGACCGATGTCTTGGCCATGCTCCGGTCCTTTTTTCCCGAAAGAAATCTGAAGGTGATCGTGCCCGAAAGCCGGGAGGAGGTCCGCGCGGAAGCGAACCGATCCGGGCTTTTTTGCAGTGTCATCTGCCGCGGAGAGCAGGCGTGCATCCGGTTTGACGGAAGGGAATATCATTTCCCGGAAGAGGCCCTTGAAGAAAGGGCGGAAGATATGCCGGAGGAGACGCCGGGCGGAAAAGAGATCTCCCCGTCCTTCAAGAAGGCGCTGGGAGCCTATATCTACCGCATGCTGGAGAAGACGACCGGGCGGACGCTCCCCTGGGGAAATCTGAATGGCGTGCGGCCGACCAAGCCGGCCTTCTACGGACTGCAGAAGGGGGAATCGCGCGAGCAGATCCTGCGGTACTATCTGGAGGAGCATTATGTCAGCCGCGAGAAGGCGGAGCTGTCGATCGACATTGCGCAGCGCGAGCTGGGCGTGCTCGAGCAGATCCGGCACGGGGATGCGGGCTATACGGCCGGATACAGTCTCTATATCGGGATTCCTTTCTGTCCCACCACCTGTCTGTATTGCTCCTTTACTTCCTTTCCCATTGCCGGATACCGGAATCAGGTGGACGCTTACATAGATGCCTTGATTCGGGAGA
>JAFYEE010000007.1 GCA_017544405.1 Lachnospiraceae bacterium
CCCGAGCGGCAAGGCAGCGCAGGAGAAAGCAGCCAAGTAAGCGGCAAAGGAAACAAGGTAAGTATAGTAAGCTATAGATGCATGACCAAAGGCTTCTTCGGTTTTCGGACCGAAGAAGCTTTTTTTGTATCAAAATTTTTTTGTCAACCTGTACTTTCGTACATAATCGGTTTCAGGAATGGAGGGGGACTTGGGGCAGGAGAGTAAAAAAGCCCGCGTCACCACCCATTGCTTGGAAGACAGGGATTAAGACGCGGGCCACAGAACAAAGATTGTGAGATTGTGCACCATGCTGGAAAAAGTGCTTGGGTCAGGAGATCAAGATTGTGAGGAAGTGCACCATCCCACGAGGTGTCCCTGGTATTCGGTAAAGAGGGACTCCTCGTTTTTCTTTAGAAAGACGGTCACGCGGTTCTCATCGAAGGAGAACTGCATGCGCACATTTCCGACATAAGCGTCGATGATGTGAAAATACAGATACAGGCTCCCGTCTGCCAGCCAGATCCCGTCGCCGGCATAGAACTGATTGTAGCCCGGAAAATACTTCGTCACATGGCGTCCCATACCGAAGGAAAGGTCGCATTTTTGCCCCTTTAACGTATAGTGCAGGGTCCCGACATCCTTCACCCAGGAAAGCTGCATATCGGTGAAGCCCATGGGGTTCGGATCGAAGCGGAAGGTCTTCTTCTGAAGATGTGTCTGTGTCATGCTCATGAGGCTGCTTCCCGCATCGCCGATCGGTGTGAGGAGTGTGAGCGACTGCGCCAGCTTCTTCATATCCGCGGGAGCGGATTTAAGAGGTCTGCCGCCTTTCGCGGAGGAAGCCTCCGCAGAGGCGCCGAGGATGGGCTTTCCGGAATCGGCTTCCCCGGTACCGGAGGCCACGCCGATCAGATGCCGCCAGCCCTGCTCGTCCGGTTTTTCCTTCTCCTGCAGGCGCTGCAGGGGCTCGATCAGCTCCTCCCGGACCGCGTCATAGATCTGCTGATTGCCGCCGCCCAGGCCGATATCGTCCGCCGTCGTGACCACGACGAGATCGAGCTCCGGGTACAGGAAGATGTACTGTCCGCCGAGTCCGTAGCAGAAGGGCGTCCCGCTCTCGGAGATCCAGAACATGTATCCGTAGCCGCAGGCTTCGCCGGGCACCTGCGCCGTCGCCATCGTCGAGGACTGCAGGGAGAGCGCGGTATTCAGAAAGTCTTCGCTTAGGAGCTGTTCGCCGCCGACGTTGCCCTTGCGCAGAAGGAAATGGCCGAAGCGCAGGAGATCCTCGCTCGTTCCGACCCAGCCGCTTCCGCCGATCGGGGAATCAAAGGGATCGCGCAGGATGGTATCCTTCCTGGAAAAGCCCACCGGTTCCAGCTTCTTACGCACATAGGCCATCATCTCCATGCCGGATAGACGCTCGACGAGCGCGGCCAGCACATGCGCGGAGGAAGTGTCATAGTGGAAGAGGGTCCCCGCAGGATGGGTGGACTTCACGGAGAAAAAGCTCTGCACCCAGTCGGTCTTCATGTCGATCTTGTACGTGGTCGAAGCATGACAGGTCCGCATCATCAGCATGTCGCGGATGGTCATTTTCCCGATCTCCGGATCCAGGTCCAACGGAATCTTATCCGGAAAATAATCGACGATCCGGTCACTTAACTTCAGCTTTCCTTCCTCCTCCAGCAGTCCGATACAGACGGCGGTCAGACTCTTTGTAACCGAGAAGAGGCGGTGCAGCGTATTTTTCTGCACAGGGGCATAGTACCCTTCAAAGGCCAGCTTGTCATGGCGCAGAATGAGCAGACTGTGCATCGGAATCTGCCGGCGGGCCAGGCGGGCGATCAGTTTCTGGATGGTCTCGTCGGGAATGCCCACTTCCCGCGGCGTTACATTCGCAAAGGTGATCATACATTTTCCCTCAGAACGGTTTACGGGTTTCGCAAGAACAGTATAGCATGAAATTTATCTATTTTTCAGTAGCATTTCAGAGAGGGATCAGATATAATGTAAGGGCTTACATAAAACTGTTTCCATTAGGCAATCTGTTTTCTTACATTTTTTTGCAGCTTTCTTTTCGGGAGGTACGCATGCCCACTGTTTTCTATGCCGGAGATTCCACGGTTCAGTACAATGATATCAGCACCTACCCCCAGACGGGGATCGGACAGGTGCTTCCCCTTTTTCTAAAGCGCGAGGTGCGGGTGGAAAATTATGCCCGCAACGGTCGAAGCACGAAGAGCTTCATCGATGAATCGCGCATGGTGCCGATCTATGACCGGATCACGGAGGGTGATTTTCTGCTGGTTCAGTTCGGCCACAACGATGAAAAAAAAGAGGACACCTCGCGCTATACCGAAGCCTTCGGCGATTTCCAGGTCAACCTGGAAAAATTCGTGAATGTCGCAAGGAACAAGGGAGCGCACCCGGTTCTGATCACGCCCTTGGAGCGCAGGCGTTTTACGGAGGACGGACAGCTGAAGGCATGTTCCCACGGGGAGTATCCGCGTGCGGTGCTTGAGCTCGGCGCCAGACTCGGCGTCCCGGTGATCGATCTGACGGCGCTTAGCAGGAAAGCGCTTACCGAGGCGGGTCCGGAGGAGACGAAGGGCTGGTACATGCATCTTCCGGCCGGAAAATACGAAGCCCATCCGGAAGGAAAAGAGGACGATACGCATCTGCAGTATGCCGGCGCCGTGATCTACGCGGATCTGATCGCGCGGGAGCTGGAGAAGCTGGGCGGGATCTATGCGGATCTTCTGTGCTCGCGCGAGCAGGACAAGGAAGCTTTCTTTGTCGGCGGCGTGATGTAAGAGGTGCCGGATAACGCACGCTGAAAGTATGCAGGGCAGCCTTTTTCGGAACAAGGGGAAGGCCCGGGAGAAGAGGCAGGAGATGGAAGAGCATTCTACCGAAACATTATGGACGAGCGACCGCGGCGACGGAACCTATACGAATCCGATCGTCTTCGCGGATTTTTCCGACCCGGATGTCATAAGAGTCGGGGATACCTATTATATGACCGCGTCGAGCTTTAATTACACGCCGGGTCTGCCGATCCTGATCTCGCGGGATCTGGTGAACTGGCGTCTTGTGAATTATGCGCTGGAGAACCTTCCGGGGGAGCGCTTCCGGATCCCGCGTCCCTCCGAGGGGGTCTGGGCCCCTGCGATCCGCTACGAGAAAGGGTGGTTTCGGATCTATTACGGAATGCCGGACGAGGGGATCTACATGGTCCGGACCCGGGATCCGCTGGGAAAATGGGAGGAGCCGGTCTGCGTGCTCCCCGGGAAAGGGCTGATCGATCCCTGCCCCTACCGCGCGGCGGACGGGCGCTATTACATCGTCCATGGCTATGCGAAGTCCCGCATCGGCTTCAAGAGTCATCTCGGACTCTTTGAGATGAATGCGGACGGGACGAAGGCGATCAGCGAGGATCACATTCTGTACGACGGCCTTGCGACCCAGCCGACGATCGAGGGCCCCAAGGTGTACGAGAGGGGCGGCTATATCTATATTCTGGCTCCCGCGGGCGGGGTGAAGACCGGCTGGCAGACGGCGCTCAGGAGCCGCGACATCCACGGTCCTTTCGAAGAAAAGATCGTGATGGAGCAGAAGGACTCCCCGATCAACGGACCGCACCAGGGAGGCCTGGTGGATACCCCGGAGGGAGCATCGTATTTCCTGCATTTCCAGGACCGCGGGCTCTACGGGCGGATCCTGCATCTGCAACCCGTGCAGTGGCTCGAGGACTGGCCCGTGATGGGAGAGAACATCCGGGATCTGTGCGGGCAGCCGGTGATGAGCGGACGGATCCCCGGGCGGCAGGCGGCGGATGGCTCTGCGGCCGACGGCCCGGATCTGCGCGGCGTCCTGACCGCCTCCGATGATTTTGCGGGGGAGACCTTAAGTCTGCAATGGCAGTGGACCGGCAACCACCAAGGCGATTTCTATTCCCTGACAGAACGGGAGGGGGCGCTTCGTCTCTTCGCGCAAAATCCGTCCGAAGAGGAAGGGGCGCCGCTCTGGAGACAGAGCAATGTCCTGACGCAAAAGCTTCTCTGCCCGTACCTGCGGGCGACGGTGCATATGGACCCTTCCGGCCTTCGGACGCAGGAGCGCGCCGGAATGATCATGATGGGCGGAAAATATGCTTATCTCGCTGTGCGGAGAAGCGGGGAAGGATTCGAGATCCTTCTGGCGGAAGCCTTTGAAGATGCGGACGGGCAGATCCGGGAGCGGGAAAAAGTGCTTGCGCAGCTGCCTGGAACTGTCACGGATGTCATCTTTGGAATGGAACTTGCGGATACCGAACCGGAGGCCTTGCCCTACGGATACGGAAAGCCTTCGTTCGGAATGTTCTATCAGCTGCCCGGGCAGCCGGTCATGCCGGTAGAGACGACATTTTTCCCTTCCGATCACACCTGGGTCGGTGCCAAGCCCGGAATCTTCGCGTGCAGCGAAGCGGCGGATGCGGAAGACTGCGGATATGCGGACCTCCGGGCGTTCACGGTCCGGCGGATTTGAGCTACGCAGAGTCGCTCTCTTATCACGAGCAGGAGAGCAGGGTCAAGATCTCCTGGAGAAAGGAGGATGCATGGATTTACAAAAAGCGATCGAAGAGCAGAAGATAGAAGCCGTAAAGCGCATCCTTCTGGAGGATCCGCAGCGGATCGATGAAGTGACGCCGGCAGGCTGCGCCCGACCCGGGATCCCCATCGCATTTTATGCGGCGCAGGTTTCCTCTTTTGAGATCGTGCGGTATCTGGTCGAGTATTCCAGACTGTCCCTGAATCTGCGGGATGAGCGGCAAAATACGATCCTGCATTATGCAACGAAAAGCGGCGACCTCGAGCGCTGCCGCTATCTGGTCGAGCGCTGCGGGATGGAGATCCGCGAGCCGAACCTGGATCTGGTGACCCCCTTTGAGATCGCGGAAGAGCAGGCCCGGAAAGGGGCGCCGGAGATCCTCGCGTTTTACGAGGAGCGGACCGGGATCCGTGCGGGCGCTTATTACAAGAATCCGATCCGTACCGGAATGTTTCCGGATCCTTCGATCGTGCGCGTCGGGGAGGACTATTACATGGTCAATTCCTCCTTCGTGTTTTTCCCGTGTATCCCGGTTTCCCATTCGAAGGACCTCGTGCACTGGGAGATCATCGGGCATGCGATCACGGATCCCGCGTGGGCCGGACTGGACCGCCTGGAAGGCGGACGGGGCTACTGGGCGCCGGACATCTCCTACGACGACGGGATGTTTTATATTACAGCGACATACCGGCTGAACGATCATGTCCCGAATGCGGCGGATCCTGTTTTGGCTGATTGGACGGAATATGGGGCATCGGATGCACAGGAAATCGTCTACCGCCGCCAGATCGTGGTGCGCAGCGCGAAGCCGGAAGGGCCTTACAGCGAGCCGGTCTTTATCGAGGAGGACGGCATCGACCCTTCGCTTTTCCACGAGGACGGACATCATTACATGCTCCTGAACCGGGGGGCGAGAATTCTGGAACTGAATGAGGATTGTACGAAGCAGATCTCGCCCGCAAGGCTCCTGTATTATGGAGATCAGAAGCGCGCGCCCGAGGGGCCGCACCTTCTGAAGAAGGACGGGTACTATTATCTCTTCCTCGCGGAGGGCGGCACCGGACCGGGACACCGGATCAGCGTAGCCAGAAGCCGGGAACTGATGGGCATCTACGAGCTCTGTCCGTACAATCCGATCCTGCGACAGACGGATCCGGATGCGAGGATTCAGCGCTGCGGACACGGAAAGCCCGTGCAGACGCCGGAGGGAGACTGGTACATGGTTTACCTCTGCGGCAGGCAGCTGGAAGGAAAATACAGCATGCTGGGGCGCGAGACGGCGCTGGACCGGATCACCTGGACGGCGGACGGCTGGCCCCTGGTGAACGGCGGGCGCGGGCCCAGCGCGATCGCACCGCTCCCCGGGACATGCGCAGGAAAGCGGACGGATGCAAAGGCAGATGCAAAAGCGGAAGCGCAGGCAGATGGATCATCGCGGCCCGGGGCGGCCCCGCAGGAGACACCGGATACCGCCCGGAGGATGGGCTGGGATCCTTTGCTCTTTATGACGCCCCGTCCGCCGCAGGCAGGAGCTGTCCGGGTGGAGGGAGACCGACTGATCCTGCGCTCCGGTCCTGCCCCCTTAGAGAGCGTGGATGCGCGGAATATCTACGTCCGTCGCCAGACTGCTTTTGATTTTACGGCAAGTGTGTCCTTATCCGCTCCGCCGGAGCGGGAAGGGCAGGAAGCGGGCCTCGTCTGCTACTACGATGAGAATACCTGGATCGCGTGCGCGGTGCGCATCGAAGGAAACGGGCCGGTTTTGTCGCTGCGGGAACACATCGGCACCGAAACATGCCCGGTGGGAGAGAAGGTCCCTCTGACGGCTGCCTTCGGAGGCAGCAGGTCCGGCGCTGCATCTTCCGGGGATCACTTTTCGGGGCAGAGCGCGGAAGCAGGCGCGGCACTTCGCTTTCAGGTAGTGACCCGCGGGCTGGCCCGCCGATTTTCCGTGACGGATGAAGCGGGGAGCACGCTTTTGGATATCACGGCGGAGAATGTATATTACCTCTGCGATGAAGGGATCCGCATGGGAAAGCGCTTTACCGGCGCGATGGTCGGCGTGTACTGTGTCGGGGGAGCGGAGCCCTTTACATGCACCTTCACCGACTTTGCCTACGCAGAGGACGGAAACGGAAAGATTTGCTCTATGGAACAGGAATTGCTATAATGCAGGCAAGTTGTAGTAAGAAAGGACGGAAACCATGTCAGTAGAAAAATTTATTGATCAGTACCTCAGCAGCTACACCAATTACAAGGAATACTGGAACTATGAAGATGGCTGCGTCCTGCTCGGATGCAAGAACCTCTTCGAGGCCACCGGGGACCGGAAGTATTTCGACTTCATCGAGAAATACCTGCAGGGCTTTATCGGGGAAGACGGCACTATCCGCAATTACGAGATGGACAAATACAATATCGACAGCATCAACAGTGGCAAGATCCTCTTTTTCATGTATGAGCGGACCGGGGAGGAGAAGTACCGCAAGGCGATCGAGATCCTGATGGATCAGCTGCGCACGCACCCGAGATGCAGCACGGGGAATTTTTTCCACAAAAAAATCTATCCGGACCAGATCTGGCTGGACGGTCTCTACATGGCGCAGCCGTTCTACATGGAATATGAGACCAAATTCGAGAAGAAGGAGCATTACAGCGATATCATCTCGCAGTTTCGGAATGTTCAGAAGTATCTCTACGCCCCGGAGAAGGGGCTCTGCTACCACGCCTGCGACGTCGAGAAGAAAGCCTTCTGGGCAGATCCTCAGACCGGCTGCAGCGCGAATTTCTGGCTGCGCAGTATGGGGTGGTATTTGATGGCGCTGGTCGATACCATGTACGCGATGAGCAAGGAGATCTACGAGCAGTACCGGGAGCTGGAGGACATCTACAAGCAGATGCTGAAAGGGATCCTGCAGTACCGGGATCCGGAGACCGGGCTGTTCTATCAGGTCATCGACCGTGCGGACGTAGAAGGCAATTACCTCGAGACCTCCGGCAGCGCGATGATCGCATATTCCATCCTCAAGGCCTGCCGCATGGGGATCCTGCAGAAGGAAAAATATGCCGAGATCGGCGAGGGAATCGTGCAGGGCCTGATCGATCACAAGCTCAAAGAAGTAGACGGCAAGCTGGAACTGACCGGAATCTGTGCCGTGGCGGGCCTTGGACCCGAGACGAACCATGTGCGCGACGGAAGCGTTGCATACTATCTGTCCGAGCCGGTGGTCAGCAACGATGCGAAGGGCGTGGGTCCCTTCTTCATGGCATACGGCCAGTACCTGAGTCTTCAAAGGGAGAAAGTTTAAATCGATATGGAAGTTCGACTACTTATGAAATCCGCCCGTGTGGCTGTGATCGAGCTCTCGGACGGCGGCGTGTATGAGACACTGGAGCCCTACCGGATCCGAGTGAATGGGGAGGCGGAGATCACCTCACAGACGGTGATCACCTCCCTCTACGATCTGAAACCGGAGACGGATTATGACGTATCTGTCACAAATCAGGCAGGCGAGGTGCTCTCCGAGATCTCCTTTACCACCGACCGCGAATTCGTCACGCTTAATGTCCGCGATTTCGGCGCGAAAGGGGACGGGGAAAACGACGATACGGAATACATCCAGGCGGCCATCATGGCCTGCCCCGATGAGAGCCGTGTGCTGATCCCGAGGGGAACCTACCGCATCCGTCCCCTGTTTTTGAAGAGCCATCTTCGTCTGGAACTGGCCGAGGGAGCGAGGCTCCTTGCGGATACCGAGCGGACGCATTTTCCGGTGTTTCCCGGACGGATCGAGAGCTACGATGAGACGGACGAGTACCATCTCGGCACCTGGGAGGGCAATCCCTTACCGATGTTTGCCGGCATCATCACCGGCATCGATGTCGACGGCGTTCTGATCTACGGGCGCGGGACGATCGACGGCGGCGCGACGAAGGAAAACTGGTGGAAGGATCCCAAGGTGATGAATATCGCCTTCCGCCCCAGACTCTTTTTCCTCTCCCACAGCAAAAATGTGACGCTCCAGGGCGTGAAGCTCTGCAATTCGCCGGCGTGGACGATTCATCCCTTCTTCAGCGAGGAGCTGGCATTCTACAACCTGACGGTGGAGAATCCCTTCGATTCACCCAATACCGACGGACTCGATCCCGAGTCCTGCCGCAATGTCACGATCGAGGGTGTGCGTTTTTCCCTCGGCGATGACTGTATCGCGGTGAAATCCGGCAAGATCTACATGGGCCGGAAGTATAAGACCCCTTCGGAAAACATCCTGATCCGGCAATGCCTGATGGAAAACGGACACGGTGCCGTCACCATTGGAAGCGAGATGGCCGGCGGTGTGCGCGGACTGAAGGTGGAAGAGTGCATCTTCCGGAATACCGATCGCGGGCTGCGGATCAAGACCCGCCGCGGACGCGGAAAAGA
>JAFYEE010000050.1 GCA_017544405.1 Lachnospiraceae bacterium
CCAACCTGTTGCTGACCCTTTTCTACCGCTTCATGCCGGATCTGATCTTTGAGGGACATGTCTATATTGCGATGCCGCCCCTCTACAAGGCGATGCCGTCGCGTGGGGAGGAGACCTATCTCTACGACGACAAGGCGCTGGAAAATTACCGTAAGACGCACAAGGGAAGCTTTATCCTGCAGCGTTACAAGGGCCTTGGTGAGATGGATGCCGAGCAGCTCTGGGAGACGACACTGGATCCCGAGCGCCGCCGCATGAAGCTGGTGGAGATCGAGGATGCGCCGATGGCCTCCGAGATGACAGAGCTTCTGAGGGGCACGGATGTCCCGCCCCGCAAGGCATTTATCTATGATCACGCGCGGGATGCGCTTCTGGATATTTAAAGAGAAAAGAGAGAATACAGTTCCATGGAAGATCGTATTATCAAAACAGAATACTCCGAGGAGATGCAGAAATCGTTTATCGATTATGCCATGAGTGTCATTGTGGCCAGAGCACTTCCGGACGTGCGGGATGGACTCAAGCCGGTACAGCGCAGGACGCTCTATGATATGTATGAGCTCGGAATCCGCTACGATCGTCCGTACCGTAAGAGTGCGAGGATCGTCGGTGATACGATGGGTAAATACCATCCGCACGGGGATTCTTCGATCTACGACGCGCTGGTGGTGATGGCGCAGGCCTTCAAAAAGGGACTTCCGCTGGTGGACGGCCACGGCAACTTCGGAAACATCGAGGGGGACGGCGCCGCAGCCATGCGTTATACGGAAGCCCGGCTGCAGAAGATCACCCAGGAGGCCTTTCTGGCGGATCTGGATAAGGATGTGGTCGATTTTATCCCGAATTTTGACGAGACGGAGACCGAGCCCTCCGTATTGCCCGTAAAGGTTCCCAATCTGCTCATCAACGGCAGTGAAGGCATCGCCGTAGGTATGGCGACGAATATTCCGCCGCACAATCTCGGGGAAGTCGTCGATGCCATGAAGGCTTACATGCTGAACGAAGACATCACGACCCGGGAGCTGATGCAGTATATCAAGGGCCCCGATTTTCCGACGGGCGGCATTGTCATCAACAAGGACGAGCTTCCGGACATCTATGAGACCGGAGCCGGCAAGATCCGCATCCGCGGGAAGGTGGAGGTGGAGAAGCTTAAGGGCGGTCGTACGGGTGTGATCATCACCGAGATCCCCTATACGATGATCGGCGCCAATATCTCCAAATTCCTGACCGATGTGGCAGCCCTGGCCGAATCCAAGAAGACGCAGGATATCGTCGACATCTCCAACCAGTCCTCGAAGGAGGGGATCCGGATCTGCATCGAGCTGCGAAAGGATGCCGACACGGAGAATTTTATTAATCTGCTCTACAAGAAGACGCATTTGGAGGATACCTTCGGCGTAAATATGCTCGCGATCGCCGACGGTCGTCCGGAGACGCTGGGTCTCAAGGGGATCCTGAAGGCGGTCGTGGACTTCCAGTATGAAGTCAATACGCGCAAATATAATCATCTCCTGGAGCGCGAGCTGGAAAAGAAGGAGATTCAGGAAGGTCTGATCAAGGCCTGCAATGTGATCGATCTCGTGATCGAGATCCTTCGCGGATCCAAGGATCGCCAGATGGCGAAGGACTGTCTGGTGCTCGGCAAGACGGACGGGATCCGTTTCAAGAGCAAGGAGTCCCAGATCATGGCCGCACAGCTTGCCTTCACGGAGAAGCAGGCCAATGCGATCCTTGAGATGCGGCTCTACAAGCTGATCGGACTCGAGATCGAGGCGCTGATCAAGGAGCACGAGGAAACGCTGGCGAATATCTATCGCTACGAGGATATCCTGGATCGCAGGGAATCCATGGCCCAGGTGATCATAGAGGAGCTGGATGCGATCAAGAAGGAATATTCCACGCCGCGCCGCACGGTGATCGAAAACGGGGAAGAAGCCGTCTATAAGGAAAAAGCCTTCGAGGAGATGGATGTGTATGTCCTGCTCGACCGCTTCGGCTATGCGCGCACGATCGATCTGGGTACCTACGAGCGCAACACGGAGACGATCCTCAGCGAGAGCCGTTATGCGATCTGCATGAAAAATAACGGACGGCTTGCCCTCTTTACGGAAAACGGTGACATGCACAGCATCCGTCTTCCGGAGCTTCCGCAGGGAAAGCTTCGTGACAAGGGAATCCCGGTGGACAATGTCTCCAATTACGATTCTTCCAGGGATCGCATCCTGCTGGCCTATGACCAGGCGCTGCTCCCCGGAACGAAGTTCCTCTTTGTCACCAGCCGCGGACTGTGTAAGATCGTGGACGGAAGCGAGTTTGAGACCAGCAGCCGCCGTACGATCTCGGCGACGAAGCTTGGGGACGGGGATACGCTGGTAGCGGTTCTCCCCATCCGCGAGCAGCTCTATGTAACCCTTCACTCCGCGAACGGATTTTTCCTGCGCTTTGCGCTTGAGGATCTGCCGGAGCAGAAGAAGACCGCAGCGGGCGTACGCGGCATGAAGCTCGATGCAAAGGATCATCTGGAGGAAGCGGTGCTCACCGGTCCCACGGATGTCGTTATGCTGCAGACCGGAACCAGAGAAGTATCCGTCAATACGATCAAACTGATGAAACGGGACAACAAGGGAACGAAGCTGCGCTGATTGTGAGGAGAATATGAGAGTAATTGCCGGAACGGCCAGAAGTCTTCCGCTGCGGACGCCGGAAGGAAATGATACGCGTCCGACCCAGGATCGGATCAAGGAGACTTTGTTTAATATTTTGCAGGGGGATATCCCGGATTGCGTCTTTGTGGATCTCTTTGCCGGAAGCGGCGGGATCGGGATCGAGGCGCTCAGCCGCGGAGCCCGCAAGGCCTATTTTATCGACAACGGAGCAAAGCCGGTCGACTGTATCAATGAGAATCTGCGGTTTACCAGACTGGCGGACCGTGCTATAGTTTTTAAGCAGGATGCGGTATCCGGGCTGCTCAGCATCTTTGAGAAGCATGTGGATATCCTCTTTATGGATCCGCCCTATGACCGGGATCTTGAGCGGCCGGTGCTCGCGCAGCTTCGTTCGTCCCATTACTGTGATGAGGATACGCTGATCATCATCGAAGCGCCGCTGAAGGCCGATTTTTCCGATGTAAGTGAGATGGGGTATGTGATCGTGCGCGAAAAATGCTACAAAACCAACAAACATGTATTTTTGAAGAAGGCCTGAGGCCCGGAGGCACACATGAAGAGAGCGGTTTACCCCGGAAGTTTTGATCCGATGACGTACGGACATCTGGATATTATCCGCAGATCCGCGGAAATGTTCGACGAACTGATCGTTGCAGTGCTTGTCAATCAGCAGAAAAATGCGTTGTTTTCTGTAGATGAGCGTGTTAAAATATTGCAGGAAGCAACGAAGGATCTCCCCAATGTGAAGGTGGATTTTTTCAGCGGCCTTTTGATCAATTATGCCGCGGAGCACGGACTTCATGTCGCTGTGCGCGGACTTCGTGCGATTACCGATTTTGAGTATGAGCTTCAGCTTTCTCAGACCAATCGTATGCTTTCCGACGGCGCATTGGATACGATCTTTTTAAATACCTCTCTGCAATATTCCTATCTGAGTTCCTCCAGTGTGAAGGAGATCGCCTCCTTCGGCGGAGACATCAGTCAATGTGTGCCGGATTATGTGGAGGCGCGCCTGCGGGAGAAATTTCAGTCTAGATAGACCTACCGAGGAAGGATAACATGGAAAAGAACAGCAAAGCCATAGGCGATCAGATCTACAATGTGATCGATGATATGGAGGATTATCTCTCCAATTGCCGAACCAAATTCATGTCCACCAATGAGATTATCGTGGATCGCACCCAGATGGAGGATTTCCTGCGAGAGCTTCGGCGCAAGGCTCCCGAAGAGATCGAGCATGCACGCAAGGTTTACAAGAATCGGGAAGCCATTCTCGATGATGCGCGTTCGAAGGCGCAGGCGCTGATCGATCAGGCCGAGGCACAGACGGATGAGCTGATCAGCCAGAACGAGATTATGCGCCGTGCTTACGATCAGGCGGACAGTGTCGTCTCCATGGCCAATCAGGAAGCCATCAATGTGCGCGAAAGTGCCTATGCGGATGCCGAAGCGATCCGTTCCAATGCGGAGCAGTACATGGATGATGTACTGAGCTATCTGGAGTCCCTGATCGGAGATGCCATGAAGGCTTCCTCCAAGAATTATGAGGATCTGATCGGCACGCTGCACATGTTCCAGGATCGCGTGAATTCGGACCATAACAAATTACATCCCGATGATTACAGTGAGGAGCCGCTTCCGGAAGATACCGAGGACGGCCAGTAGGATGTACGGATCGGAAGTATAAATACAGTCAGGAAAGCCGGTAGTACCTTACCGGCTTTCTTTTGTAAAGAGTAGAAATAACCGGCATGAAAAAATCTGTCAGACGATGCAAATTTCATAACCTGCTGTTCGGGGCGGCTTTTTTTGCAACCCTGTTGTTTTTGACCGCTGTCAGCGCCCTTCCGGCCCACGCGGCGGAGAATCTCCTTGATCCCGGGGAGGATCTGGTGGTCGTCATCGATCCCGGACATGGCGGGGAGAATCTCGGAACCGAGGAAGGAAAGCGCCTTGAGAAGGAGATGACGCTGATCACGGCGCAGGCGCTTGCGGACGAGCTTCGGCAGTTCGAGGGGATCACCGTTTATCTGACGCGGACGGAGGACGTCGATCTGTCACTGGAGGATCGGGCGCAGTTTGCCAAGGATGTCGGGGCGGATTTTCTCTTCAGCATTCATTACAATGCATCCTTAAACCACAATCTTTACGGATCCGAGGTCTGGGTCCCGCTGTCTTCCCCTTATAATGCATACGGATTTCAGTTCGGTCAGATCCAGATGGAGTCCATGAAGGAGATGGGCCTGTACTTGCGCGGCATCAAGACGAGAACCGGTCAGACGGGGGAGGATTATTACGGGATCCTGCGCTTTAGCACCGCGCTTGGCGTACCCTCCGCATTGATCGAGCATGCCCATGTGGATCAGCCGGAGGATGCGGCGCTTCTGGAGACGGAAGATCAGCTGCGCGCATTTGGCGTTGCGGATGCGCATTCCATCGCCAGGTATTTCGGGCTGCGAAGCGAGGCGCTGGGGCTGGACTATACCGGAGAGGCCGGCCATTACGCGGAGGCGGAGAAGAATGGGATCCAGAAGCTGACGCTCGAGGATACCACCGATCCGGAGCATCTCCAGCTTTCCTTCTCCTCAGCCAATTATACGGCCGGAAAGGCCGGCATACAGGTAGTGGCAGCGGACCGGGATGGCATGCTTTTGTACTATGATTACAGCATGGACGGAGGTCAGACCTTCTCCGCGCTCATGAAATGGCCGGAAGCGGATCCGACGACCGGATCCTACAAGCAGAGCTTTTATCTGGATCTGGACTTTGGCAAGATCCGGGATCCGGAAGTGATCGTCCGTGTGTACAATCAATATGACCGCGTAAAGGAAAGCGAGACATTTACCTTTACGCAGTCCTTCGGGGAGGAGCCTACAGATCCATCGGATGTGCCTCCGGGGAAAGAGGATGCGAACGGGCCGGAACAGGAGAAGCCGGACCAGGTTCCGGATAAGCCCCAAGGAAGCACGGATCCGGCTGCGAACGACGCGCAGGCGGATGGCGCGGATGCGGGCGCGCAGAGCGCTGATACGGCGGATGCGGATGCGGCCGAAGCAGCCGGACAGGAGACCTATGATAATCTGTCCGGGGCAGAGGTGCCCGGGCAGGAGACGGATGCCGATGCATCCCCTAAGGGCCCGACCTTACCGCAGGCTCCGAGGATGGGTACGATGCGCTTCTTTCCTTTGTTTCACGCCTTCGCGGCATTCTTTTGCTTTTCTGTATCTTTTTCGGCGGACTGTTTGCGCTGCTTGGTCTGGCCAGGCTTGTGAACGGATATCTGTCCTATCGCACGGCGGAAAAAAGCCGGAAGGAGCATGCCCGCAAGAGAACCCTTCACACGGATAATCCGGAACTTATGGATCTCTATGAAGCGGATATCTACGGGGCCGGGCTGAAGGAAAAGCCTCCCCGAAAACAGGAGAAAGAAGAGGATGACCTATTTTGAGACTGGATAAATATCTGTGCGAATGCACCGCTTTCTCTCGAAGAGAAGCGGGAGACTGTATCCGCAGAGGGAAAGTAAAGGTGGACGGCGAGGTCTGCAGGGATCCGGCCCGTAAAGTGGAAGAGACGGTTGTCCGTGTGGAGCTTGGGGAGGAAGTCCTTTCCTATCAGTGCTTTCATTATATGGTCATGAACAAGCCGGGGGGATTGATCACTGCATCGGAAGGCAGAGGGGAAGCGACGGTGATGACCCTGCTTCCTTCACCGGTTCCAAAGCATCTGGTGCCGGTGGGCCGCCTGGATAAGGACACGGAAGGCCTTCTTCTTTTTACCGACGACGGGGAGATGAATCATCGCCTGTTATCCCCCGCGCGCCATGTCGAGAAGGTATATCTGGTCACGCCGCAGCATGCTTTGTCGGAAGAGGATCTGCTAAGACTCCGGGAGGGCGTGGAGATCGGGGACGAGAAGCCGACGCTGCCTGCGCTGGCGGAGATGACCGCACAGGGGGATCTGAAGCTTACGATCCGGGAGGGCAGATTTCATCAGGTGAAGCGTATGCTGGAAGCGGTGGACAATCAGGTCCTGCACCTGAAACGCATCGCGTTTGGACCGCTTAAGCTGGATCCTGCGCTTTCCCCGGGGCAGGTGCGGGAATGTACGGCGGAAGAAGTGGAGAGATTACGACATGCATGTCATGCTGCTAAATAAAAAGGCGCTTTTGTTTGACATGGATGGAACCTTGCTGGAATCCATGCATGTGTGGAAGCAGATCGACGTCCTGTTTTTGGGAAAGTTCGGACTGGAAGTCCCGAAGGATCTGCAGAAGGCGATCGAAGGGTTTTCGTTTCATGAGACGGCGGTCTATTTCCGGGAGCGGTTTTCGCTGCCGCTCTCCGTTCCGGAGATCGAAGCGGAATGGAATCGGATGGCCGAGGATCAGTATCTGCATCATATCCGTTTTCACGAACGGGCGGAGGAGTTCCTTCGGTACGCGAAGGCTTCCGGCTTTGCGCTTGGGATCGGCACGACCAATTCGCGCGAGCTGGTGGATGCTTTGTTAAACGAGCGCGGCCTGGGGGATATCTTTGATGTGGTGATCACCGGGACGGAAGTAAAGAAGGGCAAGCCGGCGCCGGATATCTACCTGGCGGCCGCAGAGGCTCTGAAGGTGGAGCCTGCCCGATGCCTCGTCTTTGAGGATATCCTGCCGGGGATCATGGCCGGTCTGGCTGCCGGTATGGAGGTCTGCGCGGTGCGTGACAGCTTCAGCATGCCCGTAGATCAGGAAAAAAGAGAGCTTGCGAACTATTATCTTTCGCATTACGCGGAGCTTCTGGATGAGAGGAAGGTTCCTGGGAACCGGAAAGGAATGGAATGAATATCATTGTGATCACCGGAGCATCCTCCGGCATCGGACGGGAATTTGCCCATACGCTTGACCGTGTGATGGGAAGCAAAATCGACGAATTCTGGCTGATCGCCAGGAGGGAGGACAGACTTCGCGAGGTGGCGGAGTCCCTTTCCCATGATGCGCGGGTCCTTCCGATGAATCTGACGGACGAAGAGGCCTGCGAAGCGCTTGCGGATGAGCTGGCCTTTGCCCAGGCGCGGGTAAGAATGCTGATCAATGCATCGGGTTACGGGATCCTGGGGTCCTTTGGCGCGATGAAGATGGAGGATGTGACAGGCATGGTACGCCTGAATGCGGAGGCACTGACCCGCATGACACGTCTGATGATCCCCTTCATGGGGCGCGGGAGCCGCATCCTGCAGATGGCTTCGAGCGCAGCTTTTGTTCCCCAGACCGGCTTTGCGGTCTATGCCGCGACCAAGGCCTATGTCCTCAGCCTGTCAAAAGCCCTCGGCGAGGAGCTTCGCCCCTACGGGATCTATGTGACCAGTGTATGCCCGGGGCCGGTGAAAACCGAATTTTTCGACATTGCGGAAGCGGGCGGCACGTCCCTTCGGATCAAGAAATATTTTATGACCACTCCGCAGCAGGTGGTGCAAAAAAGCCTGGCGGCAAGCTATCGCAAGGCACCGGAGGTCGTGCCCACTTTTGCGATGAAGGCCTTTGAACTGGCCTGCAAGCTGCTTCCGCATGGTTTGATCCTGC
>JAFYEE010000051.1 GCA_017544405.1 Lachnospiraceae bacterium
CATTTTACACACTGGTTCCAGCCGATGACCGGACTCACGGCCGAGAAGCATGACGGCTTTCTCTCTCCGGAGCCGGACGGCAGCGTGATCATGGAGTTTTCCGGCAAGGAGCTGACGAAGGGTGAACCGGATGCGTCCTCCTTCCCGTCCGGCGGCCTGCGCGCGACCTTTGAAGCCAGGGGCTACACGGCATGGGATCCTTCATCACCCGCATTTGTGAAGGACGGATCCCTGTACATCCCGACGGCATTTTGCGCTTATACGGGTGAGGCGTTGGATAAGAAAACCCCGCTGCTTCGGTCCATGGAAGCCCTGAGCCTGGAGGCAGTCGCCTTGCTGAAGCTCCTGGGATATAACGATGTTGACCGGGTGACGGCAACGATCGGATCCGAACAGGAGTACTTTCTGATCGACAAGGAACTGTATAAGGAAAGGAAGGACCTGCTGTACACCGGGCGTACGCTGTTCGGAGCCCCGGCGCCGAAGGGACAGGAAATGGAGGACCATTACTTCGGCGTACTGAAGCCCAGGGTGGCAGCCTACATGCATGACCTGGAGACGGAACTCTGGAAGCTCGGGGTGCCGGTCAAGACAAAGCACAATGAGGTGGCACCCTCACAGCATGAGCTGGCACCGGTCTATGAGACCGCCAACATCGCCGTGGACCACAACCAGCTGACGATGGAGGTCATGAAGAAGGTAGCGGACAGGCACAACCTGGCGTGCCTGCTGCATGAGAAGCCCTTCGAGGGGATCAACGGGTCCGGCAAGCACAACAACTGGTCCCTGCAGACCAACACCGGCGTCAACCTGCTGGACCCGGGCAGGCATCCGGAGGAAAACGACCGTTTCCTCGCATTCCTGGTCGCGGTCATCGCGGCGGTGGATGACTACGCGGATATCCTGCGGCTCTCTGTCGCGACGGCGGCAAACGATCACAGGCTGGGAGGCAACGAAGCCCCGCCGGCTATCGTCTCGGTCTTTGTCGGAGATGAGCTGACAGCGGTCTTAAAGAGCATTCAGGAGGGGACCCCGTTTACCGGCAAGGGACGCACCCATATGGAGATGGGCGCGGCGGTCCTTGCGGATATCACCAAGGACAACACCGACCGCAACCGCACCTCGCCCTTCGCGTTTACCGGCAATAAATTCGAATTCCGCATGCCCGGTTCCTCCCTTTCGGTCGCAAACGCCAACATCGTGCTGAACACGGCGGTGGCGGAGATCCTGCGCCGGATGCGCACGGAGCTGGAAGGAAAAAAAGGAGTGGAACTGCGGGATGGCCTGCATGTGCTGCTGCAGAAAATGCTTCGGAAGCACGGACGCATCCTCTTCTCCGGCAATGGCTATACGGAGGAATGGGTCCAGGAAGCCGCGCGCAGAGGTCTCGACAACCTGAAGTCGGTCCCGGAGGCCATGCCGCGGTGGATCTCGAAGAAGAACATCGATCTTTTCACAGGCCATGGCGTCCTGACACAGGAGGAGATCTTCTCCAGATACGATATCCTGCTCGAGAACTACAGCAAGGAGATCCACATCGAGTCCCTGACGATGCAGGAAATGATCCGCAAGGACTTCCTGTCCGGAGTGGTCGCTTATATGAGCGATCTCAGCGCGGAGGCGCTGCGGAAAAAGCAGCTGCTCCCGCAGGCCGGCAGCAGGATGGAAGAATCGATCCTTCTGAGACTGGACGAGGCATCCGGAAAAATGATGAAGCTGCTGGAGAAGCTGGAAGAGGATACCAGGGAAGCGGAAAAGATGGACGACGTCCTTGCCTCAGCCGGATATTACGAGAAGGTGATCCTGAGGGATATGGAGAGCCTCCGCAGCGTGGCGGACGCGGCGGAAGCGCTGATCCCCGAGAAATACCTGCCCTATCCGACCTACGGGGCACTGCTGTTCTCGGTAAGGTAATAACAGGCGGGAGCGCAGCGGGCCGAAAGGCCCTGCGCTCCCTATGCCGTAATAAAGATAAAAAGGAAAAAACGGAGGAAAAAAGAATATGTGCGGAATTGTCGGCTATACCGGAACTATGGAGGCTGCACCGCTGCTGCTGGAGGGCCTCAGCAGGCTTGAATACCGGGGATATGATTCCTCGGGTCTTGCTGTACGCGAAGGTGACCTGCCGGTGAAGGTGGGCAAGGCCAAAGGAAAACTGCATAACCTGGAAACAAAGACCGAGCACGGCGCTTTGCTGCCGGGGACCTGCGGGATCGGCCACACCCGCTGGGCAACGCACGGGGAACCGAATGAGACCAACGCCCACCCGCATGTGAGCGGCAGGCTGCCGGCGGAAGATGAGGAGGCGTTCCCGATCGATGTGGTCGGTGTCCACAACGGCATCATTGAAAACTATGAGGAACTGAAGGAAAAGCTGGAAGGCCACGGGTACCGCTTTTACAGCGAAACGGACACAGAGATCGTCATCAAGCTCGTCGATTATTACTACAAGAAGTATAAGATCGGCCCCATCGATGCCATCAACCGTGTGATGGTCCGTACCAGGGGCAGCTATGCCCTCGCGCTTATGTTTAAGGACTATCCCGGAGAGATCTACGCGGCCCGCAAGGAAAGCCCCATGATCATCGGCGTGGCCGGGCAGGGATCCTTTCTGGCTTCGGATGCGACAGCGATCCTGAAGTATACGAGGAACGTCTACTATATCGGAAACCTGCAGGCAGCCCGGATCCTCCCGGGCGAGGTCCATTTCTATGACCTGAACGGAGATGAGATCACTGTCGAGCAGCAGGAGATCACCTGGGATGCGGAAGCGGCGGAAAAAAGCGGCTATGAGCATTTCATGCTGAAGGAGATCCATGAGCAGCCCGACGCCGTCCGGAACACACTGCACAGCCTGATCAAAAAAGATCATATCGATCTGTCCGCTGCGGGTCTTAGCGGAGAACTGATCCGCAGTCTTTCCCTTGTCAGGATCGTAGCCTGCGGGACTGCCTATCACGCAGGCATGGCGGCACAGTACCTGATGGAAGAACTGGCGGGGATCCCCGTGCGGGTGGAGATGGCTTCGGAGTTCCGCTATCGCAGGCTTCTGGCAGGTGAAAACGACCTGGTCATCATCATCTCGCAGTCGGGAGAGACTGCGGACAGTCTCGCGGCGCTGAGGCTCGCGAAACAGCACGGGCTCCGGACGCTCGGCGTGGTCAATGTCCATGGTTCCGCGATCGCAAGGGAAGCGGATCATGTCCTCTACACCCTGGCGGGTCCGGAGATCGCGGTGGCATCCACCAAGGCATATACCGCGCAGCTTATGATGATGTACGCGCTGTCGGTGGAATTCGCGTTTCAGCGCGGCGGGATCTCCCGTGACGAATATGAACATTATATTGCCGAGCTGGAAGCCATTCCCGGAAGGATCTCGGAGATACTTGAGAAAAAGGATGTCATCCAGCGCTTCGCGTCCTCGCGCGCCAATATGAAGGACGCCTTCTTTATCGGGCGCGGCGCCGACTACACCGTGAGCATGGAGGGGAGCCTCAAGCTCAAGGAGATCAGCTATATCCACAGTGAGGCCTACGCCGCCGGGGAGCTGAAGCACGGAACGATCAGCCTGGTCGAGGACAACACGCTCGTGATCGGTGTGCTGACGCAGCAGCGCCTGACCGAGAAGACCGTCAGCAACATGGCGGAGTGCAAGGCGAGGGGCGCCTGGCTCGCGGGCGTCACACTGCAAAGATACGCGGACACATTCCGCGCACTGGACAGCGTGCTCGTGGTACCGGATACGGATGAACATTTCGCGGGTCTCGTGGCAGTGATCCCGCTGCAGCTGCTAGCGTATTATATCAGCGTCGCGAAGGGACTGGACGTGGACAAGCCGCGTAACCTCGCGAAGAGCGTGACGGTGGAATGACACGGAAAGAAGGGAGAAACGGATGAAAAACTGTGCGATCGTGGGGATCAACTGGGGCGATGAAGGTAAAGGCCGGATGGTCGACCTGCTGACGGACCACTATGATATCGTGGTGCGGTACCAGGGCGGCGGCAATGCGGGCCATACGGTCATCAACGAACGGGGCAGGTTCGCGCTCCATCTGCTGCCTTCCGGCATTTTCCGGGAAGGCGTGGTCAATATCCTGGGCAACGGCGTGGCCCTGGATCCGGAAAACCTGTGGAAGGAAATGGAAGAAATTATGGCAAGGGGCGTGCCGCTGACGCCGGACAACCTGAAGATCAGCAGCCGTGCCTCCCTGCTCCTTCCGTGGCACAGGGATCTCGATGCCCTGGAGGAACAGCGCCTGAAGGATCACCCGTACGGGTCGACGAAGCAGGGGATCGCCCCCTTTTACTCGGATAAATACCAGAAAAAGACCGTCCTTGCGGGGGAACTGTTCTATCCGGAGGAGCTGAAGGAGCATCTCGCGGAGCTTATGGAGTGGAAGAACCTGACCCTGACCGGCGTGTACGGGGCAAAGGCCTGTACCATGGAGGATCTGGAGGACTGGCTCCGAGATTACGGTGAGAAGATCCGGCCGTATGTCTGCGATACGGGGGCGTACCTGAAAGAAGCCGCGGAGCAGGGAAAGAATATCCTCTTTGAAGCGCAGCTCGGTGCGCTCCGTGATCTCGACTTCGGCATTTATCCCTATACTACCTCTTCCAATACGACAGCGGCGTACGCGCCGATCGGCGCGGGCCTTCCGTCGCTCAGGCTGACGGACGTGGTCGGCGTGGTAAAAGCCTATTCCACCTGTGTGGGGGAGGGCCCCTTCGTCTGCGAGATGTCCGGGAAAGAGGCGGAGGAGCTCCGGGAAGCCGGCGCCGAATACGGGGCC
>JAFYEE010000052.1 GCA_017544405.1 Lachnospiraceae bacterium
GCATATCCGCCACGGCCGCGAGATCAAGTCCTTCCTGCTTCGGGAGTCCGAGCAGGCCAGGATCAAGCGCCGCACCGTGAATATGCTCGATATCGGAACCGGAGAACTGGACGACCTGGACAATTACTAAGGGCGATACCCTTTTTTGAAGAATTGGAAGCTTCAAAGGAGGAAGATTTGGGTCTGGAGCAGGAAAATGGAATCCCGGGCACCCTTCGGGGGAAAGAAAAGGGTGTACTAGGGAAGAAATTGGTTGTATAGGGACGAGAAGGTTTGTATGGATGTAGGGCGGGGTAGCCTCCGGGAGGGGCAGCCCCGCCTTGCGCATATGGATAGCAGCAGAGAAAGAAGATGGAGCAGGCATCATGATGACGGAAAGCGAAGCAATGGAATATGTGGAGGAGCTCGGCCGGGCGGGCATCACGCCGGGACTGGAGCGCATCCGGGAGCTGCTGCGGCGCATGGGCGATCCGCAGGACCGGCTTCGGTTTGTCCACATCGCCGGGACGAACGGCAAAGGAAGCACGCTGGCCTATGTGTCGACGGTGCTGGGATGCGCCGGATACCGCGTGGGGCGCTTTCTGTCGCCGACGATCCGCACCTACCGCGAGCGGATCCAGGTGGGGCGGCAGCCGATCACCAAGGCCGCGCTCTGTGAAGGATTGGAGCTGATCCAGGAGCACATCCGCGCGATGCAGGCGGAGGGGCTGGGCAGTCCTTCTCTCTTTGAGGCGGAGACGGCGCTGGGATTCTGGTATTTCCTGCAGAAGGGCTGCGACATCGTCGTGCTGGAATGCGGGATGGGCGGTGAGCAGGATGCGACCAATGTGGTAGAAACCGCAGTGGTGAACGTACTTGCTTCCATCACCATGGATCATATGGCGTTTCTTGGGGATACGACAGCGGCGATCGCGGAGCAGAAGGCCGGGATCTTTCGCCGGGGCGTGCCGGTCGTGACGGCGTCGCAACTTCCGGAGGTCATGGAGGTGATCCGGCGACGGGCAGAGGAACTGAACGCTCCGGTCCATGTGGCGGATGCAGCAGAGGCAAAGCATGTAAAATACGGGCTGGCAAAGCAAACCTTTGATTATAAAGGGTATAAGAAGCTGGAAATTGCGCTCGCCGGATCGTACCAGATCGACAACGCCGTGCTGGCCGTGGAAGTGATCGAGGCGCTGAGAGAGGAATTTAAGATCTCCGAACAGGCGCTGCGCAAGGGACTTCGAGAGACGCAGTGGCCGGGGCGGTTTACGGTGCTGGAGAAAAAGCCCGTGTTCATCGCGGATGGCGCGCACAATGCGGATGCTGCAAGGCGTCTGGCCGAATCCCTCGATTTTTATTTTACAAATAAAAGAATCCTCTTTATAATGGGAATACTGAAGGACAAGGAATACCGCAAAATCATTGAGATTACAGCTCCCTATGCCGCGCAGATCTTCACGATCCGGACGCCGGGCAATCCGCGCGCGATGGACGCGCTGGAGCTGGCGCGCGAGGTGCGGGAGGTAAATCCGAATGTGACGGTAGCGGACAGTGTGGAGGAAGCCATCGAGCTGACGCACCTGATGGCTGCGCCGGAGGATGTGATCGTGGCTTTCGGATCGCTGTCCTTCCTGGGGAGCGTGCTGGATTACTTTGAAAAAAAGGATTCCGGCAGATCCAAAGCGAAGAGATCTTGATTTTCCTGCCCGGAAAATGACGGCCCGGGCGGAAGGTGTGATTTTTCAAGGAAATGAAGGGATAAACATGGATCAGGACAAGATAAGAGAAGGCGTGCGGCTTATTTTGGAGGGGATCGGCGAAGATCCTTCCAGAGAAGGACTGGTGGACACACCGGAGCGGATTTCGCGCATGTACCAGGAGATCTGCGGAGGGTACACCCAGAGCGCGCAGGAGCACCTCTCCAAGACATTTACGGTGGGCAGCAGCGAGCTCGTGATGGAGAAGGATATCCCGTTTTACTCGCTCTGCGAGCATCACATGCTCCCGTTTTTCGGGAAAGTAGCGATCGCTTATATCCCGAACGGAAAAGTGGTCGGCATCAGCAAACTCGCGCGGACGGTCGAGGTGTACGCGCGCAGACTGCAGATTCAGGAAAATATGACCGGTGAGATCGCGGATGCCATCATGGAATATCTGCATCCGCAGGGAGTCATGGTATGTGTGCAGGCCGAGCATCTGTGCATGACGATGCGCGGCATCAAAAAGCCGGGCGCGCAGACGGTTACGACGGCCGCCAGAGGATGCTTTGATGAGGATCCGGGGCTGCGGAGCACCTTTTTACAGCTGCTTGGATAAGCGGATGACAGAAGATGATTCGCTGCTTAGATAAGCGGCTGATAGAGAAGTTTCGAGCTTGACCGGGGCAAAAAATGAGAATAGGAAACCGAGACTATGATACTTCCCATCACACCTACGTGATGGGAATATTAAATATGACACCCGATTCCTTTTCCGATGGGGGAAAATGGACGGAGCGCGACGCGGCGCTGCGCCATGTGGAGGACATGCTGGGCGAGGGGATGGATCTCCTCGATATCGGCGGGGAATCCACCCGGCCGGGATATGTGCAGATTTCGGTCGAAGAGGAGATTGCACGCGTGGTGCCCGTGATCGAGGCGGTGCGGGAGCATTTTGATGTCCCGGTCTCGCTCGATACCTATAAATCCGGCGTGGCGAAGGCCGGGCTTTCCGCTGGCGCGGATCTGATCAATGATATCTGGGGACTGAAATACGATCCGAAGATGGCGGAGGTGATCGCTTCCGCGGGTGCGGCCTGCGTGCTGATGCACAACCGGAAGGAAGCGGAGTACCGGGATTTTGCGGCGGAGCTGATCGGGGACCTGCGGGAATCCGTGCAGCTTGCATTAGAGGCAGGGATCGCGCCGGAGAAGATCATTCTTGATCCCGGTGTCGGGTTTGGCAAGACCTACGAGCAGAATCTGGAGGCAATCGAGAAGCTGGATCTGCTCAGGTACCTGGGATATCCGGTTTTGCTCGGCTGCAGCCGCAAATCGGTGATCGGGCTGACGCTGGATCTGCCGGTGGAGGAGCGTCTCGAGGGCACGCTGGTCACGACTGTTTTCGCCGTGCTGCGCGGTGCGGCCTTCGTCCGTGTCCACGATGTGAAGGAAAATGTGCGCGCCATCCGCATGGCAGAGGCCATTCTGGAGCGCCGCTGACGACTTGACTGTTCGAGATTTCGGCTGATGATATCAGAGATAAACAAAAAGTGACAGATACCAAAATTATAGGTATCTGTCACTTTTGAGATACCGAGCCTGGACTTTATAGATTATCCCTATGCTCATAATGATAATACTGAAAAGGATTGCCGTTTTCAATCTTTTCTCAATCTTTTGTCTGTATCATCGAGTTTGAAAGGCGGTAAAGGTATGCGGATCCTTCTGGCTGAAGATGAAAAAAGAATGGCAGCGGCCCTTGTGGCCCTGTTGAAGCAGGAAAAATATGATGTTGACCATATGGAAGATGGTGCCACTGCTCTGGCTGCATTGGAGAGCGGCGTTTATGACATTGCCGTCCTTGATGTGATGATGCCGGAGATGAACGGATTCGAGGTCGCTCGTCGCGCGAGAAATAACGGCATCAAAACACCGATCTTGATGTTGACGGCAAAAAGTATGTTGGATGACAAGGTGGAGGGGCTGGACAGCGGTGCGCATGACTATCTTACGAAGCCATTCCAGACCAAAGAACTGCTGGCCAGGCTCCGTGCTCTTGGCAGGCGGAGCGCCAGTTTTCAGGATGGCAGCCTGAAATATAGAGATCTTTCTCTGGATACTTCCAAAGCAACACTGACCTGTAAATCCACCGGACAAAGCGTCCGGCTTGGTGAAAAAGAGCTCCGCATCCTGGAATACATGTTTGGCAATCAGGGACAGATCATGACCAGGGAGCAGCTTGCCGTAAAGATCTGGGGCTTTGAGAATGAAACAGAATACAACAACGTGGAGGTATATATGTCCTTCACACGGAAAAAGCTGGCCTTTGTCGGCTCCAAGGTGGAAATCAAGGCGGTGCGCGGACTGGGATATGAATTGAGGGAAAAAGATGTTTAGCAGATCCAGAAAAAAGATCATATTATCGATCATGGGCTCGCTTATCCTTCTGTTCGCCGTCACCCTGTCCGTGATCATGCTGGCAAGCTACCATGAGATCCGTCAGCAGAGTTCGGAAATGCTGGAACGATATGTGGAGCTGTATTCTCCCGATCAGCAGCCGGGAACAGGAACCCC
>JAFYEE010000053.1 GCA_017544405.1 Lachnospiraceae bacterium
ATCCAACGGGTTCGATCTGTTTTCCCGTTCCATACTCATGTAACTACCTGTCTTTCCGGTCAGATTCTGCCTTTACTTTAAGAGCTGTACCTCTCCTTTGAAAAAGTCGCGCAGGAGCCTTGCAGGTGCAGAATCCTTTCGCGGTTTAGCACAGCAAAGTGTATTGTATCATAGGAAAGGAACATTTTTCTACTTTAATCTGTTAAAGTGTGATCTGGCCTCCGGAAGGAAACGCTCCGCCCTTCCTCCCTAAGGAGCGGACGAGGATCTCGGCCGCATGGGATAAAAGCGGCAGGTGAAGGGATATGTGTAACGCATATAATTTTTGAATTCCGGAAGCGATATATAATAAAACCGCCCCCAGGAAGCCACGCGCATCGCGGGGATCTTCCGCTCCGCCCCGGCGGGATCCTGTGCCTTCGACGGGTCCGCCGTCCCGGCGAATCCCTGTGCACCTTCCGCCTTCCCCGCAGGGAGGGGCGGAAGCACCTGCTCCAGTCCGACCACGGTCATATAATGTGCGCGGGTGGAGGCTCCACAGTCTTCCAAACGCCCGTTATGTAATGAGTAAAGACGGATCCGCTTCTTGCGGAACAGGAAGGGGATCGTGGGCCCCGCCGCAAATATAACAGGTGTATCTTTTTGAAGTTCTTCCTTCAGCCTGCGCTCCGCCGCTCCGGGACCGAAGCTGCGTCCCACACGGTAGGGAAGATGCCGGCGCAGGAAAAAGAGATCCATCAGGAGCGGATAATAATAGGGAGCGATCCCGAGTCCCGGGAAGATGGGAAGGTAGCGTCGCTTCATTTTGCGCAGCTCCTCCATGTATGCCTCCCGGCTCTCCGGCCGGGGGCACAGTCCCTTATAGATGCAAAAATCCTCCAACGCAACCAGCCCGCAGCCGAAGCCGCGAAGCTGGGTATCGCCGGAGAATCTCCTGCCCCGGGCAAACCACATCTGGCTCCCGGGTTCGTATGTTTTTTTCAGGGAAAGCTTCTGATCCACGTTACTCTCTTCCATCCCAGCAGTAAGTGCAGAGCTTGGAACGATCCACACCCACCGCCTCAAGCATATCGTCCAGACGGTTGTAGCTTAAGGACGTAAATCCGAGCTGCTGCCGGATCTTCTCCAGCATCATGGCGTAACGGTCGGAATCCGGATTCGCATAGTCCTCGAGGATCCCGCGCTCCACGTCCTCGCCCTCCTCCTTCAGGATCACGCGGCGGGCGATGAGCTCCATCTCCGAGCTGGATCTGGAGAAATTGATGTATTTGCAGCCGAACATGATCGGAGGGCAGGCAGGACGCACATGCACCTCCTTCGCTCCGCTCTGGTACAGGAATTCCGTCGTCTCGCGCAGCTGCGTGCCGCGGACGATGGAATCATCGATCAGCAGCATCCGCTGGTTCTCGATCAGTTCATGCACCGGTATCAGCTTCATGCGGGCGATCAGGTCACGCTTGGACTGCATCGTCGGCATAAAGGATCTCGGCCAGGTCGGCGTGTATTTGATGAACGGCCGGGAGAAAGGCACGCCGGACGCATTGGCATATCCGACTGCGTGCGCCGTACCGGAATCCGGCACTCCCGCCACGATATCGATATCATCCCGCGTGAGACGGTCGCGCATGGCCATCCGGGCGCCACAGTTGTAGCGCATCCGCTCCACACTCATCCCTTCATAGGTGGAGGAGGGATATCCGTAATACACCCAGAGGAAGGTGCAGATCTTCATATCCTTGCCGGGCTGTGCGAGGGTCGTGACCCCTTCCGGTGTCATGACCACGATCTCTCCGGGACCCAGCTCCTTGTAATCCGTATAGCCCAGGTTCAGGTAGGCAAATTCCTCGAAGGAAGCACAGAAACCATCCTCCTTGTGTCCGATGACCACAGGGGTCCTGCCGAGACGATCCCGGGCGCAGTACACACCGCCCGCGGTCAGAAGCAGCATCGTCATGGAGCCGTCGATCCGCTCCTGCGCATATTGGATGCCCTCGATGAGATTATCCTTCTGGTTGATCAGCGCGGCCACCAGCTCCGTCGCATTGATCATGCCGCCGCTCATCTCCATGAAATGCATGCTGCTGCCCTTGATGATCTCTTCAGCCAGCGCTTCCTGGTTGTTGATCTTACCAACCGTGGTGATGGCATAGGTGCCGTGGTGCGAACGCACCATCAGCGGCTGCGGCTCGTAATCGGAAATGCATCCGATGCCCATGTGCCCGCTCATCTCGTGAATCTCCTTCTCGAACTTGGTTCGGAAGGGGGAATTCTCAATGTTGTGGATCGCGCGGTTGAACCCGTCGTCTCCGAAGGTTACCAGCCCCGCGCGTCTGGTGCCGAGATGCGAATGATAATCGGTGCCGAAAAATAAATCAAATACACAGTCATTTTTCAGTGCTGTTGCAAAAAAACCACCCATTCCAGATCTGTTCTCCTATCGGTTTATTTCCCCGTCGCCCATTATCCTTTGAAACACCGGAAACTGCAAGTACTTTTTTCGTTTTTTACAGATGCAATCCCTTGGCCGGATCGCAGCCGAGCACCAGATTCAGGCACTCCACGGCAGCACCGCTGGCTCCCTTGCCCAGATTGTCGAACTGGGAAGCCACCTGGATCCGCTCTTCATTGCCGCTGACGTAGATGCGCAGTCCGTCCCAGCCGCTGACGGAATTGCCCGCCAGAAAGCCCCCGGTCTCACTCTCCGCTCCCAGCGGCATCACCCGGATGAAGGGCTGATCCGCGTAATGCTTCTCATAGAGCGCGTGAACGGATTCCACGTTCTGACTGCCGTTTAACAGCTCCAGATATAGCGGAAGCGTCACCAGCATGCCGCTGTAATAATCCGCCACGATCGGAGAAAAGAGCGGTGCGCGCGCAAGGCCCACCACCTGCTGCATCTCCTTCAGGTGCTTGTGCTTCTGGGTCAGCCCGTACTCCCGCGGAGAATCCAGCTCTACATCCCTCTCCCGGGCCTCATACTGGGCGATCATCTTCTTGCCGCCGCCGCTGTAGCCCGTCAGGGAATAGCTCACCACCGGATAATCGGCCGGCATCACGCCCGCCGCCACCAGCGGATAGGCCAGAGAGATCAGACCCGTGGCATGGCATCCGGGGACCGCGATCCGCTTTCCGTGCACGATCGCTTCCCTGTGACGCTCGGAGAGCTCCGGGAATCCATAGGCCCAGCCCTCCTGTGTCCGGTGCGCCGTAGAGGAATCGATGAGGATCACATCCTCCCCCTCCGCCAGCTCCGCAGCTTCGATGGCTGCCGCATCCGGCAGGCACAGGAACGTGATATCGGAAGCGGCGATCATTTTTTTCCGTTCCTGCGGATCCTTTCGCTTTTCCGGGTCAATGGACAAGATCTCGATATCGTCCCGCCCCTGAAAGCGCTCATGGATGCGCAGGCCGGTCGTGCCTTCACTTCCGTCGATAAATATCTTCTTCATTTCTTCCGTCATCCCTTAGTAAAACAGATCACGGAACCATGCCAGCGCGTTGGTATAAGCGCCGTACACGTGATCCGCGTCGATCTGGTCCAGCGTAAGCACACGGCATACCTCGGACCAGTTGGCATCCTCGTAAGCGAGCATGAAATCGTACAGCGGTCCGAAGGGACCCTCGTGGTGCAGCAGAGCCTTGCGGATGTTGTCCGAGACACGGATCTTCTCGAGGGCTTCCTCCATCGGCTTGTCCAGCATCACATCCAGCACGGAGAACATGCCGAGCAGGAAGAGCTCGCCCGCCTGATCCTTCATGCCGAAAAGCTCCGCCAGACGCTCCATGAAGCGGCCGCGCAGCAGCGACATACGCGTGATCTCGCTGGGCTTGTCGGAGCAGAGCTCCTTCGTCACCGCCGTGTTGATCCAGCGCTTCAACTCCCTCTGTCCGAGCATCGCCGCCGCGTGCCGGACCGTGTTCACGCCGGAATTGACCGTAATGCGGTTCACCATCTCCAGCAGGGAAATAACCAGCGCCGTATCCTGCTCGATGACATCCGCAGCCTTCGTCAGTTCGAAGTCCGGATCGTTCACCACGTTGAGCAGCTCGATGTAATTCGCCTTCAGGGGCGAAATCTCCTGATTGTTCTTCACCACCGGAATGCGGAAGAAATGTCCCTCGTAGAGGTCGTACCCTCCGCGGTAGGTCAGCAGTTCATAATCCTCCTGCGTATCCACATTGACCGCGACCAGCTTGATCTGCGGATATACCTTTCCGAAATAGATCTTCGCCTTGTCGATGTCGATCTTCTTGTGGTCCAGCAGCATATAATCCATCAGCGACAGAATCTCGCGGTATTCCTCAAAATCCTTGACCTGGAGCTTGCGCATGGCCAGGCTAAAGCCCGCCTCCTTGAGTTCCTTCAGCCGCTGCACGTAGGTAGAGCTCGGGTTCACCCCGGAATCCATCAGAAGTACGATGTTTTGGTGCGGCTGCTCCGTCATCAGCTCGATCTCCGTGAAGATCGAGATATTGTTGACCTCGACAAAAACCGCCTTTTCGTCCAAGAGCGTTTTCATGCCCATGCTCTCCAGGATATCCAGGCCGGAAATCTGTCCGATGCCGCTGAGCGCGCCTGTTCCCAGATAGCTCGGATTTCGCATCGTATTTTCCTTCTGGGAAAAGATGGAATATGCTTTTACTTCCATAGCAGAGTCAAACAAAGGAATAAGTGTACCTAGCATAGTTGTTCTCCTTATCGTCTCTTCAGGCTGGCCTCAAAGATCTTGGCAATTTTGGTCAGATCCGCCATATCCACGGCGGCCGTTCTTCTGGGAAAAGCGGTCTTTCGGTAAAATACCGCATATCCGTCCTTCACATCGCTCATGCGGTAGAGAAGCACACTGCGAAACCCGCGGGAATGCAGAAATGCGAACGCTTCGGGATCGGTCGTTCGAAGTGCTCCCACATCCTCGAAGATGCAAATACCTCTGTAATCCATCCGCTGCTCCACAGCCGGGCCGTCCGCATAGGGAAGCTCCGATGCCGCATCCTGCCCGGAGAAGGTCTCCCGGATCTCCCGGACCCGGTCGCTGATAAAGCCGTAAGCGCTCCGGTTCCGGTTCCCGTAGAAGATATAGAGCTCATCGAGTCCGAAGTTCGCCGCCACCAGGGCCAGCGCCCCCGGGAACGTCATCGTTCCGTTGCAGAGAAGCTCGTCGATCAGCCGGAAAAACAGGGTCGTGCGGTCGACCACACGGACCGAGCGGGTGCGAAAATCGGGGATCTCCTGCGAGTGGAGCACATCCCCGTGAAGCTCCGGCACATAGATAATGTAACGGTCCTTTCCTTTTTCCTTCGCGCGGTACAGCATCCGGTCCGCGACATAGAACGCGTCCTCGTAAGTGGCCGCATGGAGCGGAAAAAGCACTGCTCCGATGGAAGTGGTGGGATACAGATCCCCCTCCAGCTGCTCCCGGTAATAATCGGCCACGCCGGTCCGGATGTCACGCAGCATCGTGCGCAGGTCTTCCTTGGTCTCGATGCCCTCCGTGATGATGAGGAACTCGTCCGCGCCGATGCGCCCTGCAGTCGCCTTGTTGCGGATCGACGCACGGATCACCTCCACCACCTTCAGGAGGACTTCATCCCCGAACAGGTGCCCGAACCGCTCGTTCAGTTCCCGAAAATTGTCGATATTGACGATGCACAGATAGCTCAGTTCATCCGGGTGCTCCTGCATACGGAGCTTGGCGAGTTCCGTGATCGCTTTCTTGTTCAGAAGCCCCGTCCCGGGATCGAGGGCACTGTCCTCCGCGATCTGTTCCAGGGACGAAGGGTCCTGGAACGTGATCTTGAACAGGCGGTCGCCGCCCGATTCGATCGCGTATACCAGCGCCAGGGACCAGCGAAGCGGTCCGTCCGCCTGCTGCAGCTGCACACAGATCATGGTGTGTTCACCTACAGCCAGATTCTCCAGCGTATTCCGAAAAAAATCGATCTGGCGAAAATCGATATAATCCCCGAGATTCGTCCGGTCTTCTGCATCGAGCAGCACCTGAAGGTCATGGCTGAGGGAGATTGTGTTCAAACCGGCATCTATGGTCGCCGTTCCAATCAAACAGTCAGACATATATCTCTCCTTAAGATGTCCTTGCATACACTATTTATTATATCGAACTCATCCTCAAAAGTCTATGAAGTTCGAAAAAGATGGAAAAACATGAGCAGGTAATGTATGATACCTATAGTGTCCGGTCAGACCCGGACCTGCGGAGGAATCATGCATAAAGAACCCAACACCCCTTCTTCCCGCGAACGGGAGGATTTCATCATAGAAGATCTGGACCTGGGCTGCGAGGAAGTCATTCCCGCTTCCGGTCCCGGTCAGAAGCCGCGGCGGCAAACCGGTCTTTTCCCCACGCTGCTCCCCTGGCTTTTGCTCGTGGTCATCCTGGCCGGTACCGGCCTCATTCTGGCTCATTTTCTGCTCCCGGCGAAAGACGGGGAGGCGTCGCCCCCCGCATCCGCGCAGGCAGGCGAGCAGGTCCCGGATACGGCAGCTCTGCCGCAGCTCTCGTCGCAGCCCACTCCCGGAGCGGAGGATGAAAATCTTCCTTCGGCGGGTGACGGATCGGCTTCTCTTCCTGTCTCTGAAGATGCAGGCACAGAACCTTCGGCGGACGTGGCGGCGCAGACCGCTTCTGCGGAAGGCGCCCCGGCAGAAGGAGAAGCTTCCCCCGGCAGCTCTGCTCCGGCAGGCGAATCCGGTGCTTCCGATGACTCTGCTCCGGCAGACGGTTCCGGCACTTCCGATGGCTCCTCACCTGCAGGCGGCTCCGGCGAAACCGGCACCGTATCCGGCAATGACGACGGCGGCAGCGTTTCGGACGGGGACGGGGACGCATCTTCCCGGCAGCCCGAAAGCGGCACCGATGATGCGGATCAGACTCCGCCGATGAACACGGTCTCTCCCCTTGCGGGACAGTTGTTTGAAGGGTACGCTCCCTACACCACGGAGCACACCGCCGAGATCACGAACGAAGAGGTGATCAGCGAATACGCGGTGCTCATCGATCTCGATACCGGCGAGATCCTCGCGCAGCGCAATGCCACTGCCAAAATGTATCCCGCCTCCATGACCAAGGTGCTCACGGTCCTGGTGGCAGCCGAGCATGTCACCTCACTTACCGATACCTTTACCATTACCCGGGACATAACGAATTATGTCTTTTCCAACGACTGCAGCGCCGTCTGCTGGGATGTGGGGGAAAAGGTGCCGGTCAGCGATCTCTTCTACGGGGCGGTCCTTCCCTCCGGCGCGGATGCCGTGCTGGGGCTGGCGGCCACCACCGCCGGGGATACGGAGACCTTCGTCGGGCGCATGAATGACAAAGTGAGCGCGCTGGGCCTGACCGCGTCCCATTTTGACAATCCCATCGGCCTCTTCTCCGAGGAGACTTACACCACACCCGTGGAGATGGCGATGATCATGAAGGCGGCCGTGGAGAACGGGATCGCCTACGATGCCCTGCACAAGCATATTCACACGACCCTGCCCACCGCGGAGCACCCGGACGGCCTCACCCTTTCCAATCTGTTCCTCCGCCGGATCGAGGACCATTTTGATCTCGGGGAAGTCCTGTGTGCCAAGACCGGTTTCGTCAATCAGTCCGGCAACTGCGCCGTCAGCGTGACCGTTTCCAACACCGGCCGGCACTATGTCTGTGTCACCGGCAAATCCTCGAGCGCATGGAAATGCATCTACGACCATGTGCGTATTTACAATGAATTTGTGCAGTAACGCCCCTCTTTTCGCCCTTTTGTCTCTTTTCATTCCCGCCGGGGATGCTATAATTGCTCTTGTACATTTAAGGAGAGGAGCCTTTCATGAAGGCAAAGCAAATCCTGTGTCTGGTTTCGGCCGCGGTATTTTTCCTGCTGGCCCTGTACGGACTGTTTTATTTTCCGGTTCCCGTGATCGTGATCTGCATGATGCTGCACAGCTTTTCCCTGCTTCTGCTCGCTTACCTGAATGCAGCCGGAGCCGGCTCCGGAGCCGCGGACGCTTCCGCCGAAGCGGATGACCCGGAGGATCTTAACCCATAAGGAGGACATAATGAAAAAAATCAAACCGATCTATGTACTTGGCAGCGCCGTCTTACTGATGGCCGGCCTTACCGCCTGTGCCCTGACCGACGGGCAGACCCTCGCGGATGTCAATCCTAATTTTGCGCAGGAAGAGACCGCGCAGGACGATATCCTGTTCGGAACCGAAGTAGCCGATTCGCAGACCGAGGTCACCGAATTCCCTTCGGAGGAGGACAAGCAGGAAGTTCCCGAGATAAAGGAATCGAGTGTGAAGGAGGAAGCTCCCGCCGAGCCCGAGAAGGAGCCGGAGGAGCAGCCTGAGGAAAAGCCCGAGGAGAAACCCGAGGAGAAACCCGAAGAGACGCCCGAGCCCGTAGAGACACCCTCCGATACCGCATCCGGCAACGATTCCGTATCCGGCAACTCCGTTTCCGGCAACGGCTCCGTATCTGCCAACTGATCACAGAAGCGAAAAAAGCGCCGATCCATGGGACATCCCGTGAATCGGCGTTTTTCTTTTGTATGTCTTCTTATTTCCGTTTTCTTTTTTCCGTGTATGTCTGCCCTCAGACGCTCTTCGCGTCCTTCCGGCCAAAGTAATTCACCAGCTCCTCGATCGGCGCGGGCTTTGCATATTTAAAGCCCTGGATCTCGTTGAAGCCCCGCTCGATGCTGTACCGACTCTGTTCCTCGGTCTCCACGCCCTCCACCAGGATCTCATGGTCGTCATTTTTCAGCATCGATGCCATGGCGCTGAGCATCTCGTCGAGCTTCTCACTCTCCATCGCCTTGTACAGAAGCGATTTGTCGAATTTGATCGTGTGGAACCGATAGGTGGCCAGACGCTCGATATTGGAGTACCCGGTCCCGAAATCGTCCAGATACAGATTGATCCCGCTCCGGATCAGCTGCCGGATATTGTCATTGACCGTATCGTAATCTTCGAACACCGCGCTCTCGGTGATCTCCATGCGGACCTTGCCCACCGGCACATGGTGCTGCGCCAGGATCTCGTAAAAATCGGAACAGACGCTGGGTGCGGAGAGCTCGGTCGCGGAGATGTTCATCGTGATCGCCTCATATTCGTAATCGTCCCCCATCCGCTCGATCTCGCGGCAGACCTTGTTCAGCATGATACAGCTGAGCGCATGGACGCAGTGAATCTCCTCCGCCAGTGGAATGACCACGTTCGGCGGGATGATCTCCCCGTCCAGATTCAGACGCATCAGACTCTCCGCCGTGAAGAAGCCCTGCCGCTCCACATTGTAGATGGGCTGCGCGTAGCACAGAACCCTGGGATCCTCCGCATCGGCCCGGTCCCGGATGTCGGTCAGCGCCTGACGGACCTTGTAATTCAGGGCAAAATCGTCATAATCCTTCTGCGAAGCCACGCGGAACTGGGAGGTCGTGTAATCGTTCATATTGCTGCGCAGGAACTGCCGGAACATCTGGAAGGACAGGAAATCCTTGATCACCGGATCATTGTACAGAGCCAGGATCTTGTAGTAGAAAAGCGTGTTCCCGGAAAAGCGGAAGGAATCCACAAGCTCAAACACGCCCTTGGCGATCTCCTTGCCCTCCTTGCGGCTCTCCACCTTGGAGATCAGCATAAAGGTCGTCCGGTCTTCACGGAACAGGCGGACCTTGCGTCCGAGCCTCTCCGCCGCCTGACAGCCGGAGGTCATAAGGGAAGCGATCTCCATCGTATCATTCACCATGGCCGGCTTCTGCAGCTGAGGGAAACGCACCTCCACCGCCACATAACGGTCATTGTTTTCCAGCATCTCCCGAAGCACCGTCTGCATGGAATCGTAGTTCATGGTGCCCATGACTTCGTCGTACGGATTGCTGTGGAACATCATGTAGAAGATCGTGAAGGGCAGAACATACGTGACACTCAGGAACAGGTCGGTGTCCACAAAGTACTGGAACAGCAGCAGGACCAGAACGATCGGCATAAACGCGAGAAAGCTCACGCGCACCACGCGGGGGATGATCTTCCACCCGTGGACAGCCACGACGATACAGCCGATGCTGAACAGAAATCCAAAGAACGCGCAATAATGAACCGTCCCAACGACGAGCGCCGCCTGATTGGTCACCTCGCTGCCCCGGACCACGGTGCGCAGGAGCATCCCGCCGGCCGGAAGCAGATACAGAAGGGAGAATATGACCGATCCCCATTTCTTCACCGGAGACCAGAGTCTGTCGCGCGACAGCACGAAATTCATATAGGAAAAAATGCAGATGAGAATCTGATGATAGATCAGCAAATACAGAAAACAGCACATGCTGATCGCCTGAAACCAGCTGCTGCCGAGGGTCGGCATCTCCGACCACGGTATGGCGAGCAGGGTCAGGAGCAGACTGCCCATGACCGACAGGATCATACCCCACAAAAGATGCTGATAGCCCCGCGATTTACGCGGGGTCGTATAGATCATGAAAAAGAGGATCAGAGCGCCGAGCATAAAGCTGGCGATCTCTCCGAATACGGATTCCGTCAGGTATAATGAAAATTCCATTTATTCTCCAAGATGTTTATAGAACTGATATGTATTTTTACCGGCTCTCTTGGCCGCATAAAGTGCTTCGTCCGCCCTGTGATAAAGCGAGGAAAAATCCTGATCCGAAGTGTCGCGCCGGGTGATCCCGACGGAGAGCGTGGTCAGTACCAGGAAGGTTCCCGCGTGCAGATTCCGCTCAAAGGCCTTAAGCAGATTCTCCGCCACCCGGGACAGCTCCTCCCGGCTCCGGTCTCCCACCAGGAAAATCGCGAACTCGTCTCCGCCGATCCGGCACAGATAGTCACAGTCCTCGGTCACATCGCGCATACTCTCCGCGACGATCCCCAGGACGGCATCTCCCGCATCATGTCCGTAGACATCGTTCACGCTCTTGAAATTATCCACATCCATCATCAGCATGGCTCCGGGTCCGCCGCTGCTCAGATAGGTGTTCACATTCTGAATGAAGCTTGCGCGGTTGCTCAGATGCGTCAGCGCATCCGTCTCCGCCATCTCACGCGTCTTCTCCAGCAGGGCATAATGCTCCGTCATATCCAGCATCCAAAGGATATGCCCGTGCACCAGCTTGTTCTCAAGCAGCGGATCCACGCGCAGATCGTACTGTCTCGTCTGGTGGATGATCGTCTTCTCCTCGCGCTCGAAGGCCTTGCGGAAGTCCTCGATCTCGTAAGCGTTCTCCACATGTTCCAGCTCCGGATAAAGTCTGGCGATCTTCTCGTTGAAGAAGCGCACATTGTGGTTGTTGTCGATCACCAGCACGCCCTCGCTTCCCTGGCGGAGCACATTCTCCACCGCCACCTGCACGGAGTCGAGGTACCCGTAGTAGGTGATGGCAAAATACAGACAGTACAGCGCTGCGAAAATCCCAAACGCAACGACGTCGTAAGTGCCGAATACGTCGATCAGGTCCAGCACCGTGGCGATGCAGGGGAACAGGCAGACGAACAGGAAGAAGATCATGCGCTTGCGCTCCAGCCCGCTGTGCCTGCGGATCTCATATCCGATGTAGATCAGCGCGGCCGCAAAAAGGAGCAGCAGGTAGGTGTAATAAGCCACATAGCCCGGTCCCGGCGTTACTTTCAGCTTGAAATACGGCCCCTGCGGGATCGCCTCATAGCTCTGATAGAAAAAGTGGTGCTGCTCCACGGTCAGGACCAGTGCCATACAGATCGTGCCGATGATCCCTTCCGCAAAGTACACCGGAGCCTTTATCCGAAGTCCCAGAAACTCCGCCATAAAATAGGTGAAGGCAAGCACCAGACCCAGCTGGCCGAAGTACTCGATCTTGACCGCCAGGAGAAAGACCTCCAGATCCCCTCCGGAAAGTTCGATCGTGAAGGCCCCGGTATAGATCAGCAGAAAGAACATCAGAAGCAGGATACTGTTCTGCACTCTGGTCGGCGTGGCCATCACGGCGCTCACCCCGATGATCACGGAAAAGATCATCCCGGCGACCATCACCGAGCGGATCAGTTCAAACCCGTCAAAGCGCCCGGGCACCAGTAAACAGGTGACACCCACATAGATCAGCGGCACGAAAAGGTACAAAAAAGAGCGCAGCTGTCCCTTGTGATGCGATGCCGTTCCATCATAAAGCGGCAAAAGCAAAAGCGCAATCGGTGCAAAAAACAAATAACTGCTATAACCAAAGGAAATATTCGGCAATATGCCCCCGGGAACAAAGAGGGATATGGAACCGATAGAGGCCATCAGGAAATACATCATGAAGGTAATGATCAGCATGCCGCGGATACGCTCGCGGGCCGAATTCCTGCAATACCAGAAGACGAGGGTGATCATGACCGGATAGAGCGGCATGGCATCGAGGGCCAGGGAGACAAGCCCGATCAGGACCGTCAGAAAGCTCTTCTGCCAGCGCGGCAGACGGAGCCGGTCCCAGATCACCAGCGCAAGCAGGGAAGCGCACAGTCCGAACATCGGATTCAGCCGCCAGTGGATCCGGTTCTCCGCCAGCATATGAAACGGTGCCTGAGTCACGACCGCACACATCAGCAGGCGACTGAAATACGCATACAGTTTCCTGGTATGCTGATAGCCTTCGATCAGACAAAAGCACGCGATCGGAAGCGAAAGGATACCGATCCCGTGGAGCAGATACGTCACCACATCCGGCAATCCATCCACCGCCAGCGCAATGCTGTCGATCAGCAGTGCCGCGAGTGCGATCCATTTTAAATTTTCACCGGACAGACGTTTTTCCATGCTCTCCCCAGTCCGCAGCGTTTCCATCGGAACGTTCCGAACACTCAAAGTATATTATAACCCAAACAGGTGTTTTTTCAAGCCACCGATGCATCGCCCCATAAATACGGATCCGCGCAAAAAGGACATCTTCCGATCCGCCGGAACGCGGGCCGGAAAATGTCCTTTCTCTTTTCATTTTTCAATTCCTTCCGGAAGGTCAGGCGCCTTTGCCGGAGCGTTTCCGTGCGGAGCCGCAACCTTTGCAGCCACCCTCACGGGAAGCACAGGAGCAGGATCCTCCGCTGCAGCCGCTGCAGGCACCTTCCCGGGAGCTGCGGACGATGCCAAGCACCCCAAGCGCCACAAGGGCCACCACGATCCCCCAGGCCAGAATATTCCCGATTACAGGACTCATACTGTTTTCCTTTCAGCGGCCCGGACCGGACCGAATACCATACCGTTACCTTGCAGCCTGCACGGAGGTCAGATTTCTGGCGCCCTCCTCCGGCACATAGCCCTTGCGGACCAGCAGATAGATCAGACCCGCCAGCAGGAGGAATCCGATGATCGTGCCGAAGCCGAAGGCAACCTGACCGAGGATCAGGCCGACGACCTGATAGGTGATCAGTGCCAGCACATAGGCCCATGCGGTCATGTAGCCGATGGCAGCCCAGGTCCACTTCGCATTGTTCATCTCCCGCTTGATGGCGCCGATCGCCGCGAAGCAGGGTGCGCACAGCAGGTTGAAGATCATGAAGGCGAATCCACCGACCGCCGCCGGGAAGTCCGCGCGGACATTGTCCCAGATCTCGTCTCCGTTTTCACTCAGTTCCTCGCCTTCATAATTATACAGGACGCCAAAGGTTCCGACAACTTCCTCCTTGGCCACCAGACCGGTGATCGTGGCCACCGTCGCTCTCCACTTGCCGAAGCCGAGTGGGCGGAAGACGGGTGCGATCACATTACCGACGCCGGCCAGCAGGGAGTCATCCATCGCCACCACTTCGTCCGCGGAGATGTCCATGTCCTGCGCAACGCTCTCAATGTAGGCATCATCCACATTTTCCCAGAGATCGTCCACGAGTCCGAAGTTTCCGTCCACGGTGCCGAAGCTCGACAGGAACCAGATCACTACGGAGGAGATCACGATGACGGAGCCGGCTCTCTTGATGAAGGACCAGCCGCGCTCCCAGGTAGCGCGCAGGACATTGCCCACGCTCGGAACATGGTAAGCGGGAAGCTCCATGACAAAGGGAGAAGGTTCACCGGCAAATGCCTTGAATTTCTTCAGGATGATACCGGACAGGACGACGGAACCGATCCCGATGAAGTATGCCGATACGGCTACCCAGGGAGATTCGCCGAAGATGGCGCCCGCCACCAGCCCAATGATCGGAAGCTTGGCGCCGCAGGGCATAAAGGTCGTCGTCATCACGGTCAGCTTGCGGTCACGGTCGTTCTCGATCGTACGGGAAGCCATGATGCCGGGAATACCGCAGCCGGTCGCCACCAGGCAGGGGATGAAGCTCTTGCCCGAGAGACCGAACTGACGGAAAATACGGTCCATGACAAAGGCCACACGGGACATGTAACCGATATCCTCCAGGATCGCCAGCAGCAAGAAGAGCACCAGCATCTGAGGCACAAAACCGAGGACGGCGCCGACACCGGCCACGATCCCGTCCTGGATCAGTCCGTAGACCACGGACCCTTCGGCGACGCCCAGCGCGCCGAGGATCGTATCAAAGAGCCCCGGCACCCACTCGCCGAAGATCACATCATTCGCAAAATTCGTGCCCATCGTACCGATGGAAATCGCCCATCCGCCCATGGCGATGGCGTAAACCAGGAACATGACGACCGCAAAGATGGGAAGTCCCAGGATTCGGTTCGTGACGATCCGGTCGACTTTATCGGAGACGGTCAGTCCGTGCTTGCCGCCGGCTTTCTTCACGGCGCCGGCGAGCACCTTCGCGATGAACTGATATCTCTGGTTGGTGATGATGCTCTCGGAGTCATCGTCCTGCGCCTTCTCGACCGCCTCGATCTCGCGCTCGATCGCTCCCAGACGGTCGGCGGAAAGCTTCAGATCCGCCACCACCTTCTCATCCCGCTCGAAAAGCTTCACCGCGTACCAGCGGCTCAGATTTTCCGGCACGGAGCCTTTGATCTGCTCCGAGATCTTCTGCAACGCCGTCTCCACATCTTCTTCAAATACCGCGGAAGGAGCCGCTTTTCCTGCCTTGGCGGCAGCGACGGCTTTTGCGGCGGCCTCCTGATTGCCCTCACCCTTCAGGGCCGCGATCTCCACAGCCTCGCACCCGAGGGCTTTGCCGAGTGCTCCGATATCGATCCGGTCGCCCTTCTTGCGGACCAGATCCATCATATTGACTGCCACGACCATGGGGATTCCGAGCTCCGCAAGCTGCGTGGTCAGGTACAGGTTACGCTCGATGTTGGTTCCGTCCACGATATTCAGGATGCCATCGGGTCTGTCCGTCACGAGATACTGACGGGAGACCACTTCCTCCAGCGTGTAGGGGGACAGGGAATAGATCCCGGGCAGATCCTGGATCTCCACCTCCTTGTTGCCCTTCAGCGTACCGCCTTTCTTCTCGACGGTGACCCCGGGCCAGTTGCCCACATATTGATTGGAACCGGTAAGGGAATTGAACAAGGTGGTCTTGCCGCTGTTCGGATTGCCGGCCAAAGCGATTCTGATAGCCATTTTTTTCTTTTCTCCTCTTTCTCTTCTGTAATCAAATGACCTCGATCATTTCTGCATCGCCCTTGCGGACCGAGAGCTCATATCCGCGGACATTCAGCTCCATCGGATCGCCGAGCGGTGCCACCTTGCGGACAAAGATCTCCACGCCCTTCGTGATGCCCATGTCCATGATCCGGCGTTTGACCGGTCCTTCACCGTGGAGCTTACTGACCACACAGGTCTCTCCCACGGCTACATCCTTCAGTGTCTTCATACGTCCTGTCTCCTTTCTTCGCCCTTTGCAGGCTTGCCTCATTCGGCAGATAAACCGACCTGGATCCGATTTGCCATTTTCCGGTCGAGCGCAATACGCCCTTCCTTCACCTGGAGGATCATGTTTCCGCTGGAATTGCTGATGACAGTAACCCTGTCTCCTACGACAAATCCTATCTCTGAAAGGTGCTGCCGCACCTCGTCGGTCCCTGTAAGTCTCACGATGGTGACGCTGTCTCCCTCTGTTGTCATCGATAATGGCATTGAACCTCTCCCTGCCTTTCCGTCATTCTTCATGCTCATGGGTTGGATTTCTCAAACTATTATTCGTATTACCTTACTAATATATGTTTTCACTTACCGCGGTTAGTATAAACTAATGATAATTGATTGTCAATGCTCATTTATCCTCTGTGAACGATGGGATAACTTGCCGATTTTGCGGAACTATACTATATTAGAAGTGGTACCCTTTTTCCCTTCGGGGTTCCTATTCCCCGTTTGCAACCGTACTCGATCAAGTCGGCAGGAGCTATATGAACACGGAAAATACAAGCAACAACAAACTCAATCATCTGATCAAATGCACATTGGCCGTCTTCGTATTCGCTGCGGTACTCTTCTATTCCTGGGCCCAGCTATTCCTGCCCGATGAGCGGGGGCAGTTCGGCTTTAAATGCGAGCAGTTTCTGGTGGACTGGGAGCGGGTCTACGACAGCGGATACCGAGAGAGCGTCTCCGTACCCGGTACTACCGAAGCGGAGCCCGGAGATACCGTCGTGATCGAGACGAAGGTGCCGGAAGCGCTCGCGCAGGAAGGCACACTCTGCATCCGCGGCGCCCGTCAGGATATTTACGTCTATGTGGATGATGCTCTGCGGTTTTCCTTCTCGACGAAGGATACACGCGCCTTTGGTTCCACCAGTGCTGCGCTCTACCTCTTTATCCGCTTTTACCCGGAGGACTTCGGAAAGACGCTCCGCGTGGAATACATATCCAACAGCGACTACAGCGGACATTTCCGTTCCATGTACTACGGCAACCAGGCCGGCATCCTCACGCATCTGCTCTTTGATGTGCACGGTGCCGAGATCCTGGTGGGCTTTTTGCTGTTACTCTTCTCGATGATCTGTATCCTGGTCTGTGTTTTCGTTCTGATCACCCGTCGCCGCCTGGTGCCGCTTTTCTATCTGGCGCTGGGCATGCTGGCCGGCTCCGTCTGGTGTCTGGCCAATTCGCCGATGGAGCAGTTCCTGTTCCCGAACATCTCCGCGACCGCTGAGATGACCTTCGTGTGTCTGCTCCTGATCCCGCTTCCGCTTACGATCTACACGGACACGCTGCAAAAGGCCCGCTACCATAATCTGTATATCGTCTATCAGCTGCTTTCGATCTTCGTGACAATTGTCTGCGTTGCGCTGCAGGCGTCCAATACGATGGATTTTGTCCGAACCTTCACGATCATGTTCGCGACGCTTGCCATCGGCATCCTGGTGATCCTCGGGACCACGATCCGCGATCTGGCCACCGGTCATATCCGGAACTACCTCGTGGTCGCCATCGGATTCCTGGGACTGGGAGTCTGCGGTGTCTGGGAGATGCTCTCGTATCTGGCCCGCTCGGAGCAGTTCAGCGGTACCCCCATGGCCATCGGATATCTGATCCTGCTGATCATGGCCGTGATCCAGGCCATCTTTGACTCCATGCGCCTGGAGCGGGCCCGTCAGGAGGCCATCCATGCCAATCAAATGAAGGCGGAATTCCTGGCCAACATGAGCCACGAGATCCGCACGCCCATGAATGCCATCCTCGGTCTGAACGATATCATCCTGCGGGATACCAGGGAGCCCGAAACCCGCGAGAATGCCGCCAGCATCGAGAGTGCCGGCAAGAGTCTCCTCGCCCTGGTCAACGATATCCTCGACTTTTCCAAGATCGAATCCGGTAAGATCGATCTCCTGCCGACGGAATACCATACCATGGCGCTGATAAAGGACTGCCGCAATCTGATCGAGGGGCGCGCGAAGGAGAAAAATCTCGAGTTCCGGATGGAGATCGACTACGAGCTGCCCACCTCGCTCTACGGCGATGTCGACCGCATCCGCCAGATCATCACCAATCTGCTGACCAATGCCGTAAAATACACAAAAAAAGGCTCCGTCACCCTCAAGTTCCGTGGAGAGCGTGACGAAGCCGGCCGTTTCTGGCTGAATATTTTTGTAACGGATACCGGGATCGGGATCCGGCCTTCCGATTATGACAAGATCTTCGGGAGCTTCCAGCGCGTGGATCAGGACAAAAACCGCAGCATTGAAGGCACGGGCCTCGGTCTGTCCATCGTCAAGCACCTGACCACCGTCATGGAGGGCACGATCCAGGTCCACAGCGAGCTGGAAAAAGGTTCGCAGTTCCACGTGCGCATCCCGCAGGGAATCATCAACGCCACCCCGCTCAGCGCCAACACCACCACCTCATCCCCGGAGAGCTTTGAACACCCGGCCGGTGCGGAGCTTCTGGCTCCGGATGCCCGCATTCTGGTAGTGGATGACGTGGAGATGAATCTCAAGGTAGTCAGCGGACTCCTGCGCAAGAGCCGGATCCAGATCGATACCGCGATCAGCGGGCAGGAATGCCTGGATCTGATCCGCAAGAACCATTACGACATCATCTTCCTGGACCACATGATGCCGGAGATGGACGGCGTCGAGACGTTCCGGCAGATGAAGACCATGGAGGACAATCTCAATCCGAACGCCCCTGTGATCATGCTGACGGCCAATGCTCTGGCCGGTTCCAGAGAGCAGTACCTGTCCATCGGCTTTACCGATTATCTCGCCAAGCCCTTCCGCTATGAGAGCATACAGGCTCTGCTGGTGCGCTATCTTCCGGCCGATCTCCTGCAGCGGATGCCCGGAGATAACGATTAGGAAAGATCAGAGCGCGATGGGGATCAGCACCGGATGTTCCTTCGGCGTCTCATTGGGCTGATGCAGCACCAGCTGCAGATCGCCCTCAAAGGTGCGAAAGACCATGCAATGGCCGCCGTCCCGGTCAAAGAGCGGCGTCTCATCCACTGTCCAGTGTCCCGTGATCTCCCCGTTGTCGGACCGCGCCAGGCCTTCCGCGTATCCGCCCGCTCCGAAGGTCGCCCAGAGCAGCAAAAGCTCCGAGAAGGACTTCCGGTACAGGAACGGACCATCGGTCACATACACCGGCCCGTCCCATCTGCGGTGCGTGATGCTCTTCACCCAGGGCTGCGCCTGCGAAGCGCTAAAGAGCGTAAACGGCAGTCCTTCCGCGCGGCGCAGATCGGCGGACAAGCGCACGGCACAGATCTGACCGTCCCCCAGATCCTCCCACTCGTGGGAGAAGACCATGTAGGGCGTCCCGTCCGGCGCAGAATAGAATGTCCCGTCCAGACAGTTCCAGGCTTCGGGGGTGACAGAGCCCTCCGACCAGAGACTGTAAGGCCCCAGCGGATGATCGGCACGCAGAATATGCGTGCCTTTTTTGTGCGTGGATTCCTCCTGCGGATCCGTCCGATAGCCGAAGGTCGCAAAGAGATAAAAGCTCCCCCGGTAGGCGTGGATCTCGGGCGCCCAGTAGTTCCTGTCTGCCCGGAAGCCTTCCGGGCGATGGAAAATCTCAAAGGGTCCTTCCCATTCCTTCAGGTCGCGGCTCCGGTAGCCGTCAAATCCGTCCGCCTCTCCCCAGCATGTTACGGCCCTGGTCCCGGTCAGATAATAGATCCCCTCATGGGGAAAAATAAAAGGATCTCGCATGTTGATTTCTTCGAGTTTCATCGATCCTGCTCCTTTCCTTAAATCCAAACAGATTATTGTGCCAGCCCATGTCCGTGCTTCTCGGAGACGCCATGGCCCGACCGGTACGCACGGGGCGATACCCCGTGAAGTCTGCGGAACACATCCTTAAAATAATTGCTGCTGGAAAAACCGCATCCCAGAGCGATCTTCGTGATCGAATCATCCGTGACGAGCAGCTGCTGCGCCGCATTCCGGATCCGAACATTGTTCAGGTATTCCTTGAAGGAATGCCCCGTCACCTTTTTGAACCGGTGCGAGAGGTAGGCGGGCGAAAGCTGCACCGCGGAAGCGATGGTCTCCAGGGTCAGGTCAAAGGAGGCATACCCGGTATCGATCATATGGATGGCCTGCTGGATCTTCGGCTCCAGATTCTTAAGGGGGATATAGATATCCTCACTGGGGATCCCGCGATCCCGGATCATGGTCAGAAAGGATCCCGCGGTCATCAAAAGCCGCGCCTGGGAATGCGGACCCGGACTGGTCTGCTCCTCACTGATCTGGCGTATGAAAAGCTCGAGCGTCGCCCGGTCCTGTTCCCGAAAGACATACTTCTGGGAAGTGTGAAAAAACGTCTCCAGATCACGGAAATCTGATTCAGAAACAAGTGTTTTTAAAACAGGTGAAAGCTTGTCGGTGTTCGCAAATACCGTCGTTCGGATGGAAGGCTGGGTTGAATTATAACTCGTGTTATGCAAATCACCCGGGGCCACGATCATGAGATCTCCCGCCTTGAGCTGCACAAAGGCGCCATTGACGATATAGATACATTGCCCCTGTCGCAGGTAGTAGCATTCCAGTACCGAATGGGTATGTTCATATGGCATATAGAAAGCCGGGGTTCGCACCAGCGTTTCCGTATATACATCCATGGTGTCCACCGGCGCTCCGGGAAGCATATCGGCTGCATTCCCTATTTTGCGGACTTTTTCCACATCTTCCTTCGGATCTCTCCTTCGGGCCATCCATCTCTCTCCTTTCCGCGTTTCCATAAAATCTAAAATAATCAGTGCTTTCGTTTCAAATTATTAAATATTATAGTATTATTCCTCCCGCTGCGCAAGTACACTTCCATTAGAAACGTTAAGGGCATCCTCGAACGGGGAATGATCCGGGGAGCCGTCCTCTTAACGGAAACTGTTCAAAGCAGAGCAATCTGCGGGAAGGAGAATGAAGTGAAAAAGAAAACAGTAAGTCTGATGATGGCTGCCATGCTTGCAGTCAGTATGCTCGCCGGATGCGGTTCCGATGCGGCTCCCGCAGGTGCGCAGGCGACCACGCCCGAGGCACCGGCAAAGGAAGAGACCGCGGCTCCCGCCGAGACAGTGACGGAAGCGCCCGCCGAGACGCCGGCTGCGGATGCGGCGGCTGAGGAGATCACGCTCCGCATGGCATGGTGGGGCTCCCAGGATCGGCACGACAAGACCATCGCTGCCATCGAGCTTTACGAGTCCCTGAATCCCAATGTGCATTTTGAGTATGAATATTATTCCTTTGATGACTACTTCACCGAGCTCAACACGCTGGTGGCTTCCGATGAGGTATGGGACGTCTTCCAGCTCGGCGGCAACTTCCCTACCTATATTGACAAGATCCATCCTCTGAATGAGTTCATTGACAGCGGTATCGTGGATACCTCCAAGTTCTCCGACACCAACCTCAAGACCACTCAGACGACGGACGGACAGCAGCTCGGCCTGACCAACGGTATCAATACCTATGGTATCGCCTACGATCCCGCCCTCTTTGAAGAAGCCGGCGCCGCTCTTCCGACCGACACCTGGACCTGGGCGGATTACCAGGCAGCAGCGGATCTGATCACCGAGAAGCTGGGGATCTTCGGATCCTCCACCTTCCTCTCCTCCGATTTCATCGCCGGCTGCTCCACCTACATCGGCCAGCAGGGAAGCCTGGGCCAGTACGGATTTTTCAATCTGGATCTGACCGGCATGGGATTCGACGATCCCGAGATGCTCACCCCCTTCATCCAGATGCGGGCCGACATGATCAAGAAGGGCTCTTATCCCGATGCTGGTGCTTCCGCGGAAGTCACAAACATTGAGAACGATTTCCTGGTCACCGGCGAAGCTGCCATGACCTGGGTCGCCGTCAACCAGTTCCCCACCATCTATGATGTCTGCCAGGAGCAGGGACGGACGCTGGCTCTCGCTACCGTTCCCAAGGTAACGCCGGACGGCAATGCGGGCGTCGTGCTGCAGTCCTCCCAGATGCTCTGCGTATCCGAGGATTCCGAGCACAAGGAAGCAGCTGCCGCATTCATCAGCTGGTTTGAGAACGATGTCGACGCCAACAATATCCTGCGCGCAGAGCGCGGAATCCCCGCCAACGAGGATGTGCGTGCGGCCCTCTCCACACAGGCTACCCCCGGCCAGCAGATCATGTACGCTTACGTGGACAAGGTCAGCAAGATGGATACCCCCGAGAAGGTCAACGTGCTGAGCCCCGACGGACAGGCCGAGGTACAGGATCACTACCTCAACTATATCCAGCAGGTCGTCAGCGGCGAGATCACCGCGAGCGATGCCGCGCAGAAGACCTATGCGGATGCGGAGGCACTCTTTAAGTAACACTTGATATTTTCACAGTATTCCGATTTTTGCCGGACCCGGGCGGGAAGGCGTCCAAGATTCCCGCACAGGGTCCGGTTTTTCCGAAAATGCTCTGCCACAGGCGGATGGATTGGGAGATATAGCATGGGAACGGCAACATCAAACAGCAGTAAAAATACCTTTCGGAAATGGATCTATTCCGACGCGGTCGTGGGACATGTCTTTGCGGCGCCCTTCATCTTCGGGTTTGTCGTCTTTTCCCTCGTACCGATCCTCATGTCCTTCTACTATTCCTTCACGGATTTTTCTCTGGGAAACAAACAGGTGATATTTATTGGGCTCGAAAATTTCAAGAGCCTCTTCGGCGACGAAGTGCTGAGCAAGTCGCTTCTGAAGACGCTGCAGTACGTGCTGCTGTCCGTACCGCTGAAGCTGGCCTTCGCCCTCCTCGTCGCCTTCATCCTGGTAAAACCCAGCAAAATGGTGAGCATCTACCGCTCCCTCTACTATCTGCCCTCCCTGATCGGCGGCTCGGTAGCGGTGGCCCTGGTCTGGAAGCAGCTTTTTGCCAGAAAAGGCCTGTTCAACAGCATCGCAAAGGAGATCGGCCTCAGCGCGATCAACTGGTTTGGCGATGAAAAGCTTGCCATCTATCCACTGATCCTGATGAGTGCCTGGCAGTTCGGATCGTCCATGATCATTTTTGCCGCCGGACTCAAGGAGATCCCGGTCTCCTATTACGAGGCGGCCGAGGTCGACGGAGCGAAGGGCTGGCAGAAATTCTTCAGGATCACGCTCCCCTGCCTCTCTCCCATCGTGCTCTACAATCTGGTCATGCAGACCATCTCCGCGTTCATGACCTTCACCCAGGCCTTCATCATCACCGGCGGCGGCCCGAACAATGCCACCATGCTCTACGCGCTCAATGTCTACAACCAGGCCTTCAAATACAACAAGATGGGCTACGCCTGCGCCATGAGCTGGTTCATGCTGGTGGTCATGAGCATCATTACCTTCCTGATCTTCAAGACTTCGAAGTTCTGGGTGTTCAGTGAAGCGGATCAATCCTAGGAGGCGCCGGAATGAAAGAGAAAAAACTGATTCGGAAAATCCTGTATCATGTGCTGGTCCTCGGCTTCGGCGTCATCATGATCTATCCGGTCCTCTGGATGATCAGCGGTTCCTTCAAGGACAACGCGGAAATCCTGCGCGGCACGCTGGCTCTGATCCCGAAAGAGCCCAAGCTGTCCAATTACGCCACCGGCTGGAAGGGCTTCGGCGGCACCACCTTCGCCACCTTCTTCCGCAATTCCTTCTTCATCACAGTGGTGGCCACCTTCGGCACCGTGCTCAGCTCCTCCCTTGTGGCCTACTCCCTCTCCCGGATCCGTTTCCGGGGCCGGACGTTCTGGTTTACCTGTATGCTTCTGACGATGATGCTGCCCGGACAGGTTATCATGATCCCGCAATATCTGATATACTATCGATTGGGGCTGGTCCCCGGTTATGTGCCGCTTATCCTCCCATATTTCTGCGGTCAGGCGTTCTTTATCTATCAGATGATGCAGTTTATGAAAGGGATCCCGCTGGAATTGGATGAGGCAGCCAAAATCGACGGGTGCAGCAAGTACAGGATCTACTCAACCATCATCCTGCCGCTGCTTAAGCCCGCCGTCGTCACGACCGTCATTATTCAGTTCTACTGGAAGTGGGACGACTACATGGGGCCTCTCCTTTACCTGTCCAGGCCACAGTCCTACACCGCTTCCATCGCCATCAAGCTTTTCGCGGACTCCGCGTCCGTCACCGACTACGGCGCGATGTTCGCCATGTCCACCCTGTCCCTGATTCCGGTCTTCCTGATCTTCCTGATCTTCAACCGCTATCTCGTACAGGGCATCGGAACCAGCGGATTGAAAGGATGATCTGTCATGGAACCTCACGTCCCCCGTTTTCAAACGCAAAATGAGTCGTTGCAGCGCCTGTACGATGCCGCGGAGCAAAAAGCCCGCCGCAACCTGTGCTCCTTCGGGGGACGCAGGGTGCTCGTAGAGGGCGGCGGATATGAAAAAATCTGGCTCGAGACCCAGCCCATGGGCGGCGCCATGTACGCCCTGCGCGATCCGGAGGCAGGAAGGAACAACCAGCTGCTTTTCATGGAGCTTCAGCGAAAGGACGGACGTCTTCCGGGAAGCATTGCGCTGGTGGACGGCAGGGTGGTCCCGCAGTTTAACAAGATCCAGGGCTTCTGCTTCCCGGACCCGGCGCTGGATGTGTACTATCTCACCGGCCGGGATCCGGCGTATCTTGACCTGCTCTATACCTCCCTGGAGCGCTTTGACCGGTATCTCTGGGCCGTGCGTGACTCGGACGGCGACGGATGTCTGGAATCCTGGTGCAAATACGATACCGGGGAAGACAATGCCGTCCGCTACGGAGACGCTCCGGACGACTGGCCGGAGGAAGTTCCGCCCAGCGGATGCAGCGCCGTCCCCATGGCATCCATGGACTTTATGAGCTTTTCTTATTCCGCCCGCAAGGTGATGGCGGACATCGCCACCCTGCGGGGAGACGAGGCCCTTCGGAAAAAGCACCTGGCCGAAGCGGGCGAGGTGGCAAAGCGCCTGAAGGATTATCTCTGGCGCGAGGACCTGGGCGCTCTCTTCGACCGCGGTCCGGACCATGCCTTCCTGCCGGAGCTGACCCACAATACGCTCCGCGCCATGTATTTCGGAAGCATCTCCGCCCCGATGGCGGAACGTTTTGTCCGGGAGCATCTGTTAGATCCCGCACAGTTCTGGACACCGATGCCGCTTCCGAGCGTTGCGGCCTGTGACCCCTCCTTCCGGAACATCCCCTCCAACAACTGGAGCGGGCAATGTGAGGCACTCACCTATCAGCGCGCGATCCGCGCACTGGAAAATTACGGTTTCTACCCGCTGATCCCGCAGCTCGGCCGCAAGCTGATCCATGCGCTCTCCGGGGAATGCCGCTTTGTCCAGCAGTTCGATCCCTTCACCGGCGCGCCTTCCAGGGCACAGACCAGCGGCGGATCGGACGGGTACGGCCCCGCCATTTTGTCCGTGCTGGAATATACCGCCCGCATGTGGGGCATCAGCGTCCGGCGCGAGGAGCTGATCTGGGGCCTGACCGAAGGCCCGGACAATCCTTCCTCCGTCTACGAGCAGGAATGGAACGGTCACCTTTACCGTCTGCAGCTGGAAGGCGAACGCGCCGAAGCTTTCCTGGACGGAAGGCTGCTTTTCTCGGAAAAGCGCGGTCTTCGCATCGTGACGGATCTGTCCGGTAATATCATGCGGAAGGATCCTTATCAGGAGGAAAAATAGGGAAACTATGGTTATCAACATATGTGATTACGGTGCCGTCCCGGATTCCGGGATCGTGTGCACCGCAGCGATCCAGAAAGCAATCGATGCCTGCTCCGTCTCCGGAGGACAGGTACGGATCCCCGGCGGACGGTTTATCTCGGGATCCCTGCGTCTGAAATCCCATATCGATCTGCATCTGGAGCAGGGCGCCGTGCTTCAGACCAGCCTGAATCCGGCGGATATCATTGATTTTTCGAAGGATTTTGAGGATGACAATCCGGATACCGGCTGGGAGGGCGGATGCTTTCTCTACGCCTATGATGAGGAGGACATCACCATCAGCGGGGAAGGCGTGATCGATGGTTGCGGCCGCGAATATTATACCGAGGAGGATACGGATGATGTGCATCACGAGTGCCCGCTGGATGTAAAGCCCGGGCGCCCGAGAATGAGCTTCCTGGAAAATGTGCGCGGGCTGACCATCCGCGATATCACCTTCCGCGACTCGGCTTTCTGGACGATCCACATGGCCGGCTGCCGGGATGTCCTCATCGACAGCGTGCGCATCCTCAATAATGAGCGTGGTCCGAACAATGACGGGATCGACCCGGACTGCTGCACCAATGTCATCATCCGGGGCTGCATCATCACCTCCGGCGACGACTGCATCGTCATCAAGACGACCGCACCGATGACCGCAAAATACGGGGAATGCTCCCATATCATCGTGGACAGCTGCATCCTCCGCTCAAGGTCTTCCGCGCTGAAGGTGGGAACCGAGACCTGGGGCAACATCCACCACATTCTCATGAGCAACTGCATCCTGAAGGACTGCACCCGCGGCATCGGCATCTGGTCGCGGGACGGCGGAGAGATTTCCGACATCATGATCCATCATCTCATCGGCAACACCCGCCGGTTTGCGGACAGCACCATGCGGACCGAAGGCGTGGTCACCTGGTGGGGCAAGGGCGATCCCGTCTTTGTCTCCGCCACGAAACGGGAAGAGGTGGACCGCCTGCCCGGCAGGATCCGCAATCTCACCTTCGATCAGCTCGACCTCGTCAGTGAGAGTGCCGTCCTGCTCGCTGGGGAACCCTACGCGCCGATCGAGGATGTCTCCTTTACCGGCTGCCGGATCCATTTCCGCCACCAAAGCCCGCACCCCCAGGACTGTCTGGACGAACGCCCGAGCGCCCGCGGCTGCTACCCTGCAGATGTACCGCACGCCTGCCTGCGCAGCTGCCGTAACGTCTCCTGGGACGTTCGCACCGACTGCGACGCCTACATGGCAGAGCATCTGATCCCTGAGATCCGCCGGGAAGATGTAAGCTGAGCGGTGCAGACTTGTCCTTCGGCCCTTCGGCCCTTCGGCTCTTCGGTCCTTCGGCTCAGGCCGAAACGGTTGCCCCGCGCTACGGCTCTGCAACCTTGTCTTTCATCCTTTCAGCTCAGGACGAAATCGAATTGTCCTGCAGCGACTAACAGGCTGCACTTAGCGAGGCGTGCCTCTCTAGAGGCAGCAAGGCGGTGCAGCCTTGTCTTTCATCCTTTCAGCTCAGGACGAAATCGGATTGTCCCGCAGCGACTAACGGGCTGCACTTAGCGAGGCGTGCCTCTCTGCGGAGAGGCGCGACGAGGTTAGTGCAGAGCCGTAGCGCGGGGCAACCGTTTCGGCCTGAGC
>JAFYEE010000054.1 GCA_017544405.1 Lachnospiraceae bacterium
GACATGAGGAAGGAGAACCCCCATGAATGTAATCGTAGCAGTGGATGAGAACTGGGCCATCGGATACAAAGACGAGCTCCTGGTCAGCATCCCGAATGATCACAAAATGTTCCGTGAGATGACGACCGGCAAGGTCGTGGTCCTCGGGCGCAAGACGCTGTCCACTTTTCCACAGGGGCGTCCGCTGAAGAACCGCACCAATATCATCCTGAGCACCCATCCGGATTATGATGTGGAGGGCGCTGAAGTGGCCCATTCCCTCGAGGAATTCCTGCAGCTGGCCGAAAGCTATGACACGGAGGATATTTTCATCATCGGCGGAGGCAGCATTTACCGGCAGCTCCTGCCGTATTGCGATACGGTCCATGTGACGAAGATCGATCACGCCTACCAGGCGGACACGTATTTCCCGAATCTGGATGATGATCCGGAGTGGGAGATCACGGCGGACTCCGACGAGCAGACCTATTTTGACATCACCTACCGCTTTGTGAAATATGAGCGGGTGAAAAAATAAGGGTGGAAAACCGATCTAAGGACATAGGAAAAGGCGGCGCAGGGATCTGCGTCGCCTTTTATCATCTCGCCTGCGTATAGATAAAATCACACACCCTGGCGGATTCGGAATCGTCCTGGCCGGAGAAGGTGAAGGAAAGCACCCGGAAGGTGCCGTCCTGCGTCCGGATCTCCCGGGCACGATCCGTCAGTTCCGCGGGGATGGAGACGCGCAGCGTGTAGCTTTCATCGGCACCGTAATATTTCAGCTTATCCTCGTAGAGGACCTTATCGCCGCAGGTGATCCGAAGGGTCTTGCCATTGTCCGCCTTTTGCAAGGTCAGAGAGAGGAGATTTTCGGTGCCGGGACGGACCGCCATGCGATAGGTAAAATGTCCGCCCGCAAGCGCATAGCGGCAGGAGCCGCCCTCCGTGATGCCCTGCGTCTTGTCTTCGTCCATGGCATGCAGCGCATCGCTTTCATACTGACCGTAGCCGGGCTTGACGGAGTCGATGTAGGCTTCTTCTCCCCTTGCTTTCGCTTCCTCCGCCCTGCGGATTTCCTCCTCCGGGAGCAGATACCAGTAGATGCCGTAGCGTTCCCGCACCTTCAGGTAATGCGGGCGGAAAACCAGCTCTGTGCCGGTGGGAGAGAAGGCCAGGTCCTCTGCATCCGCACCGCAGTACTTCAGAAAACGTTCCGGCGTGCGGAAGTATTCCTCGCGGGTGACTCCCTCGGGGAGCGGGATGGACTCGCTTCCTGCGATCTTGTTCGTCGGGATGGTGACATCGACGCCGGTGGTGCCGACCTGCTCATCCTCCGTTCCGAGATCCGCGCTCAGCACCAGCGGGCCGTAGGTAAAGCAGATGACGGAAGCGCTGTCCGGCAGGGAATGCGCCTGCACCTTGGAGGGCAGCAGGATCTGCAGCTCGTCGCCGTCCGCGAAGGGACCCTCCGCAATGGCATAGCCGCCGGTTTCCGAAAGCGGGAGCTCCTCACCGCCTCTTACCAGCTTCGCCGGCCCGGCCAGCCATGCGGGAAGCCGGAACGCAAGCCGTATGTTTGCCTCGCTCGCATCCGTCCGGATCTGGAACAGGGCCCGGTCCGTGCAGGAAATATCCGACACCTGTGTCAACGTGACGCCTTTCTCCTTCCACGTAAGGACGGAAGAGAGATAGAGATTGACATAGACGGTATCCTCCGAATGGAAGTAGAGGCTGTCTCCCAGTTTCGTGAAATTTTCCATTCCGGTTCCGGTGCAGCACCAGAATTTCGTGAAACGCTCGCCGTAGACCTTGAAGTATCCGGTCGCCATGGGCTGGAAGTACATGCTCATTCCGGTCTCCGGATTCTGGGAGGCGAGGACGGCATTGAGCAGCGCCTGCTCATAGTAATCGGCATATTTCCGATCACCGGTGACCTGGAAGAGCCCGCGGGAGAGCTTCAGCATATTGTAGACATTGCAGCTTTCATTGTTGGCATTCGTGCGCTCCGCATCGAGGACCTTGTCCCGTCCGAAATGCTCCCATTCGCTGTTGGCCCCGGTGATATAGGTATGATTTTCCGTGACCATGGTCCAGAAGCTCTCCGCGTAGGCAAGATACCGCGAGGCATCGACGGTCTCCCCGCGGACCGTGCGGCCGTGCATCACCATATAGCGGCTGAGCGCGCCCATGAATTTCGGAATGGTCGTGTTGGCATGATAATTGTTGAGCGCATCCGGCGCGCCGGCCAGGATCTTCTCGAAGAGCTCCGTCTGGTCAAAGCAGTGCGCCGCGATCGCGTGGTGCTCCTGCCCCGTAATGGCATAGAGATGGTAGAGGGCTTCGTTCATCCCGCCGTATTCGATGGAAAGCACCGTGCGATGCGTCTCCTCGCTCCAGGTCTGCGTGCGGCCAAACGTCCAGTCACCGATCCCGGACGCGACCCTGCGGGCATTCTCATACCCGGTCAGGACATAGACGTCGATCAGGCCGGCGAGGATCTTGTGCATGGTGTACCAGGGCACCCAGGACTCCGTGATGATATTGGTCCTGCCATGCTCCACGAGATCAAACTGATGCTCGGGATCCGAAGGGTCCTGCCGGATGGCGGCGAAGAGAAAACCGGGCTTGTTTTTCCCGCTGGTCTGGCATTCCAGAAGCGCATCGACGACAAGCTGAAGCCGCGCGCGCAGCTCTCCTGCGATTTCGGGTTCGGTGCCCGGATTGGTGCAGCTCTGCGCCAGAGCGCTCAGATAGTGCCCCATCGTATGTCCGCCGATCAGCATGTTTTCCCAGCCGCCGTAGCGCACGGCGCCTTTGGTATCCAGTCCTGCCGTCTCACGAAAGCCTGCCAGCAGACGATTCGTGTCCAGACTGAGCAGATAATCGTTTTCTTTGGAAAGGGCATTCCTGCAGTACGGATCGGTCACTTTTACGGATGACAGAGGGAAGGGAGATAATTGCTTCATGATGGCCTCCTGAAAAAATGGGATATATTTGTAAATATCGGTAAGAACATATTTTGCGCTTACTGATAAAAACATAGTATTTTCAAAAGAAAACAGGAATGGACAAAACGGAAACGAATATGTATAATTAGGCAAATCACAGGAGGAAACCGCATGATCCTGTTGTCACCCGGAGACCGTCAGGTTACGCTTTGCAATCACAATTTCAGCCATGAAGGTGTGCTCCATCCGGACCGCGTGATGGACGAGTATGATCTGCTTTATCTTCAGAGCGGGACCTGGACCATCTGTGAGGAGCCGTGCCGGGATCCGGGAGAGGACCGGGGCGGCGCAGGTCCGGCGGGCGGAGTGCAGACCTATGAGCTTACGGCCGGCAGTGTCCTTTTGCTTCGCCCGGGGTTCCATCATTTCAGCCGCACGGTCTGCAGTCCGGAGATGCGCAACGTGTATCTGCATTTTACGACGCTGCCCGGGGACGGGTCCGAACCGGCCGCGGGCCGGGAGGAGGAACCGGACAGGGGCCGAGAGGAGGAACCGGCGGACCGGCCGCGGATGCTTCGTATCCCTTCGCTGCAAAATGGGGCCGATAATCCGCAGCTTCTGTATCTGATGGAACGCATCGTGGACGCCTTCTGGGGACCGGATCACGGGCGCAGACAGGAGAAGCTCTCGCACCTTCTGTCGATCCTTCTGTGCGAGCTTGAGGAAAACGGCAGTGATGCTGGCGGCTTTCAGGATCCGCTGATCACAGAGATCATCCACCGCATGGACTGTTACCCGGAGCGATTTTTTTGTCCGGAGGAGCTGGCGGAGGATTACGGCGTCTGTCTGCGGACCATGTCGGCGCGCTTCAAGAAGGCCAC
>JAFYEE010000055.1 GCA_017544405.1 Lachnospiraceae bacterium
ATAAATATGATGTATTCAATCATCGACACAGCAAAAAGGTGATCACTCTACGTGACCACCTTTTCGTTTGATGTAATTTTGTTTGTTTTGTCTGTCTACTTGACAGACCCCAGATCAGACCGCGTGGCCGTTCGTCCTGTTCTTTTTGTCACCGGGGATCAGAAGCCGATCACTTTCTCCCGGACATATTCTGCCGCCTGCGCATCGCTCAGCTGCTTCACAAAATCCGCTCTGGTCTCGGGACTTGCTCCCGGGCCGGAGCTTTTGTATTCCGCGTAGAGGATGGTGTCGTGGGCCTGGGGCTTCCCCCAGTCGTGGAAGCCCTCGCGGCGGATATGCGCGCCGAGGTAGCATTCGAGAAGTACCGTTTTGGCAAAGTCTCTCCAGGGACGTCCGAGGTAGACACTGTTTTCCGGGCACTGCGCGCTCTCAAAGCGGCAGTCATGGAAGACATAGCCGAAGGGCTCTCCTTCCGGAGTGGAAGCGGCGGTGGTATAGCCGCAGATGTCCGGATGCGCTTTTTCCGAGGCAGGCAGCTCCGGGGAGCAGAGGGATACGATCCGGCAGTGTTCAAACCAGGCGACCGCACTGCCGAAGATGAAGTCTACATCGCCTTCGATGACGCAATTGTCATAAAAATGGTGTCCCAGTTTTCGCTCGTCGAATTCCTTCGGCCCGGTAAAACCACCGGCAGACATGGGCTTGGGCGGGAGCGGCGCGGTGAAGAGGGTATCCTGGAAGCTGCGCAAATGGCAGTCCCGCACGATCAGATGCTCTCCGTCCGCGTAGAGCGCCACAGCCTGTCCGACCTTGCGGCGCGGCGCGGAAGTATTTTCCACGGTGAGGTGCTCGAGCCGGTTGTCGTCGCCGTCGAGGAGGAGCGTGTAGGAGCGGAAGGTTCCGCGCTTGGTACCGTCCTCCATCAGCATGGTAGCATAGTCGTCATAGGTGATGACCACATCGTCCGAAGAGGCACCGGTGCCGATCAGGGTGAGATGGCTGCGCCGGATCCAGAGCTTTTCTTTATAGACGCCGGGTGCGAGCCGGATCTCCACCGGTTCCTCCGGATCCGAGGGAGCAGCCTCGATGGCTGCACGCAAAGTGGGATAGGCGGAAAGGGGGACGCTGCCTGCATGGCCGACAGCGCCTTCCTTTGCCGCATTTTGATCTACATACAGAATCATTTTGTAACCTCTGTCAATCGTCTTTTCTACGCTACAGTCGTCGTCTTTACTGCGGCTTCAATGCTACGGTGCCGTGGGCCGGCAGGGAAATGGACAGAGCGCCGTCTTTTGCTTCCACCGTCTTCTCGGTCCAGAGGGACAGGTAACTGCCGGAGAGGGTGGGCTCCTTCATGCCCTTCGCCCAGAGACCGCTCAGGAGCTCTTCCGCGGAGACGGAGACCTTTGCCTTTTTGTCCGAGAGATTGAAGAGGGCGACGTAGTAATCCTTCCCGTCCGTGGAGATCCATGCGGCCGCATCGTCCGTGCGGAAGAGCTGCAGCGGACGGAAGGCGGGATCGTTCATCGCCAGGATCTCCGCGTTGTTTAGCAGGTCAAAGGTCCATTTATCCAGCGTGGTCAGATCCGTGCCGATCATCAGGGGAGCGCCGAAGATGTTCCAGAGGGTCAGCATGGTGCGCTGCTCGTCCTGGGTAAAACGGGTATGCCAGCCGTCGCCGCCGAAGCCCTTGCCGAGCTCGCCGACGGGAAGCATGTCACAGTCGGGATAATTGCCGACACTGACGTGATTTTGCCAGATCTCGCAGCGGCGGAACATATCCTTGAGCAGATCCCAGCGATCCCAGAAATCGTCGGTGATGCGCCACATGTTGGCATATTTTTCGTAGTGCCATGCCTGCTCGATCAGCGCAGGTCCCGGGGAGAGGGAGAGGACGATGGGACGGCCGCATTTGTCGATCGCCTTCGCCAGCATCTCGATCTCATGCTTTGCGGAATACGGATTGTGCGGATAGATATTGGTATTGCAGATGTCATCGCACTTGATGAAGTCGACGCCCCACTGCGCGTAGAGCTCCATCAGGGAATCATAGTAAGCCTGCCCGGCCGGCGTATCCTTCACGCCGTACATGTCGGGATTCCAGCCGCAGATGGAGGAGGGATTGGCGATCTCCGCCGCATCGACGCCGCTTAAGGTGGGGATGTGGCGATGCGCAGCCTCGCGCGGAATGCCGCGCATGATGTGGATGCCGAATTTCAGGCCGAGGGAATGGATGTATTTTGCCAGCGGAGCAAAGCCCTTGCCGCCCTTCGAGGAAGGGAATCTGGCCGGATCGGGCTGCAGACGGGCATATTTGTCCATGACGAGCGCATCGAACGGGATGTACTGGAATTCGCTGCGACGCTTGCCGGCACCGGGTGCGAACCACTCGATATCGATGACGATGTACTCCCAGCCGCCTTCCTTCATGTGCTTTGCCATGTATTCGGCATTGGCACGGACCGCCTTTTCGTCGACGGTCGTGTCATAATAATCATAGCTGTTCCAGCCCCTCGGGGCACGCAGAGCAAAGGTATTCTTGTCCATAGGATCCCTCCGATCTAGATTTTTTTGGTTGTCCGCAAGAGCCCATCCTCCCGCAGCGTATCCAATCTTCTTTACTATACTTCAATTTGCGGGATTGTGCTACAATAAGAAAGCATTTGCAATAGAAACGGAAAGCGAGCATAAGCAACATGAGCAAAATCTTTTTCTCGGATCTGGACGGAACCCTTCTTACGAAGGAGAAGAAGATCGGTCCGAAGACGCGCCGGGCGCTGGACGACTTTGTGGCGGCGGGCAATCATTTTGCCATCTGTACGGGAAGAGGCATGGACAGTGTGCAGATGGTGCGGGAGGAGCTGGATCTGCACTATCCCGGAATGTATGCGGTGGCCTTCAACGGAGCGGAGATCTACGACTGCGACGCGGAAGAGACGATTTTCCGTGTGGGGGTTCCGATGGACCTGGTGCCCGGAATTTTTCAGACGGCGCAGGAATATGACATCCACTGTCATACCTACACCTCCGACGCCCTCGTCTCCCCGGATGAGGGAGAGGCGATGCTGTATTACAACCGCGTGATCCGCCGGCCGATCATTGTCACGAACGATATCGTCGCGGCGCTGCCCGAGGATCCCTGCAAGGTGATCGCGATCGAGCTCCACGATGCGGAGCGCTTAGAGCGTTTTCGCGGAGCGATCATGGAGCGGTTCGGCGATACCCTGACGACCGTTTATTCCAACCCCTACTATCTGGAGATCTTCCGGAAGGAAGCGGGGAAAGGATCCGCCGTGATCCGCCTGGCCGCGCACCTGGGAATCCGCCTGGAGGATACGATCGCCGCGGGAGATGAACAGAACGACATCTCCATGATCGAGGCGGCCGGACTGGGCATCGCCATGTGCAATGCCACGGAGGAAGTGAAAAAAAGCGCGGATGTCATCACAGCATATGACAATGACCATGACGGTCTCGCGGAATATCTGAAGGTCTGAGAAATCGTGCAGGCGCCGCTCAGCTTCGGTACTGCTTCGGGGAGACGCCGTACTGCGCGCGGAACAGACGATGAAAATAGCTGGAGTTGTCGTAGCCGATGGCCTCCATGATGCGCGCTGTGGTCAGCGTGGTATTGGAGAGCAGGTAGGCTGCCTGCTCCAGCTTTCTTTTTTGCAAAAGCTCCCGGAAGGTATGTCCGGTCTGCTTTTTCAAAAGCCGGCTGAGGTAATAGTCGGGCTCCCCCAGCGTCCGGCACAGCTCCTGAAGCGATCCGTCCCGGTAATGCGTCTCGATGTATTTGAGCGAGGCGAAGAGGAGCTGCTGCTCGTAGCCGGAGGGCTGGCCGCTGTTGATCTCCGTCGCAAAGGCGGACAGATTCATCAGTGCAAGCCCCATCGTGGTCTGGTTGAGGACATTGGTCTGTGACTTGCGCATCACCAGATTCCAGATCATATTTTCCATCAGATTTCGGACCGGCAGGATATCGCCTGCGTGAAAATGCAGGTAGGAAACCGCCGCGTTGGCCCCGCTCAGCGCGGAAAGCAGAAAGCCCCGCAGGAGATTGTCCGTCCCCATCATGGAGATCGCCTGCTCGAAGAAGGCGGGGAGAATGATGAAATTGATCGCGATATCGTCCGCTCCGGCCGGCAGGATCTCCTGCGTGGCATACTGATTCAGAAAGAGCAGGTCCCCCTCTTCCAGCACCAGCCGGTCCGTTTCATTCAGGATATGCGTGGTCGATCCGGAGACCATGTAGACGAGCTCCACATAGTTGTGCCGGTGGGACGGGAAATGCGCAAATCGCGTGTGGGGGCGGATTTCGATGAGGCGCCCCTTCTCCATCAGGCGTCCGGCATCGATGACAAAGTTCTCGGCCTCCGGCGCTTCCCGGAGATTTCTTTCCGCCAAATATAGTCCCTTTTCAATCTTCTTCTGACCATCCAGGAGGGCCTGTTCCTCCGCGGTGATCTCCTTTAATTTTTCCAGTAAATTTCTGTCCATACTTCTCTTTTTCCTTCTTCCTTCTTTATAGCATAAAATTCCGGGAAATGGGATACGCGATTTGCAAATCAGGTCCTATTTTGTGTTTGGCGCGGACCTTTTTTGCCTTCTTCCAACATACTACAATCAAGAAAAATGGTTCACCGCGCAGCCTCGCGCAGCGGGGAAGATGCAAGGGCGCAACAAAAGAGGCAGCAAAAAAAGCGCAGCAAAAAGCACGAAGAGAAACAGCGAAAAAGCGCAGAGAGAAGGAGAGAAGCAGGTATGAAGACAGGCAGGGAATATCTGGCCGTGGATATCGGCGCATCGAGCGGCCGGCACATGATCGCCCGGCTCGAGAACGGCCGGATGAGGATGAAAGAGGTCTACCGCTTTGAAAATGGGAATAAGGCGATACCGGACGAAAAGGCGGGGAAAAAGCTGGTCTGGGACACGGAGCACCTCTTCCGGGAGATCATAAACGGGATGAAGGCCGCGCACCGCGAAGGATACGCGCCCTGCTCCATGTCCATCGACACCTGGGCCGTGGATTATGTCCTTCTCGATGAGGAGGGGCGGCGGCTCGGGGATGCCTACGGGTACCGGGATCACCGGACGGAGGGGATGGACGCGGTGGTCGGAAGGGTGCTCTCCGAGGAGGCGCTGTATGCGCGGACCGGCATACAAAAGCAGATCTTCAACACGATCTATCAGCTGACCGCGGACCGGGAAAAGCGTCCGGAAATCCTTGCAAAGGCGAAGACCTTTCTGATGCTTCCGGATTATTTTACGTATCTTCTGACCGGAGAAAAATACGCGGAGTACACCAATGCTACCTCCACGCAGCTGGTGGATCCCGTGACAAAGCAGTGGGACCGGGACCTGATCCGGATGCTGAACCTTCCGGAGGAGATTTTCCTGCCGCTGTCCCTTCCCGGAACGAGGGCGGGCAGACTTCGCCCGGAACTGGCAGCGGAGGTCGGATTTGACACGGAAGTCCTCCTGTGTGCCACCCATGATACCGCCAGCGCGGTGATGGCCATGCCTGGGACGGGAGACGGTATTTTCCTAAGCTCCGGCACCTGGTCGCTGATGGGAACGGAGCTTCCCGAAGCGCTGCGGGAGGAAGCATCGCGCAAGGCAAATTTTACCAACGAAGGCGGCTACGACTACCGGTTCCGCTATCTGAAAAACATCATGGGCCTCTGGATGATCCAGTCGGTCCGCCATGAGCTTTCGGATGCCTACAGCTTCGCGCAGCTCTGCGAGATGGCGGAAGCAGAGAAGGATTTTCCGGCACGGGTGGATGTAAACGCCCCCTCCTTCCTGTCCCCGGAAAATATGACGGAAGCGATCCAAACGTACTGCAAAGAGCACGGGCAGCAAGTCCCCGAAACGCCCGGACAGCTCGCGGCGGTGATCTATCAGTCGCTGGCGGATAGCTACCGGGCGGCGGTCACGGCCATCGAGCAAAATACCGGACGCACCTACGACCGGATCTATATCATTGGCGGCGGCGCCCATGCGGACTATCTGAACCGGCTTACGGCCGAAGCGACCGGCAAGGAGGTTCTGGCAGGCCCGTCCGAGGCGACGGCCATCGGGAACCTGGCGGCCCAGATGCTTGCGGCAGGAGAACTGAATAGTCTCCGGGAAGCGCGTGACGTGATCCGGGATTCCTTTGAGATCAAAACCTACGGAAAGAAACCGAATTGAAAAAAGTGCAACGAAAAACCGGAAAGGCACAAAATGCGAAAGGTCCGGACAAAAGAAAAAGGAGAGGAAAAAATGGACAGATTTACATCCGCAAAGGAACAGTATGAAAAGCTCGGAATAGACGTGGAGGAAGCGCTGGAAAAGCTGAGCGGCTTCCCGGTCTCCATCCACTGCTGGCAGGGCGACGATGTGACGGGCTTTGATCAGGACGGCCCCTTAACCGGCGGCATCCAGACCACCGGCAATTATCCCGGCAAGGCGAGAAATCCGCAGGAGCTGATGGCGGACATCGACAAGGTGCTGACACTGGTGCCCGGACATTTCAAGCTGAATCTCCATGCGAGCTATGCCATCTTTGGAGACGGAGAGAAGGCAGACCGCGATGCATTAAGACCCGAGCATTTTAAGGTATGGGTGGACTATGCGAAGAGCAGGCACCTTGGACTGGACTTCAATCCCACCTGCTTTTCGCATGACATGGTGAAGGATAATATGACCCTGACCCATCCGGATCCGCAGGTGCGTGATTTCTGGGTGCGCCACTGCCAGGCCTGCATCCGCATCAGTGAATATTTTTACGACGAGCTGCAGATCCCGGTGCTCATGAATATCTGGATTCCCGACGGATACAAGGATATCCCCGCGGATCGCTACGGGGCACGCGCGCGCTACAAGGAGTCGCTGGACCGCATCCTGGACATCGGGTATGACCGGAGCAAGGTGAAGGTCTGTGTGGAGTCCAAGGTCTTTGGCATCGGCATGGAGAGCTATACCGCCGGAAGCGCGGAATTTACCCTGAACTATGCGGCCTATAAGAAGATCCTTCCCCTGATGGACAACGGCCACTACCATCCGACGGAGATGGTGTCCGACAAGATATCCTCCCAGCTTCTCTTTTTCCCGGAGATCGCGCTGCATGTGACCCGTCCGGTGCGCTGGGATTCCGATCATGTGGTCCTCTTTGACGACGAGACGAAGGAAATCTGCAAGGAGATCGTCCGTAACGACGCCATGGACAGAGTCTATCTGGCGACCGACTTTTTTGACGCTTCCATCAACCGCATCGCGGCCTGGACCGTGGGTCTGCGCTCCGTGGAAAAAGCGATGCTCTACGCGCTGCTTTCTCCGAACGGGAAGCTGAAAAATATGCAGGATGGCGGCGACTGGACCGGGGTGATGGCGCTGCAGGAGGAGATGAAGACCTATCCCTTCGGGGACATCTGGGAGGAGTATTGCCGCCGCGCGGGCAAGCCGGTCGGCATGGACTGGCTGGAGCAGGTCCGGGAGTATGAGCAAAGCGTGCTGAGCAAAAGAGGATAAAGAACGAACGCGAATGGCCGAAAGGAAAATGACAAGGACAGGAGAGGATAAGAATATGCAGATTACGGAGATTGGATTTGTAAAGGGCTTTCTACGCATGTGTGACGACGGATGGCAGCAGGGCTGGCACGAGCGCAACGGCGGCAATCTGTCCTACCGTATTAAGGAGGAAGAAGTAGCGCAGGTGCGCGGATTTTTCCGCGCGGATGCCCCCTGGCAGCCCATCGGGACGAGCGTTCCCGAGCTGGGAAACGAATACTTTATGGTGACGGGATCCGGACAATTTTTCCGCAACGTGCTTTCGGATCCGGAGGACAGCACCTGTATCCTCGAGCTGGATGACCTCGGGGAGAATTACCGCGTCCTCTGGGGCCTCAAAAATGGCGGTCGTCCGACCTCCGAGCTTCCGTCCCATCTGATGAATCATGAGGTGAAAAAGCGGGTGAGCGGTGGAAAGCACCGCGTCATCTACCACGCGCACACCACCAATGTGATCGCGCTGACCTTTGTCCTCCCGCTGACGGACGAAGCGTTCACCCGGGAGCTCTGGGAGATGGCGACCGAATGCCCCGTGGTATTCCCGGACGGCATCGGCGTCGTACCCTGGATGGTGCCGGGCGGACGCGAGATCGCCGTGGCCACGAGCCGGCTGATGGAAAAATACGATGTGGCCGTCTGGGCGCATCATGGGATGTTTGCATCGGGCGAGGACTTTGATCTCACCTTCGGATTGATGCATACCGTGGAAAAATCCGCGGAGATCCTGGTGAAGGTGCTCTCCATGAAGGGGGCGCAGGAGGCCGGAGCTGTCAAGCGCCAGACCATCACGCCGGACGATTTCCGAGCGCTGGCGAAGGACTTTCAGGTCACCCTTCCGGAGCGGTTTTTGTATGAAAAATAAGATTTCCGTTTGTTAAGAAAAAAACAGTAGACGAACGGCACAAAAGGTTGTATACTCGTCAATGTAAGCACTTACATAAAATTTTTCACAGGCCGCAGATCTTGCCTGCGACTGCATACGTGGAGAAAGGATGGCGAGAAGGTGGAACTCAGAACAGCAGCATCACCCAAGGATATGAAGTATTACACCACAGAGCGCCTGCGGGAGGAATTTCTGATCGATGATCTGTTCCGTCCCGGCGAGATCAAGCTGGTGTACAGTCACATTGACCGGATCATCACCGGCTCCGCTGTGCCGACGGCACCGCTGAAGCTGACGGCCGGGGACGAGCTTCGCGCAGAATATTTCTGCCAGAGAAGAGAGCTTGGCGTGATCAATATCGGAGGGGCAGGAACGATTACCATTGACGGAAAGGTGTACGAGGTCGGCCACAAGGACGGCATGTACATCGGAATGGGAAGCAGGGAGATCGTCTTTGACAGCAGGGACGCTTCCGCACCTGCGAAGTTCTATCTGAATTCCGCGCCTGCACATAAGACCTATCCTACCAAGCTGATTAAGATGGACGGAACGCCTTCGGAGGATGTGGTCATCATCAAGCCTGAAAACAAAAAAGAGATGGGAACGCTGGAGGATGCGAACCATCGCACGATCAACAAGTTCATTCTTCCCGGCCAGGTGGAGAGCTGCCAGCTGGAGATGGGCATGACCCACTTAGAGCCCGGCAGTGTATGGAATACGATGCCCTGCCATACGCACGATCGCCGCATGGAGGTCTATCTGTATTTCGAGATTCCCGAGGATGCATTTGTCATGCATTTCATGGGAGAGCCGCAGGAGACGCGTCACATCGTCATGCGCAATGAGCAGGCGGTGATCTCGCCGAGCTGGTCGATCCATTCCGGCTGCGGTTCGAGAAACTACACCTTCATCTGGGGTATGGTCGGAGAGAATCAGGACTTCGACGACATGGACGATGTAAGGAATCAGGATCTTCTGTGACGGAAGGGCAAAGTCGGATGTTTCGTCCGATGAAACCGGGATCACAGATCAGAACAGGAAACGAAGCACAATTCAGGAGGTAAATGACATGGCAGGTATGATCGATCAGTTCAGACTCGACGGCAAGGTGGCTTGGATCACCGGCGCATCCTACGGACTCGGCCTCGCATATGCGAAGGCTTACGCGGAAGTGGGGGCTAAGATCGTTTTCAACGATATCAATCAGGACCTCGTGGACAGAGGACTTGCGGAGTATGCAAAGCTCGGCATCGAAGTCTACGGCGCGGTCTGTGATGTGACGAAGGAAGACCAGGTACAGAAGTTTGTGGCGGACGTGAAGGAGAAGGTTGGCCCCATTGACATCCTTGTCAACAACGCCGGCATCATCAAGCGTATTCCGATGCACGAGATGAGCGTGGATCAGTGGAACGCCGTCATCAATGTCGACCTGACCGGTCCCTTCATCTGCGCCAAGGCGGTTCTGCCCGATATGATGGAGCGCGGCAGCGGCAAGATCATCAATGCCTGCTCCATGATGAGCGAGTTCGGACGTGAGACCGTATCCGCCTATGCGGCGGCCAAGGGCGGCCTGAAGATGCTCACCCGCAATATCTGCTCCGAGTACGGCCAGTACAACATTCAGTGCAATGCGATCGGACCCGGCTACATTGCTACGCCGCAGACCGCACCGCTTCGTGAGAAGCAGCCGGACGGCTCCATGCATCCCTTCGATCGTTTCATCCGTTCCAAGACCCCAGCACAGCGCTGGGGCAAGACGGAGGATCTGATGGGTCTGGCGATCTTCCTGGCATCCCCTGCTTCCGATTTCATCAACGGACAGGTGGTTTACATCGATGGCGGTATCTCCGCATACATCGGCCAGGATCCGAACAACCTCGATCCCAGCAAGTTCGCAGCGGAGGAAGAGGACGATACCATCAAGGTGAATGATTAACAAAAGTGTGCCTAACCGTTGCCGCCTGCATGCAAAAATGCCGGCGGCTACGGTCATGTATAAGGAAAAGTCTGAAAGGAAGATGTTTATGAAGATTGCGCTGATCAATGAGAATTCCCAGGCAGCCAAGAATGAGATCATTTTCAAGGCGCTGAAGAAGGCGGTAGAGCCTCTGGGACATGAAGTGATCAATTACGGGATGTACGGTGCGGAGGATCCGAATTCCCTGACCTATGTGCAGAACGGAATCCTGGCAGCCGTCCTCCTCAATTCCGGTGCGGCGGATTTCGTCGTGACGGGGTGCGGGACCGGCGAGGGAGCCATGCTGGCCTGCAATTCCTTCCCCAAGGTGCTCTGCGGCCATATCCAGAGTCCCCTCGATGCCTATCTGTTCTCGCAGGTCAATGACGGCAACTGCGTCGCCCTTCCCTATGCGGAGAATTTCGGCTGGGGCGGCGAGCTGAAGCTGGAATACATTTTTGAAAAGCTCTTCTGTGCGCCGGGCGGCGGCGGATATCCCCCCGAGCGCGTGGTGCCCGAGCAGAGGAACAAGAAGATCCTGGATCAGGTCAAGGAAGTAACGCACACCGATCTGGTCACGATCCTGAAAAAACTCGATCGCGAGCTGGTGCGCGGCGCTCTGTCCGGAGCGCATTTTGCGGAGTATTTCTTCGCATCCTGCAAGGACGAGACAATCGCGGCGGCCGTGCGCGAGGTCCTGGCCTGACGGAAGATAATGACACTCATGTCAAGAAAAACAGGGAGCAGACAGCTCCGGAATGAGAGGATAGAATGGATTTAAAGTTAAGAGACAGTAAGGAATGCAAATTTGACGCCGTATCGCTCGGAGAGATCATGCTGCGTCTCGATCCCGGGGAGGGCCGTATCCGCACGGCGCGGAGCTTTACCGCATGGGAGGGCGGCGGAGAGTACAATGTCATCCGCGGCCTGCACAAGTGCTTTGGCCTGAATACCGCCGTCATCACCGCTTTTGCGGCCAACGAGGTCGGTAAGCTGATGAAGGATCTGATCGAGCAGGGCGGTGTGGACACCTCTCTGATCTGCTGGAAGAAGACGGACGGCATCGGCCGGATCTGCAGAAACGGTCTGAACTTCACCGAGCGCGGCTTCGGTATCCGAGGCGCCGTCGGCTGCTCGGACCGTGCCAATACCGCGATCAGCCAGGCTACTCCTGCGGATTTTGATTTTGACTATATCTTCGGCGAGCTCGGTGTGCGCTGGCTTCATACCGGCGGCATCTATGCGGCTCTGTCCGAGCAGGCCTGTGAGACCGTTATCGCTGCGTGCAAGGCGGCGAAGAAGTACGGCACCGTGGTCTCCTATGATCTGAACTATCGCCCTTCCATGTGGAGCGCGATCGGCGGTCAGGCAAAGGCACAGGAAGTCAATAAGGAAGTGGCAAAATACGTCGATGTCATGATCGGAAATGAGGAAGACTTCACCGCCTGCCTCGGCTTCCAGATCGAGGGCAACGATGAAAATCTCAAGGAACTGAACCTGGACGGCTATCGCAAGATGATCGATACCGCTGCCAAGACCTATCCGAACTTCAAGGTGGTTGCGACCACGCTCCGCACGGTCCGCACCGCAACCGTCAATGACTGGAAGGCGATGTGCTGGGCAGACGGACAGATCTATATGTCCAAGGCGTATGACGGACTCGAGATCCTCGACCGTGTCGGCGGCGGCGATTCCTTCGCTTCCGGACTGGTCTACGGTCTGATGACGACCGGCGATCCCGAGAAGGCGGTCAACTACGGCGCTGCACACGGCGCTCTGGCGATGACGACCCCGGGCGACACCTCCATGGCCAGCAAGGAAGAGGTCGAAGCCATCATGGGCGGCGCAGGCGCGAGAGTAAAGCGCTGAGTCACATCCGGTGCTGACGTTACGCTTAAGAAGAAAGGAAGTTACAAGATGAGTGCAAAAGCAGAAGCTGTATTTCAGAAATTTGAGGAAGTCGGGATCATTCCCGTGGTGGTCCTGAACGATGCGAAGGACGCGCTGCCCCTGGGCAAGGCGCTGATGGAGGGCGGGCTGCCCGCTGCGGAGGTAACCTTCCGCACGGCTGCAGCCGAGGAGTCCATCCGCATCATGGCGAAGGAATTCCCGGACATGCTCGTGGGTGCCGGTACGGTGCTCACCATCGATCAGGTGGATCGCGCAGTGGCCGCCGGAGCGAAATTCATCGTGGCTCCCGGCTTTGATCCCGAGATCGTAAAGTACTGCCTGGAGAAGGACATCCCCGTATGCCCCGGCACCCAGACCGCGAGTGAGATGATGGCGGCTCTGAAGCTGGGTCTGACGCATGTGAAGTTCTTCCCCGCGGAGAATGCGGGCGGCCTGAAGATGATCAAGGCGATCGGCGCTGCCCTGACCGCGCTGAAGTTCATGCCCACCGGCGGTATAAGCGCAGCAAATGTCACGGAGTATCTGCAGTCCGACAAGATTTTCTGCTGCGGCGGCTCCTGGATGGTCAAGGGCGACATGATCAAGGCGGGCGAGTTCGACGCGATCCGCGAGAAGGTGGCGGAAGCGGCAGCCATCGTCCGTGCAAACCGCAAGTGATCCGCACCGGGAGGGGCACGGATCGGGAACCTTTCGGTCTGTGCGTCGGATTTGACATAATCTGCAAATAGGAATAAAATTTTAAGAGTTTATTGCTTTGCAAAGAGTGATAAACTCTTAATTTGTGCGATGTTTTTATCTGCCTTTTTTGGGAGAGATACCTCATGGAGTCAAAAGAGGAAAAGTCATTTTTCCTGACCCGGGTTCTGCCCGCCTGTCTGATCGTTTTTCAGGTGGTTCTGATCTATTATGTGCAGACCCGTGTCACCTTCATGCTGGAGGATTTTGATTACGCGAAAAATATGAAAACCGGCGGGGAGCTATCCTCGCTTCGGGATGTTTTTCAGAGCCAGGCATGGATCTTCCGAAATGCCGGCGGCAGCGTACTTGCGGGTACCTGCTATCAGATCCTGTTGCTGATCGGAGAAGGTTTTTCCAATTTTATAAATGTCCTGATGATGCTTCTTGTGGCGGTCCTGATCTGTTATGCAACCGGGGCCAGACATCAGAGGCTGTTTTTCGTATCTCTGTCTCTGGCGCTGATGCTGTGTCTGAATACGGACTGGCTGGCGTCCTGTTTCTGGCAGTTCGGCGTGACCAATTATTTCTACCCTTCTGTCTTTCTGCTGATCTATCTGCGGTTTTTCCTCAGAACCATGGATGAATATGACTGGAAGCCCAAAACCTATCGCATCGCGTATGTCTGTGCGGCCGGATTTCTCGCCGGCTGGTGGAACGGCGGCGTGGGCATCGTCTGTATGGGGATCTTCCTCGGGAGTCTTCTGATGCATCGTTTTATCCTGCAAAAAAAGCTCCCGTTTTACCTTCTGCTGGCAGGGCTCTGTGCTTTGGCCGGATTTGTCCTGTATATCATCGCTCCGGGGAATTTCAAGGATTCCTCCGTGATGCGCGGTATTTATCTGAACGTCGGGATCTTCCCTGCCGTGGTGCTGTCGCTGGTCATGATCGCGATCCTGCTGCGCGCGGGCGGATTCCTGAAGCCGTCGCAGATCCTGATGCTTCTGTCTCTCGGCGGCGCGGTGGCCTTCTGCTTCCTGTTGCTTTTGCTTCCGGGGGTGGCGGCCAACGGGCTCCTTCTGGCTACGGTCATTCTGAGCCTGTGTCTTTTCTTAAGTCTGATCTATCGGATGAACCGGCATTTTCCGGGCCATTGGAAATATGCCTATGTGCTGCAGGGCGTGGCACTGCTTTACAGCCTGCTGATCCTGGCGGGGCAGAGTGTGGGAGTATACTGACGTGTGGGAATCGCGATTCCGGGACAAGAGACCGAAGTTTCTGACCCAGCTTCCAACTGAATATTTTGCGAAGGTGCTGGCCCCTCTGTATCTGCTCTTTTTCGTGACGGTGTACTGCCTGAAAATGTGGCAGTTCGGCAACGATACCGGGAGCTTTCAGCTGGTGGAAGGGCTCTGGGGTGCGACCATCTTCGAGATCGTGACGATGGCGATCTGTCTGATCAACAAGTGCAGGAGCGTGACGAACTATTTCCGTTTCCTGATTTTCTATCTTGCCTTCGTGCCGCATCTGTCGCTGGCCTACATGGAAAAGCTGCTCGATTTTTCCTATATTTTTGCGATGCGCGAGGACTTCGTGAATCACAAGTGGAGCGGCCTGATCGCGCTTTGGACGGCGGACTGGAGCCATTATCTGCAGATCCTGATCCCGGTGCTGATCCTGGTGATCGGCGCGCGCCAGATGAACAGCTCCAATGACCGGGAGCATCGCATTCCCGTCCGGTATTTTGTGCTGCTCGCGATCGTGGCAGTGCTGCTGGTCCTGATGATCTTTTTCTCCGGCATCATCAATCTGGCGCAATACGCTGTGGCCGTGATCCTGGTGTACATCGTATCCGATGCCTGGGATCAGGTGCGCGATCTGCCCTCCTTTGAGCCGGTGGCGCTGATCTCCTGGGCGGAGATATTGATGTTTGTCGCGATTTTCTGTAAGGGCGTGATGGAGATCTTTGAGCGCTGATCTGTCTGCAGGATGATCAGGAGACAACGTAGTCACAGCCAGGACCTATAGGTACTTATAAGTAAAAACGAAGGAACGATAAAACCCGCCATAATACTGGTTATGGCGGGCTTTTTGTGTTCTTTCGGCACATGTTTTTCGTTGACAGAGCCGCAGAGGAATGCTAATATACCACCAATCCGATAGGAATAGAATGTAATAAAAGTGAGGCGTCTGTCCATGGGTTACGATACGAAAACACGATGTATTCACGGAGACAATGATGGAGTGCTTTTTGACCATCCCTTCGGGGCGGTCAGCACGCCGATCTACCAGAGCGCAACCTTTGCGCATCCCGGGGTGGGAGAGACGAGCGGGCATAATTACAGCAGGGAAAGCAATCCGACCAGAAGCGAGCTTGAGGCCATTGTTTCCTCGCTCGAAGGCGCGGCGGACACGGTGGCTACTTCCTCCGGAATGGCTGCCATTGCGCTGTTTCTCGAGCTTTTCGAAATAGGGGATCATCTGATCTGCTCGGAGGATCTCTACGGCGGGTCGGTGCGCCTCTTCGATACGAACGGAAAAGGGCACGGGCTGCAGTTTTCCTATGTGGACACCTCGGATCTGCGGGCGGTGGAAGCGGCGATCCGTCCTTCGACCCGGGCGATCTTCGTCGAGACGCCGAGCAATCCGACGATGGTGGTCAGTGACCTGGAGGCGCTGAGCAATCTGGCGCGTGCGCACGGTCTGCTTCTGGTGGCCGACAATACCTTCCTTTCGCCGTACTTTTGCAATCCGCTCCGCCACGGCGCGGATGTGGTCATTCACAGCGGAACCAAATTTCTCGCGGGACATAATGACACGCTTGCCGGGTTTCTCTCGGTGAAGGATCCGGATATGGCGCAGCGGATCCGCTTTCTGTACAAGACGACCGGAAGCTGTCTGTCCCCGTTTGACAGCTTTCTCGTGATCCGCGGGATCAAGACGCTCGCGGTCCGCATGGAGCGGCAGCAGGAAAATGCCCTTCGGATCGCGCAGTGGCTGCGCCTTCAGCCGAAGGTAAAAAGGGTTTTGTACGTGGGGCTGGAGGATCATCCCGGAAGAGAAGTACATGAGCGCCAGACCACCGGATACGGGAGCATGATCTCCTTCGAGGTGGACAGCTCGCAGACGGCGGTCCGCCTGCTGGAGCGCGTGAGACTGATTGCTTTTGCGGAGAGTCTCGGCGGTGTCGAGTCTCTGGTTACCTACCCTCTGCTGCAGACGCATGGCGATGTACCCGCCGAAACCAGGGAGCGGCTCGGCATCACGGACCGCTTCCTGCGCCTGAGCATCGGAATCGAGGATGTGGGGGATCTGATCCGGGATCTTGAGCAGGCGCTGCAGTGACACGCGCAGGAGAAATAATATGAATTTTGATGAAATAATTCCAAGAGCAGGCACAGGAAGCCTGAAATACGATTTCGGACCGGAGCGTCTCGGGCGCGATGACCTTCTGCCCATGTGGGTGGCGGATATGGATTTTGCGGTGCCGGACTGTGTGCGGGAAGCGCTCCTTCGCACGGTGGATCACCGCATCTACGGTTATACCGAGACCAAGGAGGACTATGCGCGGTCTGTGATCGGATGGATCGAACGCCGGAGCGGCTATACCTTTCCCAAAGAGGCGCTGGTGAAGACACCGGGCGTCGTCTTCGCCATCGGTATGGCGGTCCAGGCCTTCACCGATCCGGGGGATGTCGTACTGATCCAGAATCCGGTCTACTACCCCTTCCGGGAGGTCATTGAGGACAACGGACGCCGCGCGGTGAGCAGTGATCTGGTGCTGAAGGAGAATCATTATGAGATCGATTTTGAAGATCTCGAGCGGGTCATCCGTGAGCAGAAGGTGCGTCTGATGCTGCTTTGCTCGCCGCACAATCCGGTCGGAAGGGTCTGGGAACGCTGGGAGCTGGAGCGGATCGCGGAGCTGGCCGAGCGCTATGATTTTCTTGTGGTCAGCGATGAGATCCATTCGGACTTTATCGCGGACGGGCATACGCATACGATTTTTGCCTCGCTGTCCGAACAGGTCGCGGAGCGCACGATCACCTGCACGGCGCCGACCAAGACCTTCAATCTTGCGGGGCTGCAGATCTCCAATATTTTCATCACGGACCGCACGCTGCGCCGGCTTTTCATCAAGCGTCTCGATGCGGCCGGATACAGCCAGGCCAATACCTTCGGAGTCTTTGCCTGCAAGGCGGCCTATGACGAAGGAGAGGCGTGGTATCGCGAGATGTGGCGGTATGTGCAGGATAATCAGGCTTATTTTCGCGAATTTGTAGCGCGTGAACTTCCGCAGCTGCGGGTCGTCCGCAGCGAGGGGACGTACCTTCTCTGGGTCGACTTCCGGGCGCTGGGGCTGTCCGAGAAGGAGCTGCAGCGTCTTCTGACGGACGGTGCGCATCTGTGGCTGGACAGCGGCGCGATCTTCGGAAGCTGCGGCCGGGGCTTTCAGCGCTTCAATGTCGCGTGCCCGCGCAGCATTCTCCGGCAGGCACTGGAGCAGCTTAAAGAGGCGGTGCAGGGCCTTTCCCCGGCGGCTGACCGATAAAAAAATGTTTCTTTTCTCCGCGGAATCGGGTACACTAGTGTAGGATTCAGGGAGGAGAGAACTATGTTTGGCATGATTCTTTTGTGCATCATTCTGGTTGTGATCGTTGTCGGAATCATCAAGTTGTTTTTCCGGGCAACCTTCGGTTTTTTCAAAATCCTCGGAACGATTCTGTCGCTGATCAGCATCCCGTCGATCCTTCTGATCCTGGTGCTGGAGGGTGTGGGCGTGAACCTCACCTGGCCGGCGATCGGACTGATCGTGGCGCTGGGCTGCATGCTCAAGGCGTCCCGGAAAAATTAGCGAAAGACAGAGGGTGATCCGGCATGGATGAAATTCAGAGAAGAGAGACCATGGAGGCCGTGGAGGCCGCAGATATCGCGATCCGGCATCTGGAAGAGGCGAGACGGTGCCTCGGAAGTGCGGGCAACTGGGGGCTTTTTGACCTCTTTGGCGGCGGTGCGCTTTCCGGTCTGATCAAGCACAGCAAAATGGAAAATGCGGAGCGCGAGATCCAGGAGGCAAAATATGCACTCGAGCGCTTCAGCAGAGAGCTTCGCGATGTGTCCGGTTTTTCCTCCGTGCACGTCGACAGTTTCCTTACCTTTGCGGACTTTTTCTTTGACGGTCTGATTGCGGACTGGCTCGTGCAGTCGAAGATCAGCAAGGCGAAGAAGCAGGTGGATGATGCGATTCATCAGGTACAGATGATCCGCGGGCAGCTCCTGCAAAGCCTGAATGCCAATGATAGGGGATGGTAGGAGATATGTCGCAGGAAGCTTTACAGGAAAATAAAATGGGAACGATGCAGGTGAACCGCCTTCTGATTTCGATGGCGGTTCCCCTTATGATATCGAATTTTGTTCAGGCACTATACAATGTCGTGGACAGTATTTTTGTGTCCCGGATCACCACGGACGAGGTGGTGCTGGACGGTGCGGGACAGGCCGTATCCGCCGGAACCGACGCGATTTCGGCCCTCGGGCTGGCTTTTCCGGTGCAGATGCTGATCATTGCGATGTGCATGGGAACGGCGGTTGGCGTAAGCTCGCTCCTTTCAAGGAGTCTGGGCGAGGGAGACCGGCATATGGCCAACAGCGCCGCCATGCACGGGATTTTCCTCATGCTGTGCAGCTATGTGATCTCGCTGAGTATCGGCCTTTTCGGCGCACATGCCGTGATCGCCGGACAGGGCGCGGTCGGAAGGCAGCTGGAGTACGGGACGAGCTATCTGCGGATCGTCTGCTGCTGCTCGATCGCGGTCTACATGGAGGTCATGCTCGAACGCCTGCTGCAGTCGACGGGGCGGACCTCCCTGTCGATCATTCCGCAGATCACGGGTGCGCTCATCAATCTCATCATGGATCCGATCCTGATCTACGGACTGCTTGGCGCACCGAAGATGGGCGTGCGCGGTGCGGCTTTGGCAACGGTCTTCGGACAGACGGTCGCGACGATCATCGGTCTGTATCTGAACCTTCGGAAAAATCCGGATCTTCATCTCTCCGTGCGGGAATTCCGCCTGGACGGTCAGGTGATCAAAAATATCTACACGGTCGGCGCACCCGCGATCCTGCTGCAGGCGGCCGGCTCCATCATGAACTTCGGAATGAACTCGATCCTTCTGTCCCTTCACACGGGGGCAGTGGCGGTTTTTACCGTATATTACAAGCTGCAGAGCTTCTTCTTCATGCCGATCTTCGGACTCAACAACGCGCTGATCCCCATCGTCGGATACAATTACGGCGCGAAGAAAAAGCATC
>JAFYEE010000056.1 GCA_017544405.1 Lachnospiraceae bacterium
CCCGCCCGGAATCTCCCGCGGAACCGGATGCGGAGCCGCTCGCCCCTTCCGATCAGGCGGAGTCCTGATCGAACCAAAGCATAACAAAAGGCCGGCCTGTGCGCTGCACGGGTCGGCCTTTTCTATTACATGTCCGTTCTTTACATTACTTCTCTTCCGTCTCCGATCCTCTCTCCGGATTTCCCTCCTGCGATTCCATGAAATAGATCCGTGAACCGAAGTCCTGGAAATAACGCACCTCCTCGTTGTACCCGGTTCCGCCGAAGGCCTGCTTCAGGTGCACGCCGCCATACATCAGGGAATCGCCGGATGCGTACACATCCTCCGTCTCTCCCTCCATCTTGACGAATCTGGCCACGATATCCAGCAGAACGCTGTCCTGCTTTAAGTGCACCGGGGATACCATGTTGACAAGATCCCCGAAATTGCGCACATCGTATTTGAGCTTGCGGTTGTAGAAATGATAGATGCGGTCTCCGCTCAGCCCGCGGGCAAAATAGGTATGGAACTGCGTGTTGGGCACAGCCAGCATCTGCATGAGAAAGCCCACGGCGCGTCTGTGATCCGGGGCGACACAGGTCCATTCCGTCAGATTGCCGAAGTCGCTCCCGATCGGTCCGGTGCCCGCACAGGCCACATTGCTGATCGGCACCGCGGTGAAGGATCTGCCGCGGTAGAAGGTTCCCCACTGCAGGACCTCCCGCCACTCCTTGTACAGCGCGATCTGCGCCTTCACGGCCGCCAGCTCCTCTTTTTTCATGTCCACCAGATTGCACTCATAGCCGCAGACGCCGAAGGCCGCGACGTTAAAGCGCGTCTCGAGGGGCGTTGTGCGCAGCGTCTGATGATTCGGACAGGCGGATACATGCGCGGAGACCGTCGACATCGGATATCCGTAGCTGTATCCCGTCTGGATCGAGGCGCGGCAGAGCGCATCCGTATCGTCGCTGGCCCAGATCTGCGGGAAATAGCAGAGCATGCCAGGGTCAAAGCGGTTGCCGCCCGATGCGCAGCCCTCGAACAGGATGTGCGGAAAGGCCTTGTTCAGCTCCCGCAGCACGCGGTAGAGACCGATCATATAGCGGTGCGCGACCTCTCCCTGCCGCTCGGGCGGAAGGGCCTGCGAATATACATCGGAGAAAATCCGGTTCATGTCCCACTTTACGTAGGAAATCTCCGCGGAGGAAAAAACCTCCGTCATCCGGGTGATGATGAAATCCTGCACTTCGGTCCGGGTCAGATCCAGAATGCGCTGGTTCCTTCCTTCGGAATGCGGCTTTCCGGGGATCTGCAGCGCCCAGTCCGGGTGCGCACGGTACAGATCACTGTCCGTATTGACCATCTCCGGCTCGACCCAGATACCGAAGTCCAGCCCGTTTGCCTTGATCTTTTTGCACAGACCGTCCAGCCCGCCGGGGAGTTTTTTCTTATTGACCTCCCAGTCGCCGAGGCTGCTCAGATCATTGTCCCGCTTGCCGAACCAGCCGTCGTCCATGACAAAGAGCTCGATGCCGACCTCCTTGCCTTCCCGGGCAAGCTTTAAGAGCTTTCCCTCATCGATGTCAAAATAAGCCGCCTCCCAGGAATTGAGCAGCACGGGGCGCGTCTTGTGCTTCCACTCGCCGCGGACGATGTGCTCGCGGATAAAATCGTGCATGTGATGGCTCATCCCGTTGAAGCCCTCGCAGGAATAGGTCATGAAGGCCTCGGGCGCCTCAAAATCTTCTCCGGGACCTACCAGGTAGGTAAAGCCCTGCGGATTGATGCCGGTGACCAGGCGCGTCTTGCCGTAGGAATTCACCTCGGCCGCTTCATAGTGGTTTCCGCTGTAGATCAGATGGAAGCCGTAGCAGTCGCCAATGTCCTCGGTGCAGCCGTCCGCCGAGAGCATCACGAAGGAATTCGCCCGGTTGGAAGTGGTGCCGGTCGTGCTGGAGCAGACATATTTTCCGGAGGTGATGCGCACGTCATTTCTCTGCATCTCGCGCGCCCAGGCCCCGCGAAAGCTGGTAAACACATACCCCGGCATGTCAAAGTCCAGCTGCAGGCTCATCAGGCGAAGCAGGGTAATCGGCTGCTCGGAGGAATTGACCAGTCTGGCACTGCGCGCGATGACATCGCAGTCCTCGTAGACATAGTAGTTAAGCTCCAGCTCCAGTCCATAGGACGCATCCTCCAAAAGCACCAGCAGATGCTCATATTTTCTCGCTTCGTCGTAGGAGCCGGGAAGGGTCTTGTACGCAGGCTTGTCCTGGAGGATCCTGGCACTGCGGAACCGGAAATCACTCGTCCTGCTGCCATCCGCATGAATGACCTCG
>JAFYEE010000057.1 GCA_017544405.1 Lachnospiraceae bacterium
ATGGTTCGAGCAGCGGAGGTTCTTTTCGTCGGCGAGAAATCACGCACGGCGAAATTAGAACCTCCCTGCAAAGAATCCTATGATTCGAGCAGCGGAGGTTTTTTTCGTCGGCGTGACATCACGCACGACGGACTTGCTCCCTCCCTGCGAAGAATCCTATGATTCGAGCAGCGGAGGTTCTTTTCGTCGGCGTGACATCACGCACGACGGACTTGCTCCCTCCCTGCGAAGAACCCCATGGTTCGAGCAGCGGAGGTTCTTTTCGTCGGCGAGAAATCATACCTTCTCAGGAGCCGGCAGACTCGCCCCAGTCAGGATTCCAGGAGTCTCGCTTTCCGTAGACCCGGCGTTCCGCCAGAATGCCGGACTCCTGATCCTCCTTGCACTGCACACTGAGGCGGCTGACTCCGCCCTCCATTTGTGAATCGATCATTTCAATAAAGTTTTCCAGTTCTTTCTCGTCTCTGGTATCCATTTCGCCGTCCTCGCGTGATTTTCAAGGGGATGAACTGCCCCGGTTGGGAATCGTTCTTATTGTACATAAGTCATATTTTGAATACAAGCAGTTCTACAGAGCGCCAAAAAGTCTGAGAGCCAAACACTCTCAGACTTTATTAGATACATTTCTGCATACCGGGCATCTTTGACTGCCTGTATGGAGTCACTTCCGCTCGTCGATTGCAGCACCCTTTATCTCTTCTTCTATAAGTCCCAGCTTATGAAGCATATTTTTGACCTGACCCTGGGCTTCTGTAACGGTCATGCCGGAAGCTTCCTCAGAGGAAGTAGCCTCCAGGATTTCCTCCGTAAGCTCTTCACATTCTTCCTTCTTCTCCTTGGCCTTTTCGATCCTCTCCTCCAGCTCTTCCTGTTCTTCCCGGAGTTTTTCCGCCTGCTTTTCCTTTTCTTCCAGGCCTTCCTGAATATGAGCCATGGCATCTGAGACCACTTCCCCAAGCGCAGCATCTCCTGCGGCTTCCATGATCTTTTCCGCCTGATCAAAAGCATCACCCACCGGATCTGACTTAAGCCGCTCAATCTTGGAACTTCGAATCGACTGATCGATCGCAAGCATTTCCTTTTTTGCCGCATCCGCCTGTTTTAGATATTCCTCTAATTCGTCATCAAATGCAGCCCGTTCCTCTTCCGTCGCTTCTTCCGGAAGGGCCTTTTCCTGCATCGTCTTGATCCGGCGGTTCAGTTCTCTGACCTCGTGGGAAAGCTCCTTGAAACGCTTACGCTGATCATCCAGCATCTGATCTGCTTCCTGTTCGCCCTTGAAAGCATCCGAGACCAGCTTCATGCCCTTCTTACGAGCCTCCTGTGTCTTCTCTTCAAGGGGGCTGGGAACTACTTTCCCGCCTAATCTGCTTCCCCCGAGATTTAGAAATGGTTTTCTGCTTCCAAACAGGTTTGCGTCACCGGCTCCACCGGTCAGCGGATGGATCCCGTTCGGATGATTCGAGTGAATTATCTTCATATACCTGCACCTCCATGTGCGCAAAGATACATTTCAAGGCATATATGGAACATTAACGCCAATCCTGAATCCTGCAATTATACTGCTTCTTTTGATCTGTAATAATCCTCAAAAAGGTTATTGGCTGCATTTATGGTGTCGCTGCAGATACTCGGCAATTCTCTTCCCCATGCCTTAGTCGCCAGCTTAAAACCTTTCTCCATAGCTTTCTGCATCTCTTTCATCTTATCTACATCATCTCCCGCAAGCGCACTTGCAAAATCAAAAAGCCTCTGCGAGGTCTGTTTCACGCCCCAGTATCCGTCCTCGCCTATATCTTTCTGTGCCTGTGCTTTGGTTGCTGCATCTACCGTAAAGTTTCCGCCTGCGAGTATCTTCCAGAGATTGTCACCGGTAGCTTTACCATAGGTTCCCGCCTGCCCGGAGAGCGTCTTTTGTACAAGATTGATCAGCTGACTCTGTCTCTGTTCGGCCGCAGATTTAAGCTGGCTGACAATGGCTGCGCGGTCCGAAGCATTCCTTTTCGTAATGGAATGAGCAGCGTTGTCTGCCGAAGTGTCTGCCTTCGTTTTCGCTTGGGACGCAGCATCCGCATGGGTATAATTTGTTGCATAATATGAGTAATTTGTTCCAACCTTCATAGACATAATCGTAATCCTCCTTGATTCTTCCATTGTTCGTTACTGAGCTACTTTCCTATATGTAGACGGATGTCTATATCCCTATTATCGTCGGCCGATGTACCGGCATAAACCTATATGCCGTGAAGCGCAGATTTTATGGTGTAAATTGCAATTTCCATAAAAAAGAGCTGAGCAGGTTTATGCTCAGCCCTAATAATGACCCTATATGTATCCATCCGGAAAGCTCAAAACCATCCGTCAAAAACGGATCCGGTATAACCATAAGGTCCGTAGCTGCTACCGTTTCTACCATAGATCCCGGTACCATAGGCAGACTGTCGGTTCTGGGTTTCCGCAGCGGATTCAAGCCTTTGTGCCGAAGATCCTATGATCCTGGCAAATGACCCGTTTGTTCCAAGTATGGATTTCACTTTATCGAAATCTGCATTTTTGATGGTTTCTTCATGGATTGACAACTTACCGTTTTTTTCCACGGTTATTCCGATGCTGCCGAGGCTTTTCGTCATGATCCCGGTCATCCTTGTCATGCTGTTCGCCGAATTCCTGACAGATGCATTTGCTGTTTTGCTGACCGCATCCAGTGTCTCATTGTAGTTCGCCACAAATTCACTTGCCGCTTTATATGCAGCATCGGAATCATACTTTTCTTTACTGCCAAATAAGCTGTCCTTCCCGGAATCCGCTAGTTTCTTCGAAGATGCAACCAGCTCCGAACTTTCTTTAGATACTTTTGTCAGCTCACTGCTTGGAGCATAAGCAGAATAATTGTACTTGCTCGCAGAAGCGCTCTTTGCGGTGTCAGCAGCATTATTCTTTCCGTAATACGCCTTTAACGCTTTGGAATATGCCCCCGACCTTATACTTGAAAGCTGCAACAGATTCCTGTATATGGAGCTGCTCTGGTTTGAATTGCCGGATCCGAAAAAGGCTCCGTAATTGAAATTGCTTAATCTTAGCATATGATCATCCCCTTTCCAACCTGGTTTCTGATTTAATTATCGGATGATAAATACTTAAGACAAGCCATTATGCGTGAACAGCACTTTTGTTGTCGTAAACAGCATATTTCCTATCCCATCAGCATGATATTCAAAACAAAGAACAACTCACCGTTTGTTTCCTCCTGATGTATCTCAATATCCCCTTTGTACTTTCCGGCAATGTTTCGGATATTTTTCAGTCCGTATCCGTGTCCGCCCTGCTTTTTGGTAGAGTCGATCAATCCCTCCTCATTCAACTCCAATCGATCGGTTATCCTGTTTTTTATGCTGATAAGCAGCATCCGATCCCTGCTTATGGATTTGATACAGATCGCAGCTCCCGGAACATCTTTAGAGGCATCCACGGCATTTTTTAATGCATTGTTAAGGATCACGCTCATATCAAACGGATTTATGCCAAGCTTTTCGGGAAATACAAAGGTACTGGAAAACTGTATTTGCTCCTTTCCGCACTGATCAGCTATCTCTGAAAGAACCACATCCGTAACCGCATTCCCGGTCCTGATCGAAGGCTGCAGTTCTGAAAAACGAGTCTGTAATTCGCCTATATAATCCGATAATTCCTTTGTGTTGCCATTTTCAGCCAGTCCGCTGATCACGGTAAGATGATTCCCTATGTCATGACGAAAAGCCCGCATCTTTTCATAAATGTCATCTATGTGAGATGTGTAGCTTTCGGCATCTTCTACCTGTTTGCTCACGGATTCCTTTATGAGCGCTTCTTCCTGTTTCTCTTTCAGATCCTGCAGAAGCGCAAGGATGATGATGATTGGAAACAGAGCGAAAATACAGAATGCCGCCCGGTATATGTTTGCAGGAATGTTCTCGGTTATGCTCCCATTTTTTATTCCGTCCATCCACAACAGAAAATAAGAAGATATGATCGGCTTGACAAGAAGAAGCGTGAACGCAGGGGTCAACAATATGGCAAGTTCATGCCAAGTCAGTTCTTCGCTTTTATGCTTGTAAATTCTGTGAAGAATTCTGATGACCGCATATAACAGGATCAATGACAATGCATAGAAAATCAGATTCCATATGATAAATTCCAGAACGATTGCTTTTACACTCGAGTTATACCAGTCAAACTGGAAAATGAAATCTCTTTCGAAAAATCCGATCTCCGACAGTAATTCTATGGATAACCAGCTGATCAGCCGGAACAAAACACATAAGAAGATCTTCTGTATTGGATTTCGCTTATTATCCAGTATCCACAAGGTTAATACGGACAGGGCAAGGATTCCCGCGGCAATTATCCTGTCAATTTCCTTACTTGTACCGGTATGATTATTGATGGTCGTAAGGATCCAATACGCAAGCGCCGTAAGATATGCCGATTTCCCGCCTGCTGTGAACGGTTTCAGCCAGTATGCAAATAAAGCCGAAACAAGAAACAGATATACTTCTATCGTCACAAGGCTATATCCTTCAGCAAAGGTCTGAAAATTCCGTATAAGACAGTCCATCATAATCCTTCCCTCCTGGTATGAAAGGACATATATGCTTTTATCAGCACCTGATACTTTCCTCTGGCCACAGGAATATCCGCATCAGACATATGAACATATTTCGAATCATAGGATCTTACAGCCCCCAGATTCACCAGGTAGGCTCTGTGAACTCTGAAAAAATCCTTCCCGGCTATGTTCTCCAAGTCTGAGATTTTCCCGTAATATTCGATATCATCACTGCTTTTCATATGAAGGATAATCCGTCTGTCAAATATTTCAGCATATTGTATTTCGGAAAGAATCACCCTCGTATTGGCTCCGCCGCTTTTTACAGTAATTGTTCTACCGGCTTCCTCCTGTTCGGAAATAGCTGCTTCAACCAGCCTTTGATCTTCTGCCTGTTTGACTGCCTTTTTCTATACCTCTATTATCTTTGCCTTCGTAAAGGGTTTTACAATATAGTTAAAGGCCCCTACATCAAACGCATGAAAAACCCGGTCCTCCAGTGCCGTCACAAATACGATCACCGTCTTCTTCCCGGAGGATCTCAGCATTCTTGCAGCATTCATCCCGTCTATTCCGGGCATCTGTATGTCAAGAAATAAGATATCGGAATCAAAGCTCGGAGAAAGAATTCCCTTTGCATCAGAATAGAATTCTATCTCCATCTTTTCCGATACCTCTCTCACAGATTCCGCAATATTATCACGTATTCTTTTCTCATCATCACATATGGCCAGTTTCATAAGATATCCTCTCAAATAGGCATACTATAATTATTTTATCGGCTCCTGCTTACTTTTCATAATCCGGAGTGCGCGAAACGCATATTTTTTGTTGTGAAATGCAATAAGGCCTGAGAGCTTGTCACTCTCAGGCCCGTATGTATATCAACTCAAATCGTCACAGTTTCATTATTCTGTGTTAAGATAGCATCAGATGGTGCCTGAAACCGCTGAAATATTCCCGTTTTGGAAAACCCGTGACAGAAAATACAAAAGACATTTTTCGAGGTGAAATGAGATGAAAGAAGGAAATCCGCAAACTTACAAAAGGACGGTCATGGGGATTACCGTGCTTGGCGTGATCCTCTGTGTCATCCTGGCGCTTTATTTTCTGACTTCACCGGATAAAGATAAAGAGGAAGCATCGACCCCCGCCCCGGAAGCGGTTGTGGAAGAGGATAAGGACGTTCCGGAAACGGATCTTTTGCCCATACGGATGGATCTTCCGGAGCGAAATGCCGTCACTTTGCTCACGATCGATACGATGTCACAGTTCTATAATCTATACTCTTTCGATGATCTGCCGACCCTTCAGACAGTATATGATCTCTTCTCCGGGTTGGAGACGACGGTTCCTTCCGCATCGGATGTCCCGGAAGGGCCTGACGAATTGTATATCGTAACCTTTTATCAGGAGGGAAATGCTTTTTCCCCTGTATTCCTGTACTCGCAAAATGGGAACTATTATGCCGAGCAGGCGAAAAGAGGGATCTGGGAAATCTCCGAAGAAACCTTCGGCGCCGTTCGTGCGCTTCCGTTTTCCTACGTATGGAAAGGGGAAGAGCTGGCCGGATGCGCGGAAGTGACGCGCAACACAGAGGCGGGCATTCTGTCCACGGAGGAACTTGCGGAGCGGTGCACGCAGCCCGGCACGGATCTGGTTTCGGCTATTTATGACACGGAGGGAACCCCTCTCGCTGAGATGTATCTGCGGCTAAGTGATCCGGCCGCGGGACAGATGTCCAAAGCGCTTTACTCCGTCACGGCAGACGGGAATACGGACGCGGCTCTGGATCTGACCGGCGCGATCCATAATTACCCGGTGCTTCTCTATTTTGGAGATATGCAAAGCGGCCTCATTTTGACGGATTATCACGGATCGGAGGAGATCCTGTACCATACGCGGGACGGTGGACTGACCTGGGAGGCCATTCGGCTTGATTTCCGTGAGATATTGGGCGCCTACCGGTATCTGGAAGCAAAGCAGATCGTCTCCTGGGATGCGCCGGCTCTGCTGATCGCAGACCTGTCGCTAAAGCGGGAGGATGACTCGGAAGAGCGGATTCGCGTCTCCATCGATGTTACGACCGGTGCCCTCCTCAGTCTCGAACGCATGGATGCAAAGTAGAAAAAAGGGAAAGCCCGCAAGTTGGCTTTCCCTTTTTCTTTGAGGATTCTCTTTTTGATGATTCGCGTTTCGGTTACTCCGCTTTCTTCAGCGTAACCTCGATGTCCTCGATGTAGAAGGTCATGATGCCGTTCGAGATCGTTCCGTGCAGCGCATCCTCCTCATCCGGGGAGATGCTGTACATGGTAAAATCGCTTCCGTCGATCTTCCACTTGAACTCATCGGGGTCGCCATCCGTGGTAAATACGGATTTTCCGCCGGACTTCAGCTCGATCATAAAGGACTCGGCCGCTTCCGCTTCACTCTGCTCCATCATCTCGGCATACTCTGCCAGAGAATAACCCATGAACGAATTCAGCTTATAGACACCGAGATTCGGATCCGGCGCGCCACATGCGCACAGAACCGCCATGGTCATAGCCATCACCAGCATCACTGCAAGTACTCTTTTAAAACCTTTCATTTCTCCCTCACCTTCCGGAGCAGGACAAGGATCCCACAGATCCACAGGGGCTGAAATCTCCGCCCGCTCCATGCTTAAAAAATGTGCCTTTGCCATTTTACCACAGGAAAGGAAGAAGAGCCACCCCTTATTCGAGTACATCCTGAATGCGGGCCATCATTTCCTCCTCGCGCAGGCGGAACTTGATTTCCACGCGGCGGGAGGCGTCCATGTCGATCTCGGTCGTATCATTGCCGAACGCATCCTTCTTATAGACGGGATCCGAGTAGGATTTTCCATTGACCGTCAGCATCTGCTGAAGCAACAGGATCTGGTCCGCGCTCAGCCCGTTGCCCTCCTTCAGGCAAAAGTCCGCCACCGCCTTCGCTCTCCCATAGGAAAGCTCCTGGTTGTAGGCATAGGTGCCGTTGGTATCGGTGTGCCCCTCGATGATGATCTCGGAGATATTTTCCCGGAAGCGGTCCTGCAGCAGCACGGAGAGATACTTCGGGATGACCTCCGACAGCTCCTTTTTGCTTGCATCGTTCAGTTTTTCGCTGTCGAAGCCGAACAGCACATCCGAGGAGAAGGTGATGGAACCGGTCTGGGCATCGACCACCATTTTTGAATTGTTGAAGGTGCTCTGAAGCTCGCCGATCAGATCCGTTCGGATACCGATGATGGCTTGCAGTTCGCTCTTGGTCGTCGCCAGCTCCGCCTGGGTATCCGCGATCTGAAGATAGGCGGAATTCAGGTCATTCTGGGTCTGCGCCAGCTTCTGGTAAGCCTCCTGCAGCTGCTCGTCCGTGAGGGCGGCCTGCTCGTTGGCACTCTGCAGCTCCAGGATCGAATTGGCCAGTTCCTTACTGTATTCATCGATCCGGGCGCGGGATGCTTCGAGCTCTTCCTTCGCCGTCTGCAGCTCGATCTGCGAGTTCTGAAGCTGCAGCCTCGTATTGTCCAGATCCGTGGTCTTGCGCTTGTAGATCGCCAGTGTGATCGCGATGATGATAATGAAGATCAGCAGGAGCGCAGCCATCATATCGGAATAGGACTGCCAGAAGCTGTGCTCCTCAAAGGCCTCTCTCCTTCCTCTCTTAATTCTCATACACCCTCCTCATCTGCTGAAAGGTATACAGCTGATTCCCGATGTCCTCGCAGGCCTTCTCCAGCTGCGCCTTCTGCGCATCGAGCTCCTGCGCGAAAATCTTCTGGTTTTCCAGGGACATGTTCACGGTCTCCTGGAGTCTCTGGTTCGCGGCGAGCAGTTCATTGATCGCTGCCGCCAGCGTGCGGTTGTTCTCCGCTACGCTCTTCTGCGCCTCGGTCACATTCTGGAGGTTATGGCCCAGCGCGTTGAATTCCGCCCCACAGGCGACGGTCATCTGCTCGACGAAGCGGTTCACGATCTCCTCGAGGGCCTTCGTCTGATCCGCGGATGCGCCTCTCTGAAGCTGCAGCATCTCCTTGAGCGCATTCGCCATATTGGCCTGATAGACCAGCATGGCTGCGGTATCCGCGTTCGCATCCGACGCCGCGGGCTGCGCATACTGACGGAACGCATCGAGGAAATTGCTCAGCTTTTCATAGGCATCCGCCATGATGCTGCGGTAGCAGAGGTTGAACAGGAGCGAGAAAAAGATGCCGTAGACGGAGGTATGGAAGGCCACCTTCATGCCGGACAGAAGCGGTCCCACATTGTCGGAGATGGTGAAAATATCCTCCCCCTGAAAGGAACCCAGGCCGATGGCCAGCCCCAGGAAGGTTCCCAGGATGCCGAGACCGGTCAGCGCCCCCGAGATTCCGGAATTGAAGTAGCTCATGCCGATGCGGTCGATCAGATCCTCGTTGATAAAATCCTCAATATCCGTTCCCTGTCCGTAGCCGGAGCGCGTGCGATGCTTCTCCAGCTGCACGCAGTAGCGGTAAAGCGGCCTGCGCAGCTCCGTATCGGAGAAAAGCTCCCCGTAATTGCTGCCGTCGATCACGGTCGGACGGTTCCCGTTTTCCTTGTACTTGTTGCCCATCGCAAGGCGGGCATTGTTCAGCTCGGACGTACAGCGGTTCAGCCGTCCGAAGCTGCCGGCGGATACAGCGAAAAGGACGCCGATCGCCACCAGGAAAATCAGGTTGATGATCAGATTGCTCGGAGAGACCACTTCCCCCGTAAATACCCCGTTGATCGCCAGGATCAGAAGGATCACGAGCGCATAGAACACGAAGAGCAGATAGTAAAGTTTGTTTTTCATTGTTTTACCTCCGTGAAGTGACTTGTCTTTTCCCATCTTTTTCACTTAAAATAGTATCATACCCGGCTGCGGAAAGTCATGTCGGGAATACCGCTGTCCGATGAAAGGTATACCATGGAACTGAAAGAATGCCTGAATCAATATATGGACCGACTCGGCTGCAATGCCAAGGATCTGGCCGCCTCTTCCGGCCTTTCGCCCTCGAGTCTGAGCCGTTACCGCACCGGCGAGCGCAAGCCGGATACCCCGCATCTGCATCTGTTGCTTCAGGGGCTGAAAGCCATCGCGCATGCCCACCCGGAGGCGGGGATCGATGATTCGGAACTGACGGAGGCTTTCTCCGACTATTTCGAGGATTCTGATTTTGATTATACCCTGTTCCTGGAACGAATCAATCGGCTGATCCGTGACCTGGAGCTGAATGTGAATACGCTCTCGCGTGCGCTGAATTTTGACCCTTCCTATCTGTCCCGGATCCGCCTGGGACAGCGCCGGCCGGCCAACCAGGAAGAGTTCACGGACGGGATCGCCACTTTCATCGCCCAAAAAGTGAAGGATGAGGAGCAGCTGACCCGGCTCGCCAAGATGATGGAATGCCCCCTGGAATCGCTCCTGGGGGAGGAGCGCCTCTATACAAACCTCTGCCGCTGGCTCTCCGGCAATCCCATCCGGGAGAATCTGGTCCTCGGCCAGTTCTTTGAAAAGCTGAACGAATTCGATCTGAATGAATACATCCGCTCCATCCATTTCGACGAGCTGAAGGTTCCCACCGTACCCTTCCGGCTGCCTTCCTCCAAGACCTACCATGGCCTGGAGGAGATGATGGCGGCAGAGCTGGACTGGATCAAGGCCACCGTCCTCGGCAAATCCATGGAGCCCGTCATCATGTACAGCGACATGCCGATGGATGCCATGGCCAAAGCGGAGGGCTTCGAGGAAAAATATCTCTTCGGTATGGCCATGATGCTGAAGAAGGGACTGCATTTTTATCAGATCCACAACCTGGACCGCAGCTTTGAGGATATGATGCTCGGACTCAAAGGATGGATCCCTCTGTATATGACCGGGCAGGTTTCCCCTTACTATTTCCCCAATATCCAGAACAATGCCTTTCTGCATCTGCTCCGGACCTCCGGATCCGCCGTCATGCACGGCTATGCCATCACCGGCCATCACGAATCCGGCAGATACTATGTCTCGCAAACGCGCCGGGATATCAGCTATTATCGGGCCATGTCCCGCGATATGCTGAGCAATGCCCAGCCGCTGATGGAGATCTATGACGCTTCCCGCAAGGCCGATTTTTACCGCTTTACGCAGTCCTCTCAGGCGGGCGGGGCACTCCACCGGATCCTTGCGGCTCCGCCGATCTTCACCGTGTCAGAGGAGCTTCTGACCCGGATCGTGAAACGCTGCGATCTACCCAAGGAGACGCGCCGCCTTATGGAAGGCTTCGCCTCCCGCTACCACCAGGCGATCCTCACCACCCTGGAGTACGATGAGATCCTGGATGAGATCCCGGTCCTCACCCGTGAAGAATTTGAAATGCATCCGGTCTCGCTCCCGCTCTCGGAGATCTTCCCGGAGAAGGAGATCCATTACCGCTATGAGGAATACCAGCAGCATCTGGAGCTGACCAAGGCCTTCGCCGAAGAACATCCCTCCTACCGGATCCGGCTTCTGGATGAGCCGATCTTCCGCAATCTGGAGATTGTGATCAAGAGGGATCGCTTTGTCATGGTCTCCAAAAACAACACGCCCTGTATCCATTTTGTGATTCGTCATCCCAGACTGCGGGATGCGATCGATAAGTTCTTCCCGGATTATCCCTCTTCCAGGGAGGAAAGCGACGAATAAGGAACAAAAGAAAAGGAAAAACCCGGAGTACACCGGAAAGGTGTGCTCCGGGTTTTCTTCACTCCATCTGTAGAGACAGATTTTGAAGATTCTCCGTCACATTGCCGCGAAATACAGCGGAACCGGCCACGATGACATTGGCTCCGGCTGCCAGGATCTCTCTCAGATTACCGCTCGTCACACCGCCATCGACTTCGATATCCGTGTTAAGTCCTCTGTGTTCGCTTACTTTTCTTATGAATCGTACTTTGTCCAGGCATTCCGGAAGGAGCTTCTGCCCGCCGAATCCGGGCTCCACGGTCATGATCAGCACCATATCCGCCTGATCCAGCCAGGGAAGGAGGTCCTCCGCCGGCGTCCCGGGCTTGATCGTGATCCCGACCCGCTTTCCGCAGGCTCTGATCCTGCGGATCACTTCCCCGGGTTGCTGTGTGGACTCGAGGTGGAAGGTGATGATATCCGCACCGCACCGGGCAAATTCCTCCACATACCGCTCCGGATCCCGGATCATCAGATGCACATCAAAGGTCAGCTGTGTGCTCTTTCGCAGGCTCTCGATCAGCGGCATTCCAAAGGATATGGATGGAACAAAGAGCCCGTCCATCACATCGATATGAAGATAGGGAACACCCGCCTGTTCCACCAGACGGATCTGTTCGCCAAGCTTCCAGAAATCCGCCGCCAGAATAGAGGGGGACAGAATATTTTTCATTTAAGCCATGAACTCCTTAACAGAGGCACAGACGCCCTCTGCATCCAGTCCGTACTTGTGGATCAGGGCAGCAGCGGAACCGGACTCGCCGAATACATCCTGCATGCCGAGCTTCTTGACGGGCGTCGGATACTTTGCGCAGAGGCAGTCGCAGACGGCACTGCCGAGGCCTCCGATCACGGAATGCTCCTCTACGGTGACCACCTTGCCGGTCTTCTTCGCGCTGGCCACGATCAGATCCTCATCGAGGGGCTTGATCGTGCAGATATTGATGACTTCCGCATCGATCCCGTCGGCCTTCAGCATCTCTGCTGCGCCGAGTGCCGCATCCACGCCGATACCGGTCGCAACGATGGTCACATCCTTGCCCTCGCGCACCACGGTACCCTTGCCGATCTCGAATTTATAATCCGGGCGATCGTTGATGACCGTGCAGGCTGCGCGGCCGAAGCGGATGTAGACAGGTCCCTCATACTCCAGGGCTGCGCGGACAGCGGCCTTTGCCTCCACATCATCGGAGGGGCACATGACCACCATGCCGGGAATCGTGCGCATCAGAGCGATGTCCTCGTTGCACTGATGAGATGCGCCGTCCTCACCGACGGAGATGCCGGCGTGGGTCGCGCCGATCTTCACATTCAGATGGGGATATCCGATCGAGTTGCGTACCTGCTCGAAGGCTCTGCCTGCCGCAAACATGGCGAAGGAGCTCACGAACGGGATCTTGCCGGTCAGGGAGAGGCCTGCTGCCACACCCATCATGTTGGCCTCGGCGATACCGCAGTCAATATGGCGATCGGGATATGCCTTGCGGAAGATACCGGTCTTGGTCGCCGCTGCAAGGTCCGCGTCGAGCACCACGAGATCCGGGAACTCCTCCGCCAGCTCCTTCAGCGCATTACCATAGCTTTCACGGGTTGCAATCTTTTTTACTTCTGCCATGTCAGTGACCCTCCTTTTCCAGTGCTTCGTCTATCTTGGCCAAATCTGCCATAGCTACCGCATATTCTTCGTCATTGGGTGCCTTGCCGTGCCAGTCGACACTGCCTTCCATGAAGGAAACGCCCTTGCCCTTCAGGGAGTGCATGACGATGCAGGTCGGGCAGCCCTTGGTCTCGCGCGCCTCCTTGAAAGCTGCGCGGAGTGCGTCAAAATCATGCGCATCCACATTGATGACATGGAAATTGAATGCTTCGAATTTCTTGTCGATCGGGTAAGGGGAGCAGACCTTGTCGATGGGACCATCGATCTGCAGACCGTTGTTGTCCACGATCACAACGAGGTTGTCCAGCTTGCGGAAGCCGGCGAACATCGCAGCCTCCCAGACCTGTCCTTCCTCGAGCTCGCCATCGCCGAGCAGGGTATATACGCGGAAATCCTTGCCGCCGAGCTTCGCGCCGAGCGCCATGCCGGCTGCTGCGGAGATGCCCTGTCCGAGGGATCCGGATGCCATATCCACCCCGGGAATATGCATATTGGGATGGCCCTGCAGATAGGAGCCGAGCTTACGCAGCGTCGTCAGATCCTCCACCGGGAAAAATCCGCGGTATGCCAGCGCCGCATACAGTCCGGGTGCCGTGTGTCCCTTGGAGAGCACGAAACGGTCGCGGTCTTCCTTCTGCGGGTTCTTCGGGTCGATGTTCATCTCCTCAAAATACAGGAAGGTGAAAACATCTGCCGCGGAAAGCGATCCGCCGGGATGTCCGGCCTTGGCTGCGTGGGTGGATGTCACGATCCCCTTGCGGACATTGTTCGCTTGTTTCTTAAGTTCCAGATTGTCCATGTTTACCTCCGATTTGTTCGGGAGCATGCGCTCCCTTTGCTGCATCAGTTCTGTCCGTAATATGCATTTGCACCGTGCTTGCGGTAGTAATGCTTGTCCTGAAGCTCCTGCGGAGCAGGCGCAACCTTGGGATTGATGGTCTCGCACCGGTAGGCCATCTTGGCCACCTCCTCAAGTACCACAGCATTGTGGACTGCCTCCGCTGCATCCTTTCCCCAGGTGAAAGGACCGTGATTCTTGCAAAGCGCAGCGGGAACACCGAGGATATCCCGGCCGGTCTTCCGGAAGTAGTCGACGATCAGAAGGCCGGTATTGGTCTCGTAGGCTTCGTCGATCTCCTCCCTGGTCAGGCAGCGCAGGCACGGTACCGCACCATAGATATAATCCGCATGCGTTGTGCCATAGCAGGGGATGTCCCTCCCCGCCTGGGCCCAGCTGGTAGCATAGGAGGAATGGGTGTGTACCACTCCGCCGATCTCGGGAAAGGCCTTGTACAGCTCGAGATGCGTCGGCGTGTCAGAGGAGGGCTTGTAATGGCCTTCCACACGATTCCCGTTCAGATCCATGACCACCATGTCGTCGGGCGTCAGCTTGTCATAATCCACACCGCTGGGCTTGATTACGAACAGCCCGGATTCCCGGTCAATCTGGCTTACATTGCCCCAGGTGAAGGTCACGAGACCGTACCGGGGAAGTTCCAGATTGGCTTCACATACTATTTTTTTCAGTTCTTCCAGCATGTCTTCCTCTTTTCCGGGACCCGGAAGCGGGACAGCTCCTGCTCCGGTCCCACCTTTTTAAAGCATACTAGGGAAGAAACCGCTCTGACAGCCGTTTCTTCCCAAGTGCTGCTCAAAAATCACTTACTTAAAACTGTTCACCGCTGCCTTCTCCGCTTCCAGCACACCGCGGTAGCTTACCAGGAAACGGTCGAAGCCTTCGACGTCCTCCTTCACCGGCTCGATGGTGGTGCCGGACTGGCCAGCAAAAATACGGTTGTCCAGATAATCGGGCAGAGTCTCGCCCTCCCCCTTCTCCAGCATGAAGGCCGTCAGAACAGCCATGCCCCAGGGGCCGCCCTCGCTGGCGGTATCCATGACGGTCACGGGCGCGTTCAGTGCGGCTGCCAGCATCCGCTGACCGACGACGGGCGTCTTGAAGAGTCCGCCGTGTCCCATCAGACGGTCGATGGGCACATTCTCCTCCTTGGAGAGGATATCATTGCCGATCTTGAGCGTAGCCAATGCGCTGTAGAGATTGCTGCGCATGAAATTCGCCAGGCTGAAGGATGCGTCGGGCTGACGGACCACCATGGGTCTGCCCTCGGAGAGGCCGGCCACCGGCTCCCCGGAGAAGAAGTTGACACTGACCACGCCGCCGCAGTCCGCATCTGCCTTCAGTGCTTCGTTGTAAAGCTTGCCGTAGAGCTCGTTCTTATCCGCCTTGATCCCCATCAGGGAAGCAAACTGGTCAAAGAGGTTCACCCACGCATTCAGGTCGGAGGTGCAGTTGTTGCAGTGCACCATGGCGACGGGCAGCCCGTCGGGCGTGGTGACCAGATCCAGCTCCTCGTAGTATTTTTTCATCGCCTTCTCCAGGACCACCATGGAGAAGATGGAGGTACCCGCGGATACATTGCCGGTGCGGACACGGACCGCATTCGTCGCGGTCATGCCGGTGCCTGCGTCTCCCTCGGGCGGCGCCATCGGGCAGCCGGGTTCCAGGGTTCCGGAAGGATCAAGCTTCTTCGCTCCCTCCGCGGTAAGGCAGCCGGCCTTCTCACCCGCCGGCAGCACACCGGGCAGGAGATCCTCCAGCTTCCAGTTCACGCCCTTTGACGCGACCAGCTTGTCAAACTTCTCGATCCTGCCGGCATCAAACTGACATTTTTCGGAGTCGATCGGGAACATGCCGGAGGCCTCGCCGACGCCGAGCACCTTCTCGCCGGAGAGCTGCCAGTGAATGTAACCGGCCAGCGTGGTGAAGAAGGTGATATCCTTCACATGGTCCTCTTTGTTCAGGACGGCCTGATAGAGATGCGCGATGCTCCATCTCTGAGGAATGTTGAATTGGAAAAGGGGCGAGAGCTCCGCCACCGCCTCACCGGTGATCGTGTTTCTCCAGGTTCGGAAGGGAACCAGCAGCTCTCCTGCCGCATTGAACGGCATATAACCGTGCATCATCGCGGAAAATCCGAGTCCGCCGAGCTTCTTCAGGGGGATGCCGTATTTTGCCTTCACATCGGCTGCAACCCCTGCATAGGTATCCTGCAGTCCGGTCCAGATATCCTCAAGGGAATAGGTCCAGATGCCGTTCTCCAGGCGGTTCTCCCAGTCGTGGGTACCCATGGCGATCGGCTGGTGCGTCTCATCGATGAGAACGCCCTTGATCCTGGTGGAGCCGAATTCGATACCGAGGACGGCGCGGCCCTCTTCTATCGCCTTTTTTGCACTTTCGATACTCATGTTTTTCTCTCTTTCCGCTTCGTCCTCCCGCGCCCCGGGGGAACAGTCGGATCGAAGCAAATTTCAGGTATTTCGGCATTTGCAGAGCTTTTACAATCGATTTCGCAAGCCCTATTTTAGCATATCCCCTTATAATCCGAAACTGATTTTTCTATTTCAAAGGTTGAAATATCTACGAATTCGATCCGGGTATCGATCACCTTGAGATAGCGGGCTTCCCGGTCGATCCGGGTCAGCGCTCCGGTGATCTTCAGGTATTCACCCCTGCAAAAATAAACCACCGTGACCAGATCCATGGGCTTCGCCCGGTTCAGGGCGTAGTCCAGTTCTTCTTTCCGGTCCTCGGTGAGCTCCTTTTTGGGCACCACGACATGCTCCTTCGCGCGCAGCGCCTCCTCATATCCTTTTAAGGCAGCAAAGGGCATAAACTGCTTTGCCCTGTGCTGCCGGTCCATCCTGACATGTGTCATACGATTCTCTCTTCTCTATCTTCTATCTCCCCGCGGAATCATCGGCCGCGAGCTCCATTCCGTCCTGGTTGACTTCCGCCTCAAATGCGGTACGGCATTTGCGGAAAGACTCCAGCAGCTTCGGATTGAAGACGCCGCACTCTCCGAAGGTGATCATCTCAAAGGCGCGCTGCTTGGAATAGGCCTTTTTGTAGACGCGCTCTCCCACCAGTCCGTCATACGCGTCCGCGATCGATACCAGCTGCGCGGACAGCGGGATGTCATCTCCCTCGAGCCCGTCCGGATAGCCCTTACCGTCGTAGCGCTCGTGGTGGGAGCGGCAGATGGCCATCGTGGCGTTAAAATATTCCTCGCCGAGAAAATCCGCAACGCTGTCGAGCATTTCACAGCCCTTGGTGGTATGGGATTCCATGATCTCCCGTTCCGAATCCGTCAGCCGTCCCGGCTTGAGCATGATGGCATCGGTGATGCAGATTTTGCCGATATCATGCAGCATGCTGCAGAAGGCATAGGTCTCCACCTTCTCCTTCGTCAGCCCCAGCTCCGGATAATCCGCCATCACCTGCTGGCCCAGAATCTCCGTAAATCTGTGCACATGGCGGGCGTGGGCGCTGTATTCGAGATTGCGGTACTCCACCACCGTTCCCAGCGTTTCAAGGATTCCGTTCCGGCTGCGCTTCAGGTCCTCCGACCGACTCTGCAGCTCCTCGTTCTGCTTTTTCATCGTATCGTTCTGCACCGCGAGCTGGCGGCGCGCCGCCCCCTGGATCCGGCAGATGCGGATGGCATTCTTCAGCCTGCGCTGCACCATTTTGGACCGGAAGGGCCTGCGGGCAAAATCGATCACGCCCATCTCAAAGATCTCATCCGGGGTCTCCTCGTCCTCCTCGCCTTCGATGATGGTCACCGGAACCTTCAGCGTGACCCCCTTGTGATTCAGTTCACGCAGGATCACGTTTCCCGGGATGTCCGGCAGATCCAGGCGCAGGAAGATCGCCGCCGTCTCCGCCAGATGCGCGGCGATCAGCTTTCCTCCCTCACTTCCGGTGGCGGCCCCCAGAATCTCATACCCTGACTTATCCAGTATTTCGGTTAATTCCGCACGTTCCACGAGGTTGCCGTCGATTACGATGACCTTATTTGCACTCATGTCCGTCTTCCTCCGTGTTTCTTCCGATGCCGGTGATATCAGCCGTTCTCCTCACGATTGCCGCGCGCTACGATCTCTTCTTTGCCGCCGGAGCGGATCTTCTGAAGGGTGACATCCAGCAGGTCCGTCTCCGCCTCCCAGAGCTCCTTCCCGATCTGGATCTTCGCTCCGGTGAAGACCGTTCCGTGGACCACGATCTTCGCGCGAGAGATCTCGAGAAGCTGCGCGCGCAGCTCTTCCTGCCTTGCCGAAAGTTCCTTCTGGTCCGTCTCCTTGGTGTAGATCGCGTCTTCCACCTTGCGGTATACCTCCTGCTCGGCCAGCACCTCCCGCGGATACTTGTGACACATCTCATTGCGCGCATTGACCAGCATGCGAAGCTCCTCGGTCGTGCTCTTCAGGCGTCCGTACACTTCGTTGCTCTCCCTGATCAGGCGCTCCGATACCCCGGCGATCAGCAGAGTCGGGGTACCGCTCCTGCTGCCCACGTTCTGAGCTTCAACGCCCTTGACTCCGGTGCAGCGTCCGCCCATCACCATGGCATTTCTCTGTTCAAATACCACCATCTCCTCCGCATGCAGCACGGAATTGACGGAATAGTTCACCTTTATGGACTCACCCGCGTGAACCTCGGTGCTCTCCAGGAACTTGGCCGTGACGGTTTTGTCGCAGTGGATCTGTCCTTTTCCGCCGCCGTTCATGCCCTTGCGCAGAAGGATTTCCCCGGTGGCATGAATGTTGGCGCCTTCCACAAAGCCATCCACCACCAGATCCCCCTTCGCGTTGATCAGCACGCCGAAGCCCACATTGCCGCGAATGTGGAGATTTCCTTCAAAGACCACGTCTCCGGTGGCGGTCGTCACATCATCCAGCTCCAGCACATTGACGATCTCCAGCCGTTCCTTCTCGTAGGAAACCATCCCGTCGATCTTGGCGATGTAGGATTTGCGGTCCTCGGAGAGCTTAAAGCCCGATCCGTTCAGCACTTTCAGCTCCTTGCCGCGCACGGTGGGGATGGTCTTTCCGTAGACGTCATATCCGTCCGTTCCCTCCTCCGCACTGTGGTACAGGGCCACCTGCGTCCCGGCCTCCACCGTGTCATACCACTCCACATCGCGGTAGTCCACCGATCCGTCCTCCAGGATCTTGGGCTTGCGGTTGACATTCGTCCGGAAGAAAAATTCATACCATCCGTCCTTGCCGGCTCTCGGAGCCTGCCCGCAGGCGATCAGCACCGTTTCCGCGCCGTACTGCCCTTCGGATGCCTTCTTGATCTCACGGCGCAGCATGCCCTTGTGGATCCCCGCATTCCAGATCTCGGTCAGAAGCGCCTCCTCGTCCGGAACCGCAGAAGGATCGCGTATGATCAGATAAGCCTCCATGCCGTCCTCTGAGATGGCGATGCTATAAGGCTCCTCTCCATCCGTCATCAGCTCGCTCAGGTCCCCGACGGAAGTCGCCGTGGACAGAGCGGACAGGAAACCTTGCTCCAGCGCCTGACGCATATTGCGCATATCCGTCGCGGAATAGCGCATTTTGCGGTAGCTCTCGACATCGATCCCGGCGACCAGCCCCAGCCGGATCTCCATCATCTGCCGGTAGGTATACCATGGATCATTGTATTTGCTCACATCCACCTGCTGCTCGAGTCCCAGGCGGATCTCGCGCATCTGGCGCCAGTCATATTCCGGATGCGCGTAAACACGCACATCCAGACCTTTTTCCAGTCCGATGCGGATCTCTTCAAGCGCAGGCGCGCGATATTCTTTTTTCAGGTACTGCTTCATGGGAAGTGCGCCGCGCAGGCCGTAGCGGATCTGTTTGATCTGTTCCGCGTCATATCCCTGCTCGGCATAGGATTTCATCTCGAAGCCGTCGACCCGCGCCTTGCGCAGCTGACGGATGACATCGGGTGAAAAAGAAAGAAAATCGGAAATATCGACGCCGGATTCCAGCGCTCTGCGCATCTGGCGCATCCGGGCATAAGGTTGATCGGGGGAAGCATAGCGGCTTACATCCACACCGCTCTCAAGCCCCAGACGGATCTCCTCCATCTGGAACCAGTCCAAAGCAGGATTACAAAGCGGTTTCGCGTCCAGGTTCTGCTCGAGCACCAGACGGATCTGCCGCATCTGTATCGCGAGGTATTCCGGGTTCGCGTAGATTTCTGTTTTCAGCCCGGCTTTTTTGCCTGCTTCGATTTCCGCCAGCTGATCCTGCGTAAATCCCTTCTCGTTCCCCATACAGTCGCTGTCACCCTTTTTCCGGTAAGACCCCCCTACATCTGATGTCTCACCACACCATACTCATCGTCCAGTCGGAAAAACGGACACTCCTTTGCTCCGCCCGTGAGGAAATGGTACATATCATCCTCGTCCAGGTTCGCCATACAGTCGTACACCTCATCCTCTTCGTCATAGACATAATTGACACACATCTCGCAATCCGCACTCATGTCGGTCATTCCTCTCCGTCTTCCAGCAGCGCGCGGTAGATCTCGCGCTTGCCGACTCCGCGGTCTCTGGCCACCTGCTTCATGGCCTCCTTGTGATCCATTCCGCGGTCCTCGTACAGCTTCATATGTTCCCCGATGCTCATGGCTTCCCACTGCGTCTGTTGCTCCTGCTTCAGGGAGGATCTGCTCCGTCCCTCGACCACCAGCACGTATTCCCCGCGGGGGTCCTCCCGTTCGTACATGGCCAGGGCCTGGGAAAAAGTGGTGGGAAGGATCGTCTCGAATTTCTTGGTAAGCTCCCTGCACAGTGTTACCCGGCGGTCCCCCAGCGCCTCCAGAAGATCCTCCAGCGTGCGCTTTAGCCGATGGGGCGCCTCATAGAGGATCATCGTCCGCGTCTCCGACTTAAGCTCTTCCAGGATCTCCTCCCGCTCTCTTTTCTCCGTTGGAAGAAAGGCCTCGAAGGCAAAGCGTCTGGTGGGCAGTCCCGACAGCGTCAGCGCCGTGATGCAGGCACAGGGACCCGGAAGGGAAGTGACGCTGATCCCGGCCTCCATGCACATCCGCACCAGCACTTCCCCGGGATCGGAGATGGCCGGCGTACCCGCATCCGTGATCAGGGCAATATTCGTTCCTGCCGGAGCTGTTCGATGAGAACGGCTGCCTTTTCCACCTTATTGAACTCGTGGTAGCTCGTCATGGGCGTGTGAATGTCAAAATGATTCAGGAGCTTTAAGCTGTTCCTGGTATCTTCCGCCGCGATCAGATCCGCCTGACGAAGCGTCTCGAGGATCCGGGGACTCATATCCCCGAGATTGCCGATGGGTGTGGCACATAGATATAAAGTTCCCGCCATGAGATCTCCTTTGGCCTCCTGACACAGGTGTCAGAACCCGTACAGGTCCTTCACCTCCTGCGTATATACGTCCTGATCTTCGAAGAGAATCAGCGGTTTTTCCACGTTCATGCGCGGTTTTGCCCCCCGGATCGCCTCGAGGAGCACCATGGTGGGCTCCCGGTCCGCGTAGGGGTATACCAGGCGCATGCGTTTGGGCTCCAGATGCATTTCCGACATCGTTGTCATAAGTTCCGGAAGCCGGAACGGACGGTGCACGAGGAAGAAATGCCCTCCCGGCTTCAGGAGGGACGCAGCCGCACGCACCACATCCGCGAAGGTACAGCAGAGCTCATGCCGCGCGATCGCCTTGGCACCTAAAGGGTTGGTCAGCCCGTGGCTCTCCGTCATGTAGGGCGGATTGCTCGTGATCAGGTCAAAGGAGGAAAGCGGGAACAGTTCCCCTGCTCTGCGGATATCCCCGCAGACGATCTCCACCCGCTCCTCCAGGTGGTTGAGACGCACGCTCCGCTGCGCCATATCCGCGCTCTCCGGCTGAATCTCCAGACCGGTCAGATGTGCGCAGGGGGTCTTGGCCGCCAGCAGGATCGGAAGGATTCCGGTGCCGGTCCCGAGATCCAGGAGCAGGTCCCCCTTCGCCGCCTTCACAAAGCCCGAAAGCAGAACCGCATCCATCCCGAAGCAGAATTTACCGGGATTCTGGATCAGCCGATACCCGCACCGCTGCAGGTCGTCAAGCCTCTCCCCCTCCCTGAGCGGAAGAGCTTCCGTTTCCGGCGCCTTCGCCTTGCGGGCGCTGTCCTCTGTTTTTGCGGTGGTGATGCTTTCTGTGTTCACGATTACTGTTTCCACTCCGGTTCTCGCCGCCTTCCTGCTCGCGGCTTCTCGTCTCGTTGGGCGGAGCGGCAACGCTTCCGGCTTCTCCCTGCTCTCTGGCCAGGCCGTTCGGGCGCCGGTTCCTGCGGTCATTTCTGCGGCCTTCCCGCTTCTCGCCGCCATCCGGTGCCTGTCCGCCGTGTCCGTCCTCCGCACCGCGTCCGACCGATTTCTGATTCCGGGCAGCCTTGCCGCCCTTCTCCGGGCGCTCGGACTTCTCAGGCTTTCGATCCTCTCCGCTTTCTTTCGCCTGCTCCGCGCGCTGCGCACGCTGGGCGCGCTCGAGAGCCGCCGCCTCGCTGAGCTCCTTTTTGCGCTGCTTGCGCTTCTTGAGCAGCGTAAGCTGCGCGGCGGGATACTCCCGCATCTCCTTGTCTCCGTTGACATCCACGACAATGCGTACCGTCTGGCGGAGAATGTTGGTGCTGACCACATCCCCGGGGATTCCGTCCTCGGCTTCCACGTAGTCACCCACATCCGGCATCGTCCGGTTGAGCTCTTCGTATACCTCTTCCTCGTACTTCAGGCAGCACATCAGTCTGCCGCAGACCCCGGAGATCTTCGTGGGGTTCAGGGCCAGATTCTGTTCCTTCGCCATCTTGATGGACACGGCGATAAAATCGTTCAGATAGGTTGCGCAGCACAAGGGTCTTCCGCAGGGACCGAATCCTCCGAGGGCTCTGGCCTCATCGCGGACACCGATCTGGCGCAGTTCTATGCGGGTGTGAAAAACAGCGGCCAGATCCTTGACCAGCTCCCGGAAGTCCACCCTTCCTTCCGCCGTAAAGTAAAAGAGGATCTTGCTGTTGTCGAAAGCATACTCCGCCTCGGTCACCTTCATGTCCAGCTCGTGCTCGCGCGCTTTTTCCTGGCAGACCTTTAAGGCATTCTCCTCCTTCCGGCGATTCTCCGCCACCTGCTCGTCATCCCGGCGGGACGCCTTGCGGATCACGGTCCGGAGGGGCTGAACAACCTGCTCGTCCGCCACATCGCGGATCCCCGAGGCCACCTCCCCGTACTCGAGGCCCTTTGCAGTCTCTACAATGGCATGATCGCCCACCTGCAAATCGATCTGTCCCGGATCGAAAAAATAGGTCTTGCAGGTATTACGAAATCTGATTCCTACTACTTTTGTCATCTTTTCTCCGAAAAACTCCCGCGCCGAGGCGCGAAAATATCCTTTCTCTTCCTTTCTGATCCTGTCAGCCCTTCTCCTGCATGGTCGCAAGAAGCAGCTCCATGGTAAGTTCAAAATTCACATATGCCTTCAGTCTGGCTCTGGCTTTGTTCACCGCTTCGAGCACCTCGTCGAGTCCCTCGTAGCTGCAACGTCCCGCCGCCTTGCGGATGATGGCGATATCTCCGTAATTGACCAGGGAATCGGCGTCTCCGGTGGCCTTATACATCAGCACATCCCGGTACCAGACCATGATGATGTCGAGGAATTCCTCCGGGTCCATCTTGTACTGGGCCATGCTCTGGATCAGCGCGATCTTCTCCGACATCGGCATGTCATGCTGCTGCCGCAGCAGCGCGGTGGTCACCTTCTGAATGGTCTGGAATTCATCGCTTGCCACCATCTGAAGCGCTTTGCCGAAATTGCCCTGTGCAAAGGCCGTGCACAGCTTTGCGTGATAGTCCGGCACCTGGCAGTGCTCCATCAGATACTCCCGGATCTCCGCGTCGGGAACGGGCTTCATGGTCAGCATCTCGCAGCGGCTGCGCACCGTCTGCAGGAAGGTTCCCGCATTGGTGGTGAGCAGCAGGATCACCACATAGGAAGGCGGCTCCTCCAGCGTCTTCAGAAGCGCGTTCTGTGCCTGCGTCGTCATCTTCTCCGCCTCGTTGACGATGTAAACCTTGTAAGGCGAGCTGTAGGGGCGAATGATCGCATCGCTTATGATCTGGTCCCTCACGTCCTCCACACCGATGGAATTCGGATGGGATTCATGTGACAGATAGAGGATATCGGGATGGTTCCGGCTCTCCGCCTGCAGACAGGAATGGCATTTCCCGCAGGGTTCGGTGCCCCCCTCCTCACACTGCAGCGTCTGTGCAAAGGCCCGGGCCACAAATTCCTTCCCGCTAAAACGCTCTCCGCTGATGATGTAGGCATGTCCCACCTTTCCGGAGCGGATCGCACTTTGCAGATGCTCTTTTATCTGTTTTTGTCCGACAATGTCCTTAAAACCCGGCATATCCTTGCCTCCATGCACCATGCCTCATCTTCACCGTCAGGTGAAGATGTCCAGAAGCAGCCCTTCAATCTCCCCGATCGCCCGGAGGATCTCCAGGTTGTCCTTCTCATCCTTCATCAGCTCCTGCGCGAGATGGTCGAGATTTTCGTCCACCAGACGCACGATGCCGTACACCCGGTGCCGCCCTTTCCGGTCCAGGAAATTCTCTCTGGAAAACTCGTGGGAGCGCGTCACCACCTCGTTCAAAAAAGCCTTCACCAGCCCCCGGTAGTGCTTCATGTCCTTCACATCCCTGCGCTTGCCAAGCTTCCTGCCCTCCTCGGTGATCTCCTCCATGAGCGCATTAAGCCTGGCCTGCAGTTCCGTTTCCTCGATACTGCTGGCCAGCATGAATTTGAAGGTGCCGTCGGTGGGCTGCGCAGCCTTGGGCTGCTCTACCGGTGAAGGCTGCGATATTTGATTGACCTTGATATCCATGCACGCACCTCCCTGTCGATAGTTATACTATTTTATTGTACACCATTTTGCACACATTTCACATAGGCAATAATCTCGGAGAGACACAGATCCAGATCCTCATTCTGTATGACGGTACTGATGCCGGCCTGCCGCACCTTCTCCGGGGCGAAATCCTCGCTGTCCGCCAGGAATCTGCGGCACATTTCCTCGTATTTCGGATGCTCCTGCTTGCGCTCCCGGTTCAGGGCCCGCTGCAGACGGACGCCGTCATCCACATCGATCAGGATCGAGACCACGCGGTCCGCGCCGTAATAATCACGGATCCCGGCATACGCGACAAGCGTTCCGGCGGCGATCAGATAGTCGTTGTGCGCAAGGTCCAGCGCGGCATCGTCCACCGTAAAATACCGCCACAGTCCGTGAACGGTATGATAGGCGCGCTCCTCCACCACTTTCCCGGCCGCTTTCAGGCGAAGATACCCGTCCTCATCGGTGAAATGGTACTCCGTTCCCTCCTTCTCGCCGGCCCGGATCGGGCGCGTCGTGTAGGTCACGATTGGGTGTAGTCCGAGCTCCTCCCGGGCCAGAAGCCGCTTGTAAATGGTATCCTTGCCGGTGGAACTCTTCCCCAGCAGACAGATGATTTTTCCCATAATACGCTCCTCAATTTATTTATGCGCGCAGGACGCTGACCAGCGGGTCCTTGGCACTCCCGCCGAGGCCGTGTACCTCATACCCCGCGGCAAGACAGCGCTCCACGGTGCGGATCTGCGCTTCTCCAACCCGCTCTCCGGGCACAAGGATCGGCGTTCCGGGCGGATACAGATACAAAAAGCTCCCGCTGATCTTCCCGGACGCTTCCGCCAGCGGCGACTCCTGCATCTGCGCATCCCAGGCCTCGCGGATCGTGCAGACCGCTTCCGGCGCCGGCGCGCACGTTGCAAGAGGTCCCGCGTCCGTGTCTTTTTCTTTATTTTCCGACAGTTTGCCATCCACTGCAAGGATTGCTTTTTTCAGCCTCTGAAAATCCTCCGCATCATCCGCCACGGTCAGCATCGCAAGCACCAGGGTCGGCATGCTCATCTCCGTCTCGATGCCGTACTCCCGGCGCAGGATCCGTGCCAGCTCCCGCCCGGTAACGCCGCTCCCCGCACAGGAGATCACGAGCTTTCCGGGATCCTGGCGCCCTTCCGCAAAGGGGACAAAGCGAAGCGTACGGCATTCCCGCTGCAGATCCCCGAGCAGCGAAAGATACCGCTCCTTCAGGTCCTCAAGCAGCCGTGCGCCCTCCGTCTCCATGACATGCAGCGCATTGTCGATCCCCGCCATCAGCGGATAAGAGGGGCTGCTCGTCTCGTAGATGCGCAGGAATCTGCGCAGCTTCTCTGCGTCCACCCGGTCCGAATTGCGGTGCAGGAGCGCGGTCTGCGTCGGCGCCGGAAGGGTCTTGTGTGTGCTCTGGATCACGAGGTCCGCCCCCGCCTCACAGGCGCTCTCCGGGAAGCTTTTGCTCCATCCGAGGTGCGCCCCGTGCGCTTCGTCGACGATCAGCGGGAGACCGTGCGCGTGTGCCAGCTGCGCGAGCTCACGGACTTTGGCGATCCTGCCCTCATAGGTCGGGCTGGTGATCAGAACGGCTTTCGCCTGCGGGCAGCGCTCCAGGGCTTCCGCCAGCTCTTCCGGCTCCGGGGGCTCGGTCAGGTCCGCCGCTTCACAGGGGCGTCCGTACAGGTACTCCGCTTTCAGACCGCGCAGATAGATCGCATGGTATACCGACTTGTGGGAGGCGCGCGCGCAGAGCAGCGTGCCGCCCTCGGGAACCGCCGCGCTTACGGCTGCGAGGATCCCGACGGTGCTTCCGTTTACCAGAAAATACGTCTCGCGGGCATGGCAAAGCCCGGCCGCGCGCTCCATGGCGGCCTTCAGGATGCCCTGCGGATCGTGGAGATTGTCCGTACCCTCCACCTCCGTGACGTCCAATGCCACAAAATCCTCCGGCAAAAAGCCGAAGGATTTTCGCTTGTGACCCGGCATATGGCAGGGCAAAATATTCTGATCGCTATAGGAGACCAGCTCCTCGTACAAGGTTTTCATTTACGCCTTTCCCAGTGCCTCATCCAGTGTGTGCCAGCCCAGAACCGCGCATTTTACGCGGGCAGGCATGTGGGAGATGTCTTCCAGCGCGCCTGCTTCCTCCAGGCGCTCCAGCTCCTCCGGCGTCGCCTGTCCCTGGATCATGCGCAGGAAGATCCCGGAGAGCTCGCGCGCTTCCTCGACCGTCTTGCCGATGACCATGTCCAGCATGATATCCGCGGACGCCTGCGAGATGGCGCAGCCTTCCCCGACGAAGGAACCGTCCCGGATGACCCCGTCCTCCACCTTGAGCTGCAGGCTGATCTCGTCCCCGCAGGACGGATTGACTCCTTCCATCACCAGGTCCGGACACTCGAGCGCATGCTTGTGCAGCGGGTGCATGTTGTGATCGGTCAGCACCTCATTGTAAAAAGTCTTATCCGCCATATCCCATCAATCCTCTGATCTTTCCCACGGAGGCGAGGAATTTCTCCACTTCCTCCTCCGTATTGTAAAACGCGAAGCTGGCCCTGCACGTGGAATTGACGCCCAGATAGTCCATCAGTGGCTGCGCGCAGTGATGTCCGGCGCGGATCGCGATCCCGTCACGATCCAGGATCGATGCCACATCGTGGGGATGCACATCCTCCACCATGAAGGTCACGATCCCCATATGATCCTCGGGACGCGCGGAACCGATGATGCGGATCCCGGGGATCTGCTTCAGCCCTTCCATCGCGAGGCAGGTCAGACGCTGCTCCTGCGCTTCGATCCGGTCAAACCCGATCTCCTGCAGGTAACGGATCGCTGCCGCCAGTCCGGCCGCGCCACCCGCATTCACCGTACCGGCTTCAAATTTGTGCGGTACCTGAGCATATTTTACCCTGTCCCAGTGTACAATTTCAATCATTTCTCCGCCGGTCAGAAACGGCGGCATCGCATCGAGCAGTTCCTTGCGGCCGTAGAGCGCGCCGATCCCCATGGGAGCGAGCATCTTGTGCCCGGAAAAGGCGAGGAAATCCACGCCCAGATCCTGCACATCCACCGCCATATGCGGGACACTCTGCGCGCCGTCCGCCATCAGCAGGGCGCCGGCTTCGTGTGCGACCTTCGCCAGCTTTTTCAGATCATTCTTGCGCCCCATGACATTGGACACCTGCGTGACCGCCACCAGCTTCGTCTGCGGCGTCAGAACGCTGCGCAGAAGCTCTTCCGTGATCTCGCCCTCCGGCGTGCAGGGAATCTGTACGATCTCCGCGCCGGTCCGCTCCGCCACCGCCTTCCAGGGCAGGAAATTGCTGTGATGCTCCAGAACGGAGACCAGCACACGGTCCCCGGGATGCAGATTGGCGCCGCCCCAGCTGTAGGCCACCAGATTCAGACTCTCCGTCGCATTCCGGGTAAAAACGATCTCCTCCGGCTGTGCGGCATGGATAAATTCTGCCGTCAGCGCGCGCGCGTCCTCATAGACCTGTGTCGCCACGGCGCTCAGCTCGTACACGCCGCGGAGCGGATTCGCGTTTTCCGCCTCATAGTAGCGGCGCACGGCCTCCAGCACCTGCCTGGGCTTCTGGGTGGTGGCTGCATTGTCCAGGTACGCAAGGTCCCACTCCGCAAGGAGCGGGAAATCCTCCCGGTATTTTCTCAAATCACTCTGCTTGTCCATAAAACTCCTCAATCGCTTTCTGTGTCATTTCCTTCAGCTCGGGCGAAACCACATGCGCCAGCGCTCCGTCGAGCTTGGCCTTTGCCAGCATGGCATAGGCGTTCTCCTTGGAGATCCCTCTGGAGGTGAGATAGAACAGAACCTCCTCGTCCGCCTTGCCGATGGTCGCGCCGTGGCTTCCCGCCACATCTTCCTCACCGCAGAGGATCAGGGGAATCGTCTGATTGACGACCGCGTCATTCATGAGGAGCACTTCCTCTTTTTCGGCGCCCGTCGCGGTCTTGCCGCCCTTGATAAAGTCGAGCGTTCCGCGGAAAAGCTTGCGGGAACGGTCACTGAGCGCGCCTGCTGCCAGGATCAGACTGTCGCTTCGGCGCCCGTGGTGGCGTGCCACATAGTTCATATCCAGACTCTGTTCCTCCTTCAGATGATACCCGATGTAGGTCTTGCAGCTGCTTTCATCGCCCAGCAGATCGGTCTCATATCCGGACCAGGTGCGGTTCCCTCCGAGGAAAAGCTGCACCAGCTCGAAACGGGCCCCCTCCTCGCAGCGCGCGCCGATATCACTTAGCACATCCACGCCCCGGCCGGTATGCCCGATCTGGACCAGGCGCAGCGTGGAATGTTTCGCCAGATAGGCCTTCGTCTGCAGGATGGCAAGTCCCTGCGCCCCCTCCTCGCTTCCGAGATCCAGATAGACGGTCATCTCCGTATCTTCCGGCGTCTCGAGGAAAATGCGGTTCATCGTCTGTCTGCTGCCCGCATGGCGCAGGGTCAGGATCGCAGGCTCCTGCGGTTCCTTTCCGGTGCCCTTCAGGAAGAAAACGTCCGGACCCGCCTCCTCGGCGAGCCGGTCCACAGCACTGCCGGCCCCGCCCGGGATGCTTTCCATTCTGGCTGCGGTCGCCGGATCCGGCGCGGTCTGCGGCAGGTTTGTCTCTATGGCAAGGCTCCCTTCCGGGGATACCCCCGAAAGCGTCGCCTCATTCATTTTCAGTCGGTTCCACGTCCGCATGGGAAGCGGATTGATGATCATGTCCTGTTTACTCATGTTTTCCACTTTCTCCGGATTTTATCCGATGCTGCCCACCATCTCCAGGCGGATCAGATTGTTCATCTCCACGGCATACTCCAGCGGCAATTCCTTAGATACCTGATCCGCAAAGCCGCTGACGATCAGCGCCTTCGCCTCCGTTTCGGCCAGGCCGCGCGACATCAGGTAATAGACCGCCTCATCGCTGATGCGGCCGATGCTGGCCTCATGACCGATGTCCGCATCGTCGGTGCGGATATCCATCGCCGGGATCGTATCCGAGCGGGAGATATCATCGATCATCAGGGATTCGCAGGAAACGCTGGACTTGCTGCCCTTCGCCGTCGGGTTTACCACAATGGAGCTGCGGGTCGTCGCGCATCCGCCGCTCTTGGAGATCGAGCGGGTGTTGACGAAGGAGCTCGTGTTCGGTCCGTTGTGCACCACCTTCAGGCCGGTGTCCAGGGTCTGGCCCTCTCCGGCAAAGGTGATTCCGGTAAACTCGGTATGAGAACCCGCGCCGTTTAAGATCGTCATCGGGTACAGGTAGGACACATGGGATCCGAAGGAGCCGGAGACCCATTCCATCGTCCCGCCCTCCTCGACGATGGCGCGTTTCGTGTTGAGATTGTACATGTTCTTGGACCAGTTCTCGATCGTGGAGTAGCGGAGCTTTGCGCCCTTGCGCACATAGAGCTCCATACATCCCGCGTGCAGATTGGCCACATTGTACTTCGGTGCGGAGCAGCCCTCGATAAAGTGAAGGTCCGCGCCCTCATCCACGATGATCAGCGTGTGCTCAAACTGTCCTGCGCCGCGCGCATTCAGGCGGAAATACGACTGAAGCGGGATGGATACCTTCACCCCGGGCGGTACATAGACAAAGGATCCGCCGGACCAGACCGCGCCGTGCAGCGCTGCGAATTTGTGGTCGGTGGGAGGCACCAGCTTCATGAAATGCTCCCGCACCATGTCCGCATATTCACCGACGAGCGCGCTTTCAAAGTCCGTGTAAATAACGCCCTGGTCCTCTACTTCCTTGCGGACATTGTGGTACACCAGCTCGGAATCGTACTGCGCACCGACTCCGGCGAGGCTCTCCCGCTCCGCCTTGGGGATGCCCAGGCGCTCAAAGGTCTCCTTGATATCCTCCGGGACTTCCTCCCAGGTCCCCTTCATGCTGGTATTGGCACGGACGTAGGTTGCGATATTGTCCATGTTCAGGCCATCGATCGAAGGCCCCCAGTCCGGCACCTGCAGCTCATTGTAGATCTCCAGGGATTTTAACCGGAATTCCAGCATCCACGCGGGATCATGCTTCTCCTCGGAGATCTTGCGTACGATCTCCTCGGTCAGCCCCTGCCGGATGCGATATGCATCTTTCTCCGTATCTTTGATGTCATAAACGCTGCGGTTTATGTCATCCACAAAGGTTTTTTCTTTCATTCTCTTACTCCGCTCTCGTAAACTGCTCAAATCCGTCCGCGTTGATGCGATCGATCAGAGACGCGTCGCCGGTCGCCACCAGCCGGCCGCCGACGAGCACATGCGTGTAATCCACGTGGAGCGATTCCAGGATCCGCGTGCTGTGCGTGATGATCAAAAGCGCGCCGTTCTGATTCTTTTGATACTCTTCCACGCCGGTGGACACCGTCTTGACCGCATCCACATCGAGCCCGGAATCCGTCTCGTCGAGAATGGCCAGTGTAGGGTGCAGCATCAGCATCTGGAGGATCTCCGCCTTCTTCTTCTCTCCGCCGGAAAAGCCGACGTTCAGATCACGGTCGAGATATTCCGGATTCATCTGCAGGACTTCCATCTGACGCGCCGCTTCCTTTTTGAAGTTCCACAGGGAGAGCTTCGTCCCACAGGCTTCCATGGCGCTGCGGATGAAATTGCTCAGCGTTACGCCGGGGACTTCGATCGGGTTCTGGAACGACAGAAACAGTCCCGCTGCCGCGCGTTCATTCGTTGCCATCTCCAGGAGATCGCTGCCGAGAAAGGCTGCGCTCCCTTCGGTGACCTCATACTTCGGATTGCCCATCAGCGCGTTGCCGAGGGTGGACTTGCCCGCGCCGTTGGGTCCCATGAGCACATGGGTCTCGCCTTCGCGGATCACGAGATCCAGGCCGTGCAGGATTTCCTTGCCATCGACGCCCACCTTCAGGCCCTGAACCGATAAAATCTCTTTCTTGTCTGCCATATCCTTTGTTTCCTTCCTCTTTGTCTCGTCACAGATCTATATGCAAAGGGAATACTCCCTTTTGATAACTCGTTTATTTTATCTTTGATGCAAGCGATTTTCAAGGTCTTTTCTCAAATATGAGTGGTTATTGATATTAAGTTTCAATTAGCGCCGGGGCCGGTCCCTTTTCTTAAAAAAGCCTAAAGTAAGGGCACGGTCAGAAGGGTTCCAACCGTGCCCTTATTGAGAAACGCTTCCGGTTTCATGGCGCATTCCCAAGCTGTCTCCCGATCCTCAAAACCGGGACTTATGCCTTCTGCAGCAGATACGCATCGATCGCCTGCGCAAACTGATCCGCGCAGGAGGTTCCCCTCATCTTGCAGTCATTTCCCCTTAGGATATCGGCAATCTCCGCCGCATCGTGCCCCTCGACCAGACGCCCGATCGCTTTCAGGTTGCCGTTGCATCCCCCCGTAAAACGCACATTGTGGAGCTTTCCCTCCTCCACATCAAAATCAAGCTTCACAGAGCAGACACCCTTCGGCTCAAAACTCACATGATCCATACGTTCATCCTTTCCGTTTTTTACTTTAGATTTTTGCACGCTCCTTCGCCGCTGTCAACCGCGCGGGTATCAGCGTATATCGGCATAGTCCGGATCGCACCCTTTTGCGTCCACCCTGCAGGTAAAGATGCAGCCGTCCAGTGGTCCGTCCACCCCATCCCCCGAGGAGGTGATCAGCAGCCGGTCCAGGGCCTCTCCGTAAAAGCAGCAGGAAGATACCTGCTTTGCCGGCACATCGACCACCGCCAGCAGCTCTCCCGTCTCGCCGCTTCTGCATTCCACACGGTGTCCGCCCCAGTAGGCCACCCAGAGGCGATCCTGCGCATCGATGCACAGTCCGTCGGTCACACCATCCTGCGCATGAAAAAGCTCTCTTCGATTGGTAATCGCCCCGGTCGATACGTCATAATCAAAAACAAAGACGCCGTATTCCAGGGAATCCGAGAAATAGAAGCGCTTCCGGTCGGCGCTCCAGGCCATTCCGTTGGAAATCTTCGTATTTTTCACCTGCGTGCGGATCTCGCCCCCGTCATACACGAAGAGATTCCCACTGTCTCCGCACCCTTCCTTCCAGACGGAGGAGCCGAAAAAGAGACGACCGGCCGGATCCGCCTTGGCATCGTTGGACCGCTGAAAGCTCTCGTAGTAGTCCGTCAGACCGCAGATCTTCCGGTGCTTCTCTCCCTCCAGGAGGTACAGTCCGTCGGTGCCTGCCGCCACATACGTGCCCGGCTCTGCGGCCGGTACGACGGCTCCCACCATCTGCCCGAAGTCATGGGAGGTAATCCGGCCCGCAGCATCCATCCGATAGAAGATCCCTGCGGTGATATCCACAAAGGAGCAGGTGCGCGTCCGCGGATCCCAGAACGGAGACTCCCCAAGATGGTATTTTTCGGTGCCGACCGGCTCCGCCCGATAATGTCCGATGGATTTCGACATACGCTCTCCTTCCCGCCATGCAGGCTCTGAAATCATTGTAGCACGGTCTTTGTTTTTTGGGGTGAACGTGTTATCCTTTAAGTGTTCTATCAATTTACTACAAGGAGGAGGTATTTGACATGAAGTACGAAATCAAAGGTGGGTCCCTTCCAGTGGTAGAAGTCCATCTGGAGGCAGGGGAACAGGTCATCTCCGAAAACGGAGCCATGAGCTGGATGAGTGGCAACATGAAGCTTGAGACCACAAGCAACGCAGGCGGCAACGGCGGTCTTGGGAAGCTGCTCGGCCGCGCTTTTTCCGGTGAAAGTCTGTTCCAGAATGTCTTCACCGCTCAGGACGGTCCCGGAATGGTTGCTTTCACTTCGAGCTTCCCCGGAACGATCCTGGCTGTGGAAATCACCCCCGGCAATGATGTGATCTGCCAGAAATCCGCATTCCTGGCTTCCACTACCGGTGTACAACTCTCCACGCACCTCCAGAAGGCCGGCGCAGGCTTCCTCGGTGGTGAGGGCTTCATTCTGCAGAAGCTTTCCGGCAACGGTATCGCTTTCCTCGAGATCGATGGCTCCACCGTGGATTATGAGCTCGCCGCAGGCGAGAAGATGATCGTGGATCAGGGCTTCCTCGCTATGATGAGTGCTACCTGCAACGTGGAGGTCGTCGTACAGAAGGGCATCAAGAACCTTCTTCTGAGCGGAGATGGCATGACCAATACCGTCATCACCGGCCCCGGCAAGATCACGCTGCAGACCATGCCGATCCAGCAGGTTGCCGGCTCCATCATTCCGTTTATTCCGACCAAGAATTAAGTCCGTCGAAAGAAGCGGCTTTGAAAAGGATCCTTCTTCGGATCAAAAAAAGAGCCCTGCGTATTCGTTTCCGGAATACGCAGGGTTTTTTATGCAAAATAGGTTACTTTATTTCCTTCGGTCTTCTTGCTCTTATAAACACACGCATCTGCCTGTTTATAGACTTCGTCAAAGGAGTATATTTTTCCCTGCTGCAAAATCACCGCACCGACGCTGACTGCCAGAGGCTTCCCTTCCAATTCCGGAATCTGCAGCTCGGAAATGCGCTTAAATACGCGCTCCAGAATCAGTTCCCCTTTTGGCGATTCCTGGATATTCTGGGCAAATACGGCATATTCGTCTCCGCCCAGACGGAAGGCGATGTCCTTCTCCCGGAATTCCTCCTTCAGGATATCCGCCAGCCCGCGCAGCACCTTGTCACCGACATCGTGACCGAAGGTATCGTTGATACACTTGAAATGATCCACATCCATGATGCAGAACATCCCCTTGCGACCGCTGGCCAGCATGGTCGTCATTTTCTGCTCCCCGCTTCCGCGGTTCAAAAGACCGGTCAGCAGATCCGTCTCCGCCAGGACGCGGAGCTCTTCACGTTCGCGGGCACCCTCAACGACATCATCCACGTTCTTGAAGCCTGCCAGAATTCCGCCTGCTTTGTTCAGCGGATTGATCGGAAGATAGGTGAACTGATAATAATGAATCTCCCCGTTGTCCATGACACGATAGCTGGAGACATATTCATCCGCCTCCTCCATCTTCTTGCGGACGGTATCCAGACTCATGGCTTCCATCATGACCGGAATATCTTCCGCATAGACACGGTCCTTCACATACTGCTTGTACAGGACATCATAGGGATAGACCTTCTCACTGGGCTTATCCATGCCCTTGGTAACATAGCCGTCCAGCTTCAGGATCACCACCGTTCCGGAGGCGAGGTCCACCTTGAAAATATTATAGTAATCACGGCTGAGTGCATTAACGATGTTCAGCTGCTCCCGGAGATAAATCTTGTCTGCCATGTGTCTGCGGATGGATTTATCGACGTCACGGTAAGCAAGCGTGAATTTCTCCGCATGCCCCGGCTCCCCGGCCAGTGCAAAGGCCATCTGATGGTAGGTGATATTCCCGTCATCATTGAAACGCATGTAATCGACCGTGTATAAGTCGCCCTTCATGATGCGCTCATACACGATATCAAACGCAACATCATGAAGTACTGCCTCCGGACGATCGGCGACATAGGTATCGACATAAGCCTGAATAAAATCGTCATAGCAACGATTATTTTTCCCCATCTCAAGCAGACCGCTGACGGTATTCTCACCCGTCGAACGATACAGCTCCATCGAATGATCCTTCAGATCCACCATCCAGATCGTGTGGTACTCTTTTCCAAGCGCGGTTACCACACCTACGCTGTTCATCAACTTGGCATTGAAGTCTTCAACGAGCTTGCGTTGCTCTTCCGGGTAATCCAGAGGATTCAACAGCTCTTCCGTCCGCACGATGCCTGCCATAAAATCTACCTCTCATATAGCAACAAATAGTGATGGATTTTAATATTATACC
>JAFYEE010000058.1 GCA_017544405.1 Lachnospiraceae bacterium
GCAGCCAAGGCGCTCTGCCTTCGCGCGGATCACTTCGGAAGCTTCCGGGACCAGATCCGAGTAGACCACCGGCCGGCCGGGGCGCAGAATGCCCGCTTTTTCGGCCGCGATCTGCCCTATGGTATCGCCCAGGTAAGCCATGTGGTCCAGACCGATCCGGGTCAGTACCGCGAGATCCTTGTCCGGGAGGGCATTGGTCGGATCCAGCCGCCCGCCCATGCCGGTCTCCAGAATGCTGATCCCGGCGCCGCTGCGCTCCAGATAGACCTGATAGACATAGAATAGAAGTTCCGAGAAATTGGGGGTGTAGTCCTCTTCCTCCGAAAGCACCTCCAGCACCCGGTTCAGGCAGGCAAGGAGCTCCTGCCTTGAGATCCATTCGTTCCCGCAGACAAAGCGCTCGCGGATATCCGTCAGGTGCGGGGAAGTGAACATGCACACCTTTTTCCCCGCCGCGAGAAAAAGAGAGCGCAAACAGGCACAGACGGAACCCTTTCCGTTTGTGCCTGCCACATGAACGACCGGGCAGCTGCGGCCCGGCTCCCCGAGCCTGCGCCAGATCGCTGTCGTTCGTTCAATCTCATATCCGGAGGTAAAGCGGGGCGCATCCGACAGATACGCCACCGCCTCCTCATAACTTTGCATCTTACGCAGTTCCATGGTCTTTAGCCCTGGCTCTGCAGCTGTGAAAGCCGCTTTTCCACCTGTTCCATCATCTGGCGGTAATTGTCCTGCTTGGCTTTCTCTTCCTCCACCTTGCTCGCGGGAGCCTTGGAGAGGAATTTCTCATTGGAGAGCATGCTCTCGGAGCGCTTCAGCTCTCCTTCGAGTCTCGCCTTCTCCTTCGAGAGGCGCTCGATCTCGGCCTTCAGATCCACCAGTTCCTCAAAGGGAATGTACAGCGTCGCGCCGGGGATCACCACGGAAGCCGCATCCTCGCCGATGCCGGACTTGTCCTTCTGGGTGAAGACTTCGCTGGCGAAGGCAAGCGTTGCAAAGAAGAGCTTTCCTTCCTCGAAGATCTTCAGGATATCCTCATTTTCACTGACCACGTGCACCGCCGCCTTGCGGGAAGGAGCGACATTCATCTCGGTACGGATACCGCGGATGCCACGGACCGCCGCCTTGATGGTCTCGATCGCCTGCTCCTCGGCAGGAAAGCTCCGTGCTTCCTGATAGACCGGCCAGGAGCTGATCATGATGGACTCTTCCTCATCCTGCAGCGTGCAGAAGATCTCCTCGGTGATGAACGGCATGTAGGGATGCAGGAGCTTCAGCGCGTCGATCAGGACCGTGCGAAGCGTCCAAAGTGCAGCGTTCTGGCTCTTCTCATCGTCCGTATTGTACAGACGGGGCTTGACCATCTCGATGTACCAGTCGCAGAACTCTTCCCAGATATAGTCATAGACCTTCTGAACCGCGATGCCGAGCTCGAAGTGGTCCATATTTTCCGTGACATCCTTCACCAGCGTGTTGAGCTTGGACAGGATCCAGCGGTCGGCCGGCTCGAGATCCCCGGCTGCGGGTACGGTCACGCCATGGCCGGATTTCTCCAGTGCGCTCTCCATGTTCATCATGATGAACCGGGACGCGTTCCAGACCTTGTTCGCGAAGTTGCGGCTGTTCTCCACGCGCTCATAGTAGAAGCGCATGTCATTGCCGGGCGCATTGCCGGTGATCAGGGTCAGACGAAGTGCGTCGGCGCCGTACTGGTCGATCACCTCAAGGGGATCGATGCCGTTGCCGAGGGATTTACTCATCTTGCGGCCCTGGGAGTCACGCACGAGGCCGTGGAAAAATACGGTCTTGAAGGGCTTTTCTCCCATCTGCTCGTAGCCGGAGAAGATCATGCGGATGACCCAGAAGAAGATGATGTCATATCCGGTGACGAGGACGTCGGTCGGATAGAAATACTTCAGGTCTTCCGTCATCTCGGGCCAGCCGAGGGTCTCAAACGGCCAGAGAGCGGAGGAGAACCAGGTATCGAGCGTATCGGGATCCTGGGTGAAATGATCGTGTCCGCACTTCGGGCAGATCCTGGGCATCTCCTTGGCGACCACCACCTCGCCGCACTTGTCGCAGTAATAC
>JAFYEE010000059.1 GCA_017544405.1 Lachnospiraceae bacterium
AAGCACCGGCGTATTCTGATGAACCGCCTGGCGCGGGATGCCGCGCATGATATGGATGCCGAACTTCAGTCCCAGCGAATGCACATAATCCGCGAGCGGCTTAAAGCCAGCGCCATCCGCAGCCGAAGGAAAGCGGTTGACGGCCGGCAGGAGCCTCCCATATGCGTCCATCGTCAGATCCGCAAAAGGCACATAGTCGTGCGCCCCCGCTGTCGGCTGGTACCACTGGATATCCACTACGATGTATTCCCAGCCGGAACCTTTAAGCTTTTCCGCCATGATCCTTGCATTCGCGCGGACGATCTCTTCTGTTACCGAGGGACCGTAGCAGTCCCAGCTGTTCCAACCCATGGGTGAATGTGTCAGCATCCTTATCCTCCTTGCGGAAAAAGTATTACGGCTTACCCGTGATATCCGAGCCGAAGTACTTCACCGAGATCTCGGAGAGCTTTCCTTCCGCACGGAGTGCCTCGATCGCCTTGTCCACTTCCGCCTTAAAGGCCGTTTCCCCCTTGCGGATGGGGACGCAGACAAGAGAAGCATCCTTCGTCTGCGCCACTTCCTTAAGCTCAGCCTCCGGATGAACGCTCATATAGTCGTAGAAGGATACATTGGCATTGAGCGTGGCATCCGCCCTGCCCGAGAGCACCATGTTCATCGTCTCGTCTATGGTGTCAACGCCCAGCACATCCTTGACCCCGTAGCTTCGCGCGATGGTCTCATAGGTGCTGGCGATACTGTTCGTTGTCAGTTTTCCGGCGAGATCCTCAAAGGATCCGATCTCGTCATTATCCGCCCGGACGACAAGCGAGGTATGGATATAACCGTAAGGAACGGAGAAATCGTATTTTTCGGCGCGCTCGTCCGTCACCTCCACGCCGTTTGCGATCATGTCATAGCGCCCTGCATCCAGGCCGGCAACGAGTCCGTCCCATTCACCTTCGACAAATTCTACATCCAGTCCCATCTTCTCAGCGATGCCTCTGGCCACTTCTACATCAAAGCCGACCAGCTCATCCTGCTCATTGTGGTAGGTCCAGGGAGCCCATTGTCCCTCCATGGCCACCACGATCTTTCCCTTCTGTTTCACCTGCGTGAGCTGATCCGACGTTTCCCCGTCGGTTGACCCGCAGGCTGTAAGGAAAAGCAGTAACAGGAGCGCGCTTGTGTTTGCCAGTGCCTTCTTCAGTAACAATTCTCTCGTCTTCATGTTCCTTCCTTTCTTTGATCCTTAAGATCGTGAAAATAAGTTGATGCATCTATATTCTGCGCGATCTGGCCTTTTTCCATGTACAGGACACGGTTGGCCACATGGCGCGCAAAATCCATTTCATGGGTGACCACCAGCATGGTCATCCCGCCCTCCGCAAGGGAGCGCATGACGGCGAGCACCTCCTCTGTCAGCGCCGGATCCAGTGCCGAAGTCGGTTCATCAAAGTAGAGGATCTTCGGTGAAAGCGCAAGTGCCCGTGCGATCGCAGCCCGCTGCTTCTGCCCGCCGGAGAGACTCACCGGATACGCGTCCTTCTTATCCAGAAGGTTGACTCTCTCGAGCGCTTCCAATGCGGTCTCCTGCGCCTGCTGCCGGGGGACCTTCCTGACGGTCACCAGCCCTTCCATCACATTCTGCAGCACCGTCATGTTGAGAAAGAGATTGAACTCCTGAAACACAAATCCGGTGTGCATCCTGACCGCAGAGGCCTGTGAAGCATGCACTTTTCCCAACTCGATCCTCTGCCCGTCAAAGGTGATGCTCCCGCCGTCCGCACGCTCCAGAAAATTCAGGCACCGAAGAAGGGTCGTCTTACCGACGCCGCTGGGACCGAGGATGGCGACGCAGTCCCCCGTCTCCACATCGAAGGAGACATCCTTAAGGATTTCCTGCGCACCGAAGCTCTTATGCAGATTTTCTACACGAAGGATCATCCCGTCTCTCCCCTATTCCTTCGTATCGGCGATATAGGTGTTCAGGCGCTTTTCTCCCGCACGCTGGAGTCTCGTGAGCACGGTGCAGAAGATCAGGTAGATCAGGCCCACCTCCAGATACAGAGCCAGCGGTTCATAGGTTCTTGCCACGATGCGCTGTGTAGACATCAGCATTTCCGCCACCGTGATATTGGCTGCCAGCGAGGTGTCCTTGACCATGGCGATCAGCGAGTTGGAAAGCGGCGGAAAGGCTGTCCGCATGGCCTGCGGAATGACGATCCTGCGCATGATCTGGAAATAATTCATCCCCACACAGTAACCCGCTTCGATCTGGCCGACCGGTACCGCTTCCAGCGCGGCACGGACGGTCTCCGCGGAATAGGCCCCCTCATTG
>JAFYEE010000060.1 GCA_017544405.1 Lachnospiraceae bacterium
CCGCCCTCCTACGGGCGCGGACCGAAGGGCGAGATCTGGAAGATCGAGGAGAGCATCTGGCCCTTCGTAAAAAAGACAGCCTCCCTCCTTTCGGAGGACGCTGCCTTCTTCCTGATCAATTCCTATACGACGGGACTGCAGCCCGCCGTGCTCGATTACATGATCTCCTCCGCCGTGATCCCGCAGTACGGCGGACACGTGGAGGCCTCCGAGATTGGCCTTCCCGTCACGGGAAGCGGACTCATCCTCCCCTGCGGCGCGTCAGGGCGGTGGAGCAGGTAAGGTCGGTATTCGAATTCGGATATCTGATGGATAGTTGAAATAAAAGGAAATAACCGCACCCCCACGCAAAAGGTTTGCGGTTATTCCAAACTAAAAACCTGATGGAGGGGTAGCCGTGAACTACGGCAACTCCTCTTTTGTATTTAAATCATACAGCGGATGCTGATAAACCTCAACTGTGGTTTCCCAGCGCATCTGTGAGGAAGGGTTCGGATTACAGCTTCTCCTGGAATCCGGGCACATACAGGTGGCGGGGAATACCATCCACCATGATGGGAGCGACATCGCCCTGAATCAGAGGACGCACGTAGGTGATGAACTCACTCGTGACATAGGTGCCGTCCTTGGTGATCCAGTCTCTGGGAACCAGGCGCTCGTCGTTTGCGATCTTGTGTACATCCTTGACCTCGGTGGAGCACTGATAAGGATCATCGGAGGTACGCACGAAGACGACCATCTTGCCGCTGTCGCCCTCATCCGCCGCCTTCATGGCAGCACCGCCGACCTCGAAGGCCTCGAGGATGTCGACACGGGATGCGGAATGGGAAGCTGCTCTCTGCAGCGTGGACAGCTCGATGGAACGGGTCTTGCAGCCGATCTCCTGGGAGACGACTTCGCACAGATACCGCGCGGTACCGGTCAGCTGCTTGTGACCAAATGCATCGACATACTCGGTGTTGTGACCGTATTCGCTGATGTACTTGCCTTCTGCGTCATGAATGCCCTCGGAGACGGCGATCACGACGGAAGCCTTCTTCTTCAGCAGGGCGCGAACCTTTTCAAGGAACTTCTTCACATCGAAGACCAGCTCGGGCAGATAGATCGCGTCGGGACCGTCACAGTCCTCACCCTTCGCCAGAGCAGCAGCGCCGGTCAGCCAGCCTGCATTACGTCCCATGACCTCTACGATGACCACCTGACCCTTTTCGGTCTCCAGAGCCCAGCCGTCACGGATGATCTCCTTGACAGAGGTGCCGATGTATTTTGCGGCGGAGCCGTATCCGGGCGTATGATCGGTCAGAGCCAGATCGTTGTCGATGGTCTTCGGGCAACCGACGAAACGAACCTCGGAACCGGTGAGGATCGCGTAATCGGAGAGCTTCTTGATCGTATCCATGGAGTCATTGCCGCCGATGTAGATGAAGCAGTCGATCTCCAGCTCGTCAAGGATCTCGAAGATCTTCTTGTAAACGTCCATATCCTGATGGATATCGGGGAGCTTATAACGGCAGGTTCCCAGATATGCGGAGGGCGTTCTCTTCAAAAGCTCGGCATCGAGTCCGGTGCGGATGTGCTCGGACAGATCGGTATAACGACCTTCCAGCAGTCCCTGCACGCCGTGAATCATACCGTAGACCTTCTTGTATCCGCGGTCGATGGCGGTGCGGTACACACCTGCCAAAGAGGAGTTGATCGCTGCGGTAGGTCCTCCGGACTGGCCGACAATAACATTTCTCTTCTTTTTCTGACTCATGAATCCCCCTTTCCGAAAGGCATCTTGGTATAGTTTGGATACCTCCCAGAGAAATTGTGCAAATTGACCGAAAAATTTAGTTTTTTCGTCAATTTACTGTAACAATCTAATAATACGGGGGTTTGCAGGCATTGTCAAGGAGAATACTTGTCCGGGTCTCCATACATCAGTCTCCCCGGTGATTCAAGTCACTGTACTTCCGCGCCATCCGAAACAGATAAAACCCGGCGACGGCCACGGCAAAGAGCGCCGACCAGAGCAGCATCTGTTTGAGGGTGATGTGGACATAGCCCAGTCCCACGAAACTGATGATCAGGAGAACCAGCATCAGCCACCCGAAGGCGCCCGCCGCCGTCAGCACAAAGAAGATACTGTCATGCACCACATCGCCTGCGGTATAAGGCTTCTCATCCTTCCGGGCCTGGGCCGCTTCCTTTTTGAGGATCTCCACGGCAGCCTGGGTCTCATCCGTGTAAAGGCGGGACAGATCCTGGGGCTTTTCTTCTTTTTGCGTGGAAAAATCCTTCCCGCTTTCCGTGCTTTCCGCTTTTACCTCTTCTTCCAGTATTATTCCTTGATCCGGCTTCATACCTTACTCCTCTTTTCAAATTCAAACCATAAACAAAGCGGCCCCCGCGGGAGCCGCTTCACCGACCGTTTCTATGTAAGATCACTCCACCGCCTTCGATCCCCAGATCGTCAGCTGATTGCTCTCGCCGAGCGCGGTGAAGGTCATGGTCACGACGTTGGTATTTTCGATCTCCATCTCCAAGGTTACACCGCTGTAGGTGACCCCGTCAATCACGAGATCGATGTACGGCGTGCCGTCCGTCAGGCTCCAGGTGCCCGCATACGCGCCACTGATCGTGCCGTCCTCCGCGAGCGTTACCGTCTGCGGCTTGTTCACGCCGAGGTGCTCGTAGTCCACGTTCAGCTGGTGCAGGATCACATCATATTTTCCCGCTACCTGCGCTGCATCGTATCCCTTCTCCTGCAGCGTCTCGCCGTCCGTCTGGTAAGGCGCCGCCACCAGCCAGCCGTTTTTGTTGACGAAGAGCTGATGCACCTTCACATAGTGGAATTCATTGCCGCCGGTCGTGCGCGTGTGGAAGACGATGTACGCCTTGCCGTCCGTGTCGACGAAGGCGGAATTGTGGCCCTGCGCCACCTGGCCGGTCGACATGTTTCTCCACTTGTAGGCGCCGAAGAGCCGGACACCGACGGAGAGGTTGAAGTTCTGCACCCAGGTGTCAAAGAGCGCGGAATTGCCCAGCGCATCCACATAGGGGCCATCCGGCGCCTCGCTCCGGTAAATGCGGATATTGTACCCTTCCTTCGCGGAGAGTCCGCCGTAGGAGATGAACAGGTAGTAGTAGTCTCCCACATGCTGGATGTAGGATGCCTCGCCGGAGACGTACTTTCCGCCGGCGATCTTGGTACCGAAATACGCGTCGGAATGTGCATTCGTCTCATAGGCCACACTGTAATCGCGCAGGCCGGTCTCCTCGTCGAGCTCGAGCAGGAAGATACCGCCGGACCAGGAGCCGTAGCTCATCCAGAGGTTCCCCTCCTCGTCGTAGAAGACGCAGGGATCGATACAGTTGGGGTACTCGTCGCCCCATTTTTTGTTGCCGACTCCATTCTTGACATAGCGGTCCGGGAAAGTATCCCCCACCACCTGCGGCAGATCGGTCTCGGTAAAATTGCTCTCATCGAATCCGCCGTACACCACGGACCCCGCGTATTCGTAAGGTCCGTTCACCGCATCGGCCGTAAGCAGCACGATGTTGGACTTCCAGTCGTCGCCGTCCGCGCTCAGGTAAATGCAGTATTTCTGCATGGCCGTATTGTAGATAATGTCCGGGGCCCAGAGGTACCCGAACCAGTCGCCGTTTTGATCATCCTTGTTCCAGGCGCGGATCTGCTCCCGCGTCTCCTCGCTCAAGGCTCCCCGGAATACATCATCCTGCGTCGTCCAGTCGAAGAGATCCTGCGAAGAGGAGCTTGTGATATGCGTTCCGAAGACATAATAGGTGCCGTCAAAATCCTTGAAAATGGAAGGATCATGACAGCTGATCGTCTTCGCCTTGTGCAGCTGGGAGGACGCGAACTGCTGCACCATCTCCACCATCTCGATGTTCAGCACCATGCGGACATTCATCGTCTCGCCGCCGTAAACCACCTGCACATAGGGGCGCATGGTAAAGATCTCGGATGCGGAGACCGTCGCCGCGGGGCTCCCCGTCGGAACCTTCTCCGGCGCCTCACCGCCGCCGACAAGGGATCCGGTGATTGTCGCATTCTCTCCCGTCTTCAGCTGGGGAAGCTTATTGTCCAGCTCCGTGCCGTTCGCCGCGCCGAGTCCTTCCGAGCAGCTATAGTAGAACTTGCGGCCCGCGATCGTCCAGCCATCCCGCCCGTTCTCCACGGTCAGGGTAAAATGAATCTCCTCGCCCGCATCATAGCTTTCCTTGTCCGTGCTCAAAGTGACCGTGACGTCATTTTTCGTCTCGCTGTACCCTGCTGCCGCTTCTTTCTCCGGAGCCGTGCTCTCCGGTTCCGCGCCGGGCTGCTCCTGCGTCTGCTCCGCTCCGCTGCCGGAGGGCGCATTCCCGCTTCCCGCGCCGCAGCCGGCCAGAGCGCTTGCGACCGCAAGCATCGCCGCCAGCATAAACGAAAGCCGTCTTCCTGTTTTTCCGATGATTCGATCTTTTCTCATTTTTTACTGTCCTCTCGGAGCCTGAAAGAGATTGTTCCGGTAATCAAAAACCGGATACCCATTTTCCTCCCATTCCACCTTCATGGCAAACGCGTGGCGGTTGGGGTCATAGAGCGGATCTCCCTCGATCTCGAGGTAGGTCCTTGCGTGATAAATGCACACATCCGTGCCGTCCGAAAGCTTTGTGAAGGAGTTGTGCCCCGGCCCGTAAAATCCCATCTCCCGGTCCGAACGAAGCACCGGCTGGCGCTCCTTTTTCCAGGCTCTCGGATCGAGCAGGTCCTCCTCCTCCCCGATGCTGAGCATGCCCATGCAATAGCACTCACCGGTGGCGCTGGCGGAATAGGTCAGGAAGATCCTTCCGTCATGCTTTACCACAGCCGGCCCCTCATTGACCCAGATGTCTACTCTCTCCCAGTCATAGTCGGGCGTCGTCAGAAGCACCTGCGCGGTATCCAACTTCGTCGGGGACTTCATGCGCGCGATGTAGAGATTGGAGATCTGGATCCCCACGCTGACCTTCTCGGCCCAGACATAATACAGCTCTCCCTTGTTCTCGAAGATCGTCGCGTCCAGAGAAAATGCCTCAAAGGAATAAATGTCGCTGTCGCTTCGCTGCATCATGCCGCGCTCGATCCAGGCGTCTTTCATGGGATCGGGACCCGTGCATTCCAGCACATAGGGGCGCAGACGCCAGATGTCCTCCTCCATGGAGGCCGCAAAATAAATATACCATTTCCCTTTGAGGTAATGAAGCTCCGGTGCCCAGATATGACGGCTCATCTCGCCCGAAGGATGCTTTTCCCAGAGCGTGATCTCCTCCGCCGTGCGCAGTCCCTCCAGGGAATCGCTCCTGCGCAGCACGATACGGTCATATGCGGGAACAGAAGCCGTAAAATAATAGCTTCCGTCCTCGGCACGCATCACATAGGGATCCGCGCGCTGCTCGATAAATGCGGTATTGTAGGGGGTGATTTTGCCGTTGCGGGGTCTTTCGCTCATTTTTCCATCCTCTTTCTTCCCTTTGGGAACGTTTCATCTTGTAATGTCCCGTCCGGTAAAGCAGCCTGCGGCGTCTGCCTTACCGCGCGGATCATTTTCCTTTAAAATGCTCCGGGCCGGTTGCCCAGCCCGGAGCGCTTGGTTCATTGCTCAGATTGCGAAATCGACTGCAATGCCTTGTTTCTTACTCGACGCTCAGCAGCTCCACATAGCTGTTCTCGTTGGTGAAGAAGAAGTATACGGGAGAGGAAGCATCCATCGTGGAGGTGAAGGTGATATTCTCGGTCCACTCGGAGCCGTCCGCACCCACGAAGGTGAAGTCTACGGAGACCTCGCCGCCGTTTCTGGTGATCTTCAGGGTGACATCCGCATCCTGCATCATAGCCAGCCATCCGGCCCAGTCGTCGCCCCAGCTCGTCGTTGCTTCGTAAGCGAAGGAAGCATCACCCCAGCCGTAAGCATCGGCACGAAGGACACCATACTCTGCATATCCGTCGTAGTTGTCAGCGGAAGGAAGCGCGTCGGTATTTACTTCGGTATTGGCAAATGCGATTACGAAGTTATCCCAGTTGTTCTTGCCATCGGAGTAGTTGTTGAGCTTCACGGTCTTGGTCGCGCCGTCTGCCAGCTCGAAGCCGTCCGTTGCATCCGACCAGAAAGCCTGCACCAGGTTCAGAGCGCCCAGGGTATCCTTTGCGTTGGGATCTGCCTTGATATCATCCTTGATGCTCATGATATCGATGTAGCAGTGCTCACCGGTGATGAAGAAGTAGCAGGGATCATCCGCAGCGATGTCGACATTCTTTGCCGTCAGGGTGCAGGTATTCTCGGTGGTGTTGTAGTCCACCTGGGTAGCGTCTACGGTGATAGTATTGTCTTTTCTGGAGATCTTCAGGGTGACATTCGCATCCTGCATAACCTGGGTCTGCCAGGTCGTCCAGTTGCCCCAGCTGTAGTTGATATCGAACTCATCCGCGTTGTCACCGGAATTCGTGGTCGGCGTCCATGCGTAAGCATCTGCTCTGACCACCAGATATTCCTTGTAATCCGCCATGTCGTTCGGAATGGTATGTGCTTCGTTCTTGCCGTTGCAGAAGCCTACGACATAGTTGTCCCAGGTGGCTGCGCCGTCGGAGAAGTTGTGCAGGTTGACAATCTTGGTCTCGCCATCCTTAAGCTCCACGCCCTCGGTCCAGTCAGACCAGAAGCCCATGGTCAGATCGGTGGTGCCCAGGGTATCGATCGCACCCTCGGTCGGGGTTACGACAAAGTCATGTGCGGGCTCCTCATATTTTGCGGTTGCATCGCATGCGGTGTAGAGAGCCTTCACCTGGGAAGCATCCAGAACATAGTCATAGACATAGACTTCGTCGAATGCGCCCTTCATGATGGCATCCCAGTAGTTGACGCCAAGCAGGAAGTCAAAATTGTCGGAGGGCTCCATCGTATTCTGTACGACGTAAACCGGTCTCTCATTGCCTTCCGCGTCGGTACCGACCAGCTTCTCGCCGTCCACATACAGGTCAGCGATGATCAGGGTGCCGTCTGCGTTCGTGTTGGCGGGATCTACGGTCATGGTGACATTGGTCCAGCGCTTGTTGTGGTCATCCACTACGTCGGTGTACCAGTTCGGCCAGGGAGATCCTTCCGCGTTCTGGTCATACGCCCAGACGCTGGGATAGGACAGCTCATCGCTGGTGGGATTCCAGGAAGCCCAGGTAAAGTTCACATAGTGCTGACCGCCGGTCGCATCGCCGTGCATGTCGGGGCCATACTGCAGAGTGGGCATGTACTGAGCAAATCTGGAAGGATTGACCCAGAAGGATACGGTGTAGGTCTGGCCTACGCCATTGACATCGAGCTTCAGTCCGTTGACGCCGTCAACATAAGCAGCCTTGCCCTTGACACCGTCGACCAGAAGAGGCTCACCCTCAACGATCTCAACGGTTCCGTTGGGTCTGGATGCAAGATGAACGGCAGGATCCGCCTCATCAAACGAGAAGTAGTACTTGTAGTCCTGGGGGATCTCTCCGGCAGGAGTCTCCGCCGGAGTCTCGGGCTCTGCAGGAGTCTCGGGCTCGGCCGGGGTCTCAGCTACGGGCTCTGCAGGAGTCTCGGGCTGAGCAGGGGTGTCCTCATTGCTTCCGCATCCGGCAAGAAGTGTTGCGGTCATGGCTGCGCAAAGCAAGACGCTAAGGACTTTCTTTTTCATATCTTTTTCCTCCTTAAAAATTGAATATAGCAGGAGCGATCTGCCACGCTGCGTGGCAGCGCTCCGGACTATCACTGTTTTCCGGCTGTCCGCCGGTTCTTCCATATCGATCGGTTATCTGGTTCCGACGGGTCTCTCACCGATGCCGGTCATCACGCCCTGTGCATCGATCACGGACTGGTACCATGCCTGCTCAGCATCGTCGAGCACATCGTAGCCTTCCGGTCCGAAATACTTGAGCTGATACAGTGCATGATAGTAGTTGGCCATCAGATTGGCTTCCTCGACGTAGTCCGCGGACTTGCCGAGACCCTCATCCACGATGTTGTGGATACCGGGTGCGGAGACGCCTGCTGCCGTCTGGGAGTTGAAGTACTGGTCGCAGAAGTTCCAGTAGCCGGCGATGTTGTACCATCCGTAGGGAACCGGTCTCTGCAGATTTTCAAAGAAGCGATCCCAGTAAGGCTTGTGTGCCTCGTCCTGAGGGAACAGGGTCTTGTATGCGTCCATGACCTCGGGATCCGTGGTCATCGGGAACGGCATGTTGGCTGCCTTCAGAGGTACGCCTGCCGCATTGACATTGCTCTCATCGGAGTAGATGGCGATTCTCTCCAGCCATCCTTCCTTGCCCCAGTTCATCCACTTGAGCAGCAGATAAGCTTCGTAAGGGTGATCGCAAGCATAGGAGACGCCGCCGAGGTACATGTTGCCCAGGGTGTTGTGCTCCTTCTCACCGGAAACGGCGGGGGTTACGTAAGGATAGATGTCCAGGCCGTACTGCTCCTGATAGCCTTCGGTGTTCCAGAGGTTCTGGAAGGTCCAGAATCCCTCGGAGAAGACTGCCACATGGCCGGTAGCGCCGAAGTAGGTGCCGTAGTCGCCGGACCAGTCTTCCATCGCCTGGGTATTCTGCTGAGGAGCCACATAGCCGGTCAGCTTCATGTCGGAGAACTGCTGCTCGCCGACTGCCCAGTACTGAAGGTCAAAATCGGTTCCGTCATATCCGAACTCTCCCTTGATCTTACGCTCGGAAGAGGTGCAGGCTGCGATGCCGTACAGGGAATCGAGACGGTTGTAATAGCCGAGTCCGTAATACTTCATACCGGTACGATCATCGACGGTAGCGTCTTTGATCAACTGGATCATGTCATCCCAGGTCCAGTCGGGATCGGGCATTTCCAGGTTCAGCTTGTCGAGCACGTTCTTGTCGATGAAGATCGCGCAGGGCTGATACCAGGTGGGCATCGCATAGCGATGGTTGGTATCGAAGCAGCCGATGCCGTACTCCTGGATGGTGCTTGCCAGCATGGCGGTCTCGGGATCGTTGTCGACATACTCGGAGATGTCGACCCACCACTGGTTGGCCAGCGCGGTGTCGGAGTCGGTAGCCAGGAAGACATCCGGGAACTCATTGTTGGATGCCGCAGCGGTCAGGTCCGTGCTCATATCGGTGATGACCTTGCACTCCACCGTGATGTTCGGATACTTTTCCATGAACTTCTCCGCGAGGGTTTTGATCATGTCATCATCCTCGTAGTGCCAGTAGGAAAGGGTGATCTGTTCGGTGGTCACACCGTCCTCTCCCACTTCCCCGGCAGCTTCGGAGCCGCTACCAGCGGAATCTCCGTCAGAGCCGCTGCCGGATCCGCAGCTTGCCAGACCGAAGACCATGCAGGCTGCGAGTAAAACGCAAAGCAGTTTCTTTTTCATATTCTTCCTCCTTTTACATATCTCCATCCCTCGCAGCGAGGGTTGAATTCTTTAATCAGTTACGGTCTCACAGGTGACAGGTTCTCCTTCGCGATGCGCTATCGCCAATCCTAATGCGAAGCATTTGGATAAGGCCGCGCGCAGCGGTACTAGGCTTGCACAGTACGCAAGCCAAGGACCGGCGCTGTGGACGTCGCTCAGGGGAATCCTGTCACCCATGAGCCCTGTCTGGTGAATGATCAATCCTCACTCACCCGTGATTCCGGTACGATCAATACTCTCGACGAAGTGCCTCTGCAGGAAGAAATACATGATGAGCAGGGGCAGGATCGTGAGGGCCGTGGCGGCCATGCGGACCGATTCGCTTAGGGATGTCGCCGCATCGCCGGTGGAAAGCCGGTCGCTGTAATTCGTGTTGAAGTCCTTCAGCTGGATCACCAGATTTTCCCAGAAGCTTTTCGTGCTTGCGATCCCCTTGACGTAGAGCTCGGTGAGGTAGGATTCGTTCCAGTACCACACGAAGCAGAACAGGAAGACCGTCAGGATCGCGGGACCCGCGGAAGGGATGGCGATCCGCACGAAGGATTTGAAGTATCCCGCGCCGTCGATCTGTGCCGCCTCGATCAGCACCTTCGGCACCTGCCGGAAGAACTGATAGAAGATCAGGATGAAGATCGGCGCGTTTAATCCGTTGCCGAACAGGGCCGGCAGGACGAAAGCCATCAGCGAACCCGTCATCTTCAGGTTGCTGTAGAGCACGTAGGTCGGGATCATCGTCACCTGACTCGGCAGGATATAGCTGAAGATCAGCAGTGCCATCAGGATCTTCTTGCCCCGGAAGGAGAAGGTGGCGAAGCCGTAGCCCGCGATCATGGTGGAGACCACACTGAGGACCGTCGGCACGCCCGCGATCACAATCCCCTTGACGAAGGAGGTCCAGAATTCCATCGATCTGCCGGCATCGATGTAGTTCTGTACATACAGGGTGCTCGGAATCCACTTGACCGAGGAGTCGAGCAGATCGTTCTGGTTCATGAAGCTCGTGCTGAACATGTACAGCACCGGATACAGATAGATGAATCCGATGGCGATCAGCAGCGCGTAGGTCGTGAACTGCTTCAAAAAGCCCTGCTTTTCCTTCGTTCCGAAGAAGAACCGGTGCAGCTTTTCCTTCGTCAGGTACTTTTTGCACCATTCCAGCACAGAAAGCTCCTCCCGCGGCGCCTTCGGCGCTTTCGCTTTCTTCTCTATAGGTCCGACCTTAGTAGTCTCCCGAGCCGTCGTAGGTGCGGTACTTCCGCTTCTTTCTTGCTTTTTCGAGCTTTTTGACATTGCGTGCTGACCTCCTTTCTATCTTTTTTACGAGCCTTGCTTCCTTCTTCATCGCCCGCTTGCGGCGCTTGACCATGCGGTCGTAGATATCCTTCTTGGAGCCGAGCAGTGCGAAGAAGAGAAGCACGATCAGCGTTACCACCAGCGCATAGATCCAGGCCATCGCGGTGGCATATCCGTAACCTCTCTCGGCCGTCGCGGAGAACATCGCCGTCTTGATCATCGTGATCAGCGTGTTCTGCTCGTTGCTCGAGAGGAAGATGACCGTGTAGATCGCATTGATCAGGATCATCGGCTTGATGGTGGGCAGCGTGATCTTCCAGAAGCACTCCCACTGTGAGCCGCCGTCGATCTTGGCCGCCTCGTAGAGGCCGGGATCGATCTTCTGCAGCGCGGAGAGGAAGATCAGGATCTGCACGCCGGAGTACCACAGGACCATGATCATGTTGCCAAAAAGCGTTCCGATGCTCTGGGCCACCGAGGTGGGAAGGAAGGTATCGAAAGCATTCACCACCGACTGTGTGTTCAGTGCGGGGATGGAAGCCGCGCCCTCGCTGACCAGCATATTCATGACGGGTCCCGACACGATGATGACCGGAAGGAAGAAGATCAGCCGGAAAAATCCTCTCGCTTTGATCTTGGAATTTAGCATCATGGCGATGATCAGCGCGAAGACCACGATGATCGGGACCTCCAGGATCGTCTGCCAGATGTAGGTCACCAGGTTCTGCAGAAAATCGGGATCCTCCAGCCAGATCTGGGTCAGATTGCCGGTACCGATGAACTTGAATTCCAGTCCTCTTCTCACCTTGATCTTGAACCAGATGTAGTAGAAGGACTCACACATCGGGATGAAGGTGAAGGCCATCATGCCCACGAACCAGGGAAAAACAAATGCCCAGCCGGCCCGTTCCTGTTTTTTCTCCAGTCTCCCGAGCTTACCTCTGGGAGCCTTAGCTTTCTTCTGCTTGCTCATGCTAATCCTCTCGGCGTCTGCGCGGCGTCTGTTACTTTACCACGTAAGACATTCCTTCGATGTCCACTCCGTCGCAGCTTGCGGGCGAAGCGGAATAGTTCAGGTAGATCGTCACTCCGTTGCTGTAGCTTACCTTGCGCAGGTCACCGTCGATCACATGCTCCGTGATGACCGCTCCCTTTGTCCGCTCGCTCAGCTCGCGGAAAATCGCGTCATACTCCGCGATCCGCTCCTTGTACGAATCGTACCGGGAGCTGTAGATGTCATTGGAATTGGTATAGATCAGTTCGGAGGAATCTTCCTTCGTGACATAGAAGGAAGGGTACGCACCCGACTCGATCATCTTTAGGAAAAATTCCTTCTCGTTCGCTTCGAAATTCACGTACTCCGCATACATCGGAAGCACCCCTTTGAGCACGATGGAAAGGAAGGGAATGCTCTCATCCTCCAGAATGTAGCTCGAGGTGTAAAGCGGCATATCGAGAAAGACATTCGTGTCATCCCAGTAGGGGGAGATCGGCTGCTCGAGCACCAGATTGGTCTGTGTGCTCAGCTCCTCGATTGCCTCGTTGTACAGCTTTGCACAGTCGTAGCGGGTGTATTTGTCGGAGCTGTAGGTGTAGGTGAAGAGCTTGTTCGTGATGCCGGCCAGCGCCAGGTTACTTACGCCTTTGGAGGTATAGCTCTTCACAAAGCGCTCCAGCAGGAGCTTGCTGCGGGACGGTGTCAGGAAGTAGAAGGTCTCGTACACATCCCGGTAGGTCTTGTACTCATACCGCCGCTTGTTCACCTGCTTGATCACATTGAAGGTGGCATTGGTCTCATCCGGATTGATGAGGAGCGCGTTGTTGTACAGGTAGAACTCTCTGCCGGTTCCCTCCAGGCTCTTCATCAGCTTCGTAAGGTCTCCGGTGCCGCCGAGCTTGCTCTCCGCCTTGTATTTCGTGATCGGCAGATTGTAGAGGCCGCCGTCCTGCCAGCCCTTGTAGAGACTGATGGTCTGCGTCACGCCGCGCGCTTCCAGATCCGCAAAGATCTCATAAATGTCGTCCACCGTGGTCATGACCACGCCCTGGGTTCCGAGGACCCAGCTCTGGCGGTCGCTTCCGAGGAAGTCCACCCGCGTCCGGTAGGTGTCCTCTTTCCGGACAAGGCTCCCGCTCTGCAGCAGGTAGTTGCGGTAGGCGCCGGCCATGCCGACGTAATCCGCATCGTCCCCGGAGAGGAATACGAACCGCACGCCCAGATCCGAATGGCTCCGGTCCGCCTCATAGATATGAAGGGAACCTGCAGTGGAATTGTTGCTGGTGGGCTGCGTGTAGAGTCTGCGCAGGACGAATCTCGCATAGGCCCGGTTGTAATCCACGCTCGCTCCGTTGGGAACGACCTCGATGGAAGCGCGCTCCGCACCTTCCTCCACGATGCCGAGGAAAGCGATCCGGTCATCCGTATGCGCGATGCCGAAAACCGGTGCCAGCACGATCTCCGCATCGGAAATCGTATTGTATTTGTCCCAAAGCAGCGTCTCCACCTTGGATTCTTCGAAGCCGATGTCGGTTCCGAAGATGGTTCCCGAAAAACCGCTGGGGTAACGGCCTTCCTTGTCATCGAGATAGATGAGGGCGCCGTTGCCGTCGGGCACCAGCATGTAACCTTCCTTGTCCGTCAGATAGGAGCATCCCATGTAGGGGTAGAGACGGATGGTTCCGATGAAGTACTGCTCACTGTCCTCCCGGATGGAATCTTCCGCGATCCGGGCGCTCAGCCCGTCCTCGTCGAAGGAAACCTCCAGCGTAAAGCCCAGCTTGTATTTGTTCCAGTAAAGCTCAGCGGTAAAACCGGTGTCACTTTTCGTCACCTTCCGGGTGACGTCGTCATTGACCAGGTCCGCCTGCAGCGTGTCATCGTTTTTGTTGATCAGGGTCAGCACCACCGCGGAGCGCATGGCCCCGAGCCAGATATTGTTGTTCTGGCCGTCGTCGTAGCTGATGGAGGACTCGAGGTAGGCGCCCGTGGCCTTGTCTTCCACGACCACGGAGAGATCCTCTTCGTTCAGGTAGAGGCGATAGGCACTGTTCTCCGTCAGGTAGCTGTGGCCGGCAATCTCCTCCGCCGCCCGTGCGGTGAGGACCGCGCCGCTTCCCGTGGGGAGCGCGCCTGCCAGCAGACAGAGGGCCAGCACCGGAGCCAGGGTGATACCGAGGATTCTTTTTGCGATTCTATGAGCCAATTCGATACACCACCTCTCTCACAAAGGACTGCAGGAAATCCAGCACCTGCGCCCAGAGCACATAAAGGATGAAGGCCAGCAGACATACGATCAGGATCGTAAACAGGGTCAGGAGAATGATCTTCACCGTCTCTCCCACCGTGTAATTGTTGATCTCGCGAACCGAGATCACGATCAGCACCGCCACCCATACGAACATGAAGAGCGTTCCGAAGGATACGAAAAATTCCTCGTTGTAGGTGACAATGTGGGACAGCAGGAAGACAAAGGGCAGGATCACCAGGTAGGGGCCGAAGCTGTATACGAAGGAGCAGTAGATATCCTTCAGCTTTCCTTCGCCGTCGTTGATGGTACACATCAGGTAGTTACATCCGACGACCAGCAGCAGTGCGATCAGCACCAGTCCCACGTCCGAAGCCACATCGAATCTTCCCTCGCGGACCGTCTTGAAGAGGAATCCGCAGAAGTACCGGTTGATGACGTAAAATACGATGCCGACGGCGAGCAGGACATTGGCCGAAGCAACGGATACGCGCCCCTCCCGCTTGATCCCGTAGCAGCCGTCGATGGGGTGCCGCATGAAGTAGAACATGTAGCGGATCTCCCGGATCAGCTTGATCTCGCCGAACCGGTGAAGCGCTGCTCTCGGACCGTCCAGGATGTGCTTTTTCCGGTCGAGCACCTTGATGACGCGCTTCAGGATCAGGAGTCCGATCAGGAGCAGGACCATGGCGGTCAGATGCTTTTTCAGCCATTCGTTCCGGATCTCCCAGAAGGCGTCGGAATAGCTGTCAAGATCCTTCGCCAGTCTGGCATATTTCAGGGCACCCTCGTAATCCTCTTCCTTGTAGAGCGCCTTGCCCATGGCCATGTTGGCATAGTCGAAGAGATTGTTCATCTCCAGGACCTTGGCCAGCGGGGTCTTGCTTTCGGTGTAACGGCCCTTGGAAAACAGGTAGAGGGCGTCGTGCAGATAATTGGTAAACTCGGTGGGCTCGTAGATCTGGATCTGTGACTTGTCAGAGTCGAGGATGTAGAGCTTGTCGTCCGTTCCGACCCGGATCGCCTCCGCCTTGGAGGCAAGTCCGATGCGGGACTGGCCGTCATCCTTACCGCCGAAGACAAAGAGCAGATCGCCCTCGTTGTTGTATTCGTAGATGAATCCCTGCTGTGAGACCACGAAGCAGTTGTCATGATTGCCGACCGCCACGGCTGCGGGCGTTGTGTCGGTGGTATCCGGCTCGATCATATTGACGCCGGCGATGTTGAGCCGCTTCAGGACGTCCTTGCCCTCGCCTCTGGTGACCGTGTAGATGATGCCCTTGTCATCGATCGCCATGTTGTCGGGCGTCGAAGGGATGTTGGAACGCATCTTGGCCCGCTGTGCATCCGTGAGCAGTGCTCTCCAGATGATGGTCCAGATGCTTGCATTCGTCGCATTGGTTCCGAAGTATCCGAGGAAGGTTCCGCCGTCCACCGGGCTGATCTCAACGATTCCGTTGGTATTGGATTCGCAGACGATGTACATGGTGCCGGAGGAATTGACGACGATCTTAAGCGGCAGGAAGTCCTGCGTCTCGCCGTACATCGGGACATCGGGCCGTCCGTAGGTCTGGGTCAGATTTCCCTGCGCATCGAAGACGAAGATGGATTTTGCATCGCGATCCGCCACGTAGGTGATGTGATCCTCGGTGACAAAGATGCCGCGCGGCGTCACCAGTGTGCCTTCCCCGAAGGTGCTGATGAGGTTCCCCTCGAGATCGGACACCACCACCCGCGCGTTGCCGCTGTCGAGGATGTACATGGAGCCGTCCTTCAGGAGACAGAAATCCGTGGGGGAAAGCAGAGCCTCGTCCCCGACCTTGGTCAGCGTCTTGTACGGAAGGTAGGCCGTCTGGGTCTCCGTCACGGAGCCGTAGCCGTCCACGGTATAGGACTTGTAAGGGGCATCCGCCTTTGTGGTCAGGGAAGCGCTGTCCCCGAGTACGCAGGCAGCCACGCTCAGGGCCAGAGCTCCTCCCAGTATTCGCTTTTTCCATCTGCCTTGTTTCAATGCAGCCATTTTCATAGTATCTACCGTTCCTCGTATTCCTTGGTTTTGCCTTACTTGATACCCGAGTGTGCCATGGTGTTCATGACATTCTTCTGCAGGATGCAGAAGAGAATCAGGTTCGGCAGAAACATGATCAGGGAAGCCGCCGCCGCTACACCTTGTCCGGCCACCGTATTGGTCGTGGAGGTGGAGGTCAGGGTATTCATATAGAAGGCCAGCGCCTTGAGCGAGTCATCGTTGATGTAATAATTGGAGGTCTCCAGGTTCCCCCAGACCTGCTGGAAGACCA
>JAFYEE010000003.1 GCA_017544405.1 Lachnospiraceae bacterium
ACCCGTGAGTTCGAGCAGATGGAGCTCGAATTCTTCTGCGAGCCGGACACCGATCTTGAATGGTTCAAATACTGGAAGGATTACTGCTGGAACTGGCTCATGACCCTGGGCCTCAAGCCCGAGGAGACCCGCATGCGCGACCACGACAAGGAGGAGCTTTCCTTCTATTCCAAGGCCACCACGGACATCGAGTTCCTCTTCCCCTTCGGATGGGGCGAGCTCTGGGGCATCGCGGACAGGACCGACTATGACCTGACCCAGCACCAGAACACCTCCGGTGAGGACCTGACCTATTTCGACGACCAGAAGAAGATCCGTTACATTCCCTACGTCATCGAGCCCTCGCTGGGCGCAGACCGCGTCACCCTGGCCTTTTTGTGTGCCGCCTATGACGAAGAGGAGCTGGAGGGCGGCGACAAGCGGACTGTCATGCGGTTCCACCCGGCTCTGGCACCCGTCAAGATCGGCGTCCTGCCCCTGTCCAAAAAGCTCTCCGGCGAGGCCTTCGAGATCTATAAAAAGCTCTCCAGGCACTACAACTGCGAGTTCGACGACCGCGGCAACATCGGCAAGCGCTACCGCAGACAGGATGAGATCGGCACGCCCTTCTGCCTGACCTACGACTTTGAATCGGCAGAGGACAAAGCCGTCACCATCCGCATGCGCGACTCCATGGAGCAGGTCCGCGTCCCGATCGACGAGCTGGATGCATGGTTTCTGGACAAATTTGATTTCTGACGGGTATATGATACGAGGTTATTCATGAAAAAATATGGTGTAAACGAGCTGCGCGAGATGTTCCTGAAGTTCTTTGAGAGCAAGGGACATCTTCGCATGAACAGCTTTTCCCTGGTTCCCCACAATGACAAGAGTCTTCTGATCATCAATTCCGGCATGGCGCCCCTCAAGCCCTATTTCACGGGCCAGGAGATCCCGCCCCGCCGGCGTGTAACGACCTGCCAGAAGTGCATCCGCACCGGCGATCTGGAGAATGTCGGCAAGACCGCGCGCCACGGCACCTTCTTCGAGATGCTGGGCAATTTCTCCTTTGGCGACTATTTCAAGAATGAGTCCATCCCCTGGGCCTGGGAGTTTTTGACCGAATGGGTCGGTCTGGATCCCGAGCGCCTGTATCCCTCCGTCTATGAGGGGGACGACGAGGCCTATGACATCTGGCTGAACAAGATGCATGTCCCCGCGGAGAGGATCTATAAGTTCGGCAAAGAGGACAATTTCTGGGAGCACGGTTCCGGCCCCTGCGGTCCCTGCAGCGAGATCTACTACGACCGCGGCGAGCAGTGGGGGAACGGTCCCGAGGACGTCATGGGCGGCGAAGGAGACCGCTTCATGGAAGTCTGGAACATCGTCTTTTCCCAGTTCAATAACGACGGGCACGGCAACTACACAGACCTGGTGCAGAAGAATATCGATACCGGCATGGGCCTCGAGCGCCTGGCTGTCGCTGTCCAGGATGTGGAGTCCCTTTTTGACGTCGACACCGTCCGCGCCCTGCGCGACAAGGTCTGCGAGCTCGCCGGCTGTGAGTACGGCAAGGAGCACGGCATCGAT
>JAFYEE010000061.1 GCA_017544405.1 Lachnospiraceae bacterium
GCACAGTCCGAGGAACTGGCTGAACACCACGTTGGAGACCAGGGAGGAACCGATGAGTAAGATCAGTAAATCGCGTATCATTTATCCTCTCCTCCTTTCTCCGCATCCGAAGCGTTCTCCTTCGGAGCCTGGGCTGTTTCCGGCTTTGCTTCCACTTTTGGAGCCTCGGCCGTTTCCGGCTTTGCTTCCTCTTTCGGACCTGCGGAAGCATCATAAAGCCGCATGCTGCAGCCGCTCTCGCCGCAGGCCTGACAGTCCTGACCGCAGCCGCTGCCGATCTTCGATCCGTCTTTTCCCTTCGCAGCCAGCTTGATCTTCACCTGGTTCTGGATCGCCGTCAGCGCCGCGAGGACGAAGAAAGCGCCGGGCGCCATGATGAAGATATTGATGGGCACAAAGCCCGCGGGCATCACATGCTTCCCGAAGAGGTCACCGGCGCCCAGAAGCTCACGCACCATACCGATCATGGTCAGTGCGATCGTAAAGCCAAGTCCCATGCCGACGCCGTCAAAGAGGGACGGAAGGACGGGATTGTGATAGGCGTAGCTCTCCGCGCGACCCAGGATAATGCAGTTGACCACGATCAGCGGGATGTACACGCCGAGTGCCTTGTCCAGGGCCGGAAGGTACGCCTGCAAAAGAAGCTGCACCATGGTCACAAAGGAGGCCACGATGACGATAAACGCAGGGATACGTACGCGGTTCGGGATCACCTTGCGGAGCATGGAGATGATCAGATTGCTCAGCGCGAGAACCACGGTGGTGGCGAGGCCCATGCCGATGCCATTGGTGGCCGAAGTCGTGACGGCCAGGGTGGGACACATGCCAAGGGCGAGGACAAAGGTGGGATTTTCTTTTACGATGCCGTTATATAGACGTTCACCGGAACTGCTCATCTCGCATCCCCTCCTTTCCTCAGCTCTGCGGCCATCTCAAGGCCGTAATTGACCGCATTTGTAAAGGCCTTCGTGGTGATGGTCGCGCCGCTGATGGCATCGATCTCACTCTCCGAAGTACTGCCTGTCTTGGTATAGGTAAAGGAACTGACCGCCTTGTCATGGAACTGGGGAACCAGCACGGATTCCGCGTTCATGCCGAGGCCGGCCGTCTCGGAGATATCCAGGATCGAGACGTCCCGGAGCTTTCCCTCCAGATCGACGCCGAGGTAAAGCACGATGTCGCCGCCATATCCTTCCGAGGAAGCAGAGCTGATCACATGACCGATGAGGGATCCGTCACTGCCATACGCCTCATAGGCTTCCTCGATCCGCACGCCGCTCTCTTCCATCCGCGCCTGAAGCTCAGCGGAAGGAACCGCACTTATCAGTTCGAAGGAAGCCGCATCGGAAAAGACCGCTTTGCAGGCATTCTGGATCGCCAGCTCCTGCGCCTTTGCGATTGGATCCTTGGTCAGCTGGTAGACAAAGCCCAGCAGGAGCCCGGAGATCAGTGTGATGGAAAAGAGGACAAAGGCTTCTTTCAACATGACTTTCACATCTTTCTTCATGCCTTTTTCTCCTCCTTCCCCTTTTTTCTCGCGTAACCGAAGGGCGTCGGCACCGTGATGCGCTCGATCAGAGGCACCAGAAGATTGCCCAGGATGATCGCGTAGGATACGCCCTCCGCGCCCGGTCCGAAGATACGGAAGATACCGGTCATCACACCGAGGAAGATCCCAAAGAGAACCTGTCCCATCGGCGTGATCGGCCGCGTGACATAGTCCGTCGCCATGAAGAAGGCGCCGAGCATGAGTCCGCCGCCGGCCAGATGCGCCGACAGGTACGCAGGATCCCATCCGTGTCCGCCGAAGATCGTGACGAAGACGGCAAAGCTCAGAATATAGGACGCCGGAATCTTCAGGTCAATGATCCCCATCAGGATCAGGAAGCAGGCGCCGGCCACGATGGCGATCATGGAAGTCTCACCGATGGTGCCGGAGGTGCGGCCGATGATCATGTCCATCACATTCACGCTGCCACCGCTCTTCAGCACCGCCAGCGGGGTCGCGCCGGTGTAGGCATCGGTAGCAAAGGCAGTCATGGCCGTCGGGAAGGAAATGATCAGAAAGCATCTTCCGCCCAGCGCCGGGTTCATGAAATTCTGTCCCAGACCGCCAAAGAGAAGCTTGACAACAAGGATCGCAAAAAACGCGCCAAAGGCCGCCATCCAAAGCGGAATCCCGGCCGGCAGGTTCAGACCGAGAAGCAGGCCGGTCACCACGGCGGACAGATCCTTCACCGTCTGTTTTTTGTGCAGCAGCAGATCGAATAAAAACTCCGTAAGAACAGCGGTCACGATACAGGTCAGCACGACCAGTCCCGCGCGCAGTCCGAAATTCCAGATCCCGAAGACAGTGGTCGGTAGCAGCGCCACGATCACCATCAGCATGATAAAGGTTGTATTCTCCTTGCTCCGGATATGAGGATTGGAGGATACTTTATAGGTTTGCTCGCTCATCTTCTCCTCCCTCACTTTTTCTTTCTCTTCGCAAGCTGAAGCTTTCGCATGGACTTGATGGACTGGGTCAGCTGGCGCTTTGCCGGACAGACAAAGCTGCAGCACCCGCACTCGCAGCATTCCATGCCGTTGTATTTGAGGAATCCTTCCTCATCCCCGTGCTCCGCGCAGATGGAGAGCTTGTAGGGCATGACATGTCCGGGACAGACTTCCACGCAGCGTCCGCAGCGGATGCAGGCACTCGGCTCCTGTGCGGATACCTCGTCGTGGGTCATGGCCAGCAGCGCGGTCGAGGTCTTGGTCGTCGGCACATCCAGCCCGTACATGGCAAATCCCATCATCGGACCGCCGCAGATGATCTTTTCCGGTTCCTTCACGAAGCCGCCGTCCGCCTCCAAGAGCTCGGCGTAGCTCATTCCGATGGGGATCTTGAAATTCCTCGGATCCTTTACCGCATCGCCGGTGACGGTCACGATGCGCTCGATCAAAGGTCTCCCCTCCACGACCGCATGATAGACCGCGACGATCGTATCCACGTTGTCGACGATACAGCCGGCATCCGCGGGAAGCATGGTGGAATTGATGCTGCGTCCCGTGGTCGCAAAGATCAAAGCACGCTCCGCCCCCTGCGGATACTTGGTCTGCAGGGGACGCACATCGATCGAAGGATCCCCCTTCGTCTTCTCCTTCAGCAGACGGATGCAATCCGGCTTGTTGTCTTCCACCGCCAGGATCCCGTGGGCGTGCGGGAAGAGACTCATGATGATGCGCAGTCCTTCGATGAGCTTGTCCGGCTCCTCGAGCATTCTGCGGTAATCACTGGTCAGATACGGCTCACACTCCGCACAGTTGGCGATGATATACTCGATCTTCTCCGGCTCCTTGGGAGAAAGCTTGACATGGTTCGGGAAACCCGCGCCTCCCATGCCGACCACGCCCGCGTCACGGATCGCCGCGCGGATCTCATCGGCCGTCGCCTTCGTCCAGTCCGGGATCGGGTGATATTCGACCTGCTCATACTGTTCATCGTTCTCCACGATGATGCTCATCACCTTGTCCCCGGTCACGGTGCGTCTCGGCTCGATCGCCTTCACCGTGCCGGATACGGACGCGTGTACCGGCGCCGACACGAAACCGCCTGCCTCCGCGATCATCTGCCCGACCAGCACCCGGTCTCCCTTCGCCACGACGGCCTTCGCCGGGGCACCGATGTGCTGCGAGAGCGGATAGACCAGTTCCTTCCCGGCCTTCAGGGAAGTGATGGGCTTATCCTTCGACAGCTTTTTCCCGTCAAAAGGATGAATCCCTCCCACAAAAGTATACTTTGCCATACACCCTCCATAGCCGCCTGTGCGGCATTGTAAGTCTATTTGCCGGCAGGGTTTTCCCGCCGGACAATCCGTTTCTTATTATACTAAATTTCTCGCTAAACAGCCACAATTTGTGCCTAATTGTGATAAGATATATGTGGAATCCGACACTTTCTGAGCAAAGGGACTTTGTTATGAAAATCATAGACGAAACGCTCGAGCCCTTCGAGGTCTCTTATCCCGCGCAGCGGCTGGGAGATCCGGAGAAACTACTTTTTGTCGATATCGAAACGACCGGTTTTACGGCCCATTCCTCGAATCTGTACCTGATCGGGACCGCCTTTTACCGGGAGGGACACTGGTGCACGAGGCAGTGGTTCGCGGAGAATTTTGAGGAGGAGCCGGAGCTTTTGAAGGCCTTCTTCGCCTTCGCGCACGATTTCGATACACTGGTGCATTACAACGGCAATCAGTTCGATCTGCCGTATCTGACGCAGAAATGCAAACAGTACGACATCGAGGAAACCTTTGATGCCTTTCAGGGCGTGGATCTCTACCGCAGGATAAATACCTGCCGGCATGTGCTGAAGCTCAGCAACTGCAAGCAAAAGACACTTGAGCTGTTCCTGGGCATAGGCCGGACCGATACCTTTACCGGTGGGGACCTGATCGGAATCTATCGGGACTATGTGAATGATCCGACCGATTTTGCCTACGATACGCTGCTCCTCCACAATGAGGATGACCTGAAGGGGATGCTGCAGATCCTCCCGATGCTGAGCTATTACGACCTCTTCTTCGGCGAGGTCATCGCCCGGCGTGCGGAGCTGGTCACCTACCGCGATTACAGCGGTCAGCAGCGCAAGGAGATCCTGATCACCATCCAGCCGCCGACCAAGATCCCCGTGGAGTTCTCCGCGTCCACCAGCGGCTGCTATCTGCATGCCTCCCCGGAGAAAACGGAGCTGCGCGTTCCGCTGACAACGGAGGAGATGAAATACTTCTACGCGGATTACAAGGAATACTACTATCTTCCGGACGAAGATCTCGCACTGCACAAGTCGGTCGCAACCTTCGTGGACAAGGATCACAGGGTGCAGGCCACCGCTGCAAACTGCTACACCCGCAAGGTATCCGATTATCTGCCGCAGTGGGATTATCTCTTCTCCCCCATCTTCCGCAAGGATTACCACAGCCGGGAGATGTATTTTGAGCTCACCGAGGACTTCAAGCGCAACAAGGCAGGGTTCTCCGATTACGCCTCCCATGTACTCACTCATATCCTGGAATCCTACTAAGGTCATAAAACAAGAAAAAAGCCGGCTGCATAAGCAGTCGGCTTTTCAGATTCATATGTTACGGCTTCTCGTAGTAGAAGGAATTCTTGCGCGCGTAGCCGATCTCCTTGTAATTGACGATCTGCTCCGTGCTTCCGATGAACAAAAATCCTCCGGGCATGATCGACTGATAGAACTTGCGGAAGACTTCGTCCTTCGCTTCATCCGTAAAATAGATCAGCACATTGCGGCAGACGATCATGTGATAATCCTTCTTGTACGGATCCTTGAGCAGATTGTGCTCATGGAACTCCACACGGCTCTTGATCTCATCCGAGATCTTGAAGGAAGGACCCACCTGCGTGAAATACTTCTTCTTGAAATCCGCCGGAACGCCTGCGAGGCTCTTGGCATCATACAGGCCTACCTTTGCCTTCGCGATCACCGTCTTATCCAGATCCGTTGCATAGATGCGGATCTTGTTCAGCGGGATGTGACGGGAAAGTGCCATGACCAGCGAATAGGGCTCATCACCGGTCGAGCAGGCCGCGCTCCAGATCCGAAGCGTCTGGCCGAAACGCGAGATCAGCTCGGGGAAGATGGTCTTGTCCATGTATTCCCACTGATCCGGATTGCGGTAGAATTCCGATACATTGATCGTGATGTAGTTGATAAACTCATCAAAGATCTCCGCGTTGGTCTTCAGCGCCTTGACATAATTGTCATATCCGGTGATTCCGCGTCTGCTGATCAGTGTATCGATCCTGCGCTTCATCTGCTTTTCCTTGTAAGCGTTCAGATCGATCCCGGTCATCGACAGAATTTCTTTTTTGAAGTATTCGTAATCGTATGCCATGCTTATTCGTTATTGTCCTCTGCTGCTATCACTGCATCGATGTCAACGCTGGCAACGTCCGGATCGTCCTCTTCCTTGGGTGCATCGGGTGCGGTCAGCGCCTTGATGCTCAGGGAGATCTTATGATCCTTCTCATTGAAGTCGACGATCTTGGCAGTGACCTCATCGCCTACTGCAAGCACATCCGAAGGCTTCTCGATGTGATCCTTGGAGATCTGGGATACATGAAGCAGTGCGTCCACGCCGCTCTCAAGCTCGATGAAAGCACCGAAATCGGTCATGCGTGCAACCTTACCGGTTACGATATTGCCGATGGCAAACTTCTCAGCTGCATCCTTCCAGGGGTTCTGATCCTCGAACTTCAGGGAAAGTGCGATCTTGTTGCCATTGATCTCCTTGATCAGGACCTTCAGCTGATCGCCGATCTTGAAGACCTTCTTGGGATGCTCCACGCGGCCCCAGCTCATCTCGGAGATGTGAAGCAGACCGTCTGCTCCGCCGAGATCGATGAATGCACCGAAATCGGTCACATTCTTCACGACGCCGTCCACGATATCACCCTCGTGAATGCGGGAGAAAAGCTCCTCCTGCAGCTTGGCCTTTCTGGCCACCAGAAGCTGCTTGCGATCACCGATGCAGCGGCGCTTGCGGGGATTGAACTCGATGACGACGAATTCGATCTCCTGTCCGGCATACTTGGTGAGATCTCTCTCATAGGTATCGGAAACGAGGCTTGCGGGAATGAAGATGCGGGTCTCGTCCACGACCACGGTAAGTCCGCCGTCCTGAACCTGAGTAACCACCGCCTTGAGGACTTCCTGGTTGTTGAAAGCCTCCTCGATCTTCTTGCTGCCTCTCTCCTGCTGGAGTCTCTTGTAGGTGACAAGCACCTGTCCCTCACTGTCGTTAACCTTCAGGACCTTGACTTCCATCGTGTCGCCGGGCTTTACCACCTGGGTCAGATCGACACTGTTGTCGTTCGTATATTCGTACTTGGTCAGCAGGCCATCCGCCTTGCAGCCAATGTTAAGAATGATTTCTTCCGGCTTAACATCAATGACTGTGCCTTCGACGATCTCCCCCGTATGTGGTATTTTGAAAGACTCTTCCAACATTTGTTCAAAAGTAAGTTCTGACATAATTTTGAACCTCCTCAATAATTTTTTTCGGGGTGGAAGCCCCCGCCGTGATACCCACCAGGTTTACTGATTTAGATCGTTCTAAATGCAAGTCATCCAGTGTTTGAATGTAATAGGTCTCGGGACACCGCTCGGCACAGATTTCGTAGAGTTTCCGTGTGTTCGAACTGTTCCGTCCGCCGATCACAATCATCACATCCGCCTGCGACGCGAGCTCCTCAGCATGGCGCTGTCTCACCTGCGTAGCACTGCAGATAGTGTTCACAACGTTATCATTGTATACTGTATTTCCAAATATTTCAACTATTTGTGAAAATTTATTCACTTTATATGTGGTCTGTGACACCAGAAAAAATTCGGTTCCGGGAACGATTTCAAACCGTGCCGCGTCTTCGGGCGTTTCCAGCACAGTCACGGGCCCTTCGCACCACCCGACGATCCCTTCGACTTCTGGGTGGTTCGGATTGCCGGCGATGAGGATGTGCTGTCCCATACGGCTGTGCTCCCGGGCGAGTTTCTGTATTTTTATAACAAAGGGACAGGTGCAGTCGATGACCTCGATCCCCTTGCTTTCCAGAAGCTCATAGATGCGCCGGGGGATGCCGTGGGCGCGGATGATGACAGCCGCGTTCTCCTTCGGGACGAGCTCCCGCAGCGCCTGCTCGGATTCGATCACCTCGACGCCTTTGCTCTCGAGATCCGACACGACGGTCTCATTATGCACGACCGGCCCATAGGTATAGATGGGCCTGCCGGTCTCGATCATTTCATACACTTTGTCCACGGCCCGCTGGACGCCGAAGCAAAATCCCGCGGACGGATCGACACGTACTTCCATAATTTTTTCCTAAATTATACGCCTGTGGCGGCATATATCTGTGCATCGGGATACGCTGTCGCCGGTGTCCTCGCGCAGCGGTACTAGGCTCGCACAGTACGCGAGCCAAGGACCGGCGCTGCGGACGTCCCTCTGCGCAGATATATGTCCCCGCAGGCTCACACTATAACAAGATGAAACACACGAAAATCTACTTCTCTGCACAGAGCATCATCATTGATTTACGGAGCGGCAAAGGGATTCGATATGCTCTGCGACTTCCTCGATGGTCATGTGCGTGGTGTCGACCACGATCGCATCATCCGCCTGCCGCAGGGGTGAGATGTCGCGGTGCATATCCTGGTAGTCGCGCTGCTCGATATCCGCC
>JAFYEE010000062.1 GCA_017544405.1 Lachnospiraceae bacterium
ATCGAGATCGCCCACAACTATAAGAAGTTTGGCAGCATCGCCGCCGGCGGCTACATCTGGCACACCACCGGCTCCGGCAAGACCCTGACCTCCTTCAAGACGGCCCGGATTGCCTCCCAGCTGCCTTTTGTCGATAAGGTGCTCTTTGTCGTGGACCGCAAGGATCTGGACTACCAGACCATGAAGGAGTACGACCGCTTTGAGAAGGGCGCTGCCAACAGCAACACCTCGACCCGCGTCCTGGAACGACAGCTCTCCGATCCACAGGCGCATATCATCATCACGACGCTCCAAAAGCTCTCCACCTTCATCAAGAAGAATGCCGGCCATGCGGTCTATGACCAGCAGGTTGTCATCATCTTCGATGAGTGCCATCGGAGCCAGTTCGGCGACATGCACGCCGCCATCGTGAAGTACTTCCGGAAATACTATATGTTTGGCTTCACCGGGACCCCGATCTTCCCGATGAATGCCGGTTCCTCCGTGCGCAATCCGCATTACGCCACGACGGAGCAGACCTTCGGCGACCAGCTCCACACCTATACCATCGTCGATGCCATCAATGACAAGAACGTGCTGCCGTTCCGTGTGGACTACATCAAGACCATGGACATGGACCGCGACATCGATGATGAGGATGTCTGGGATATCGACCGTCGGAAGGCCTTCGAGGCCCCGGAGCGCATCGCCCTGGTGACGAAGTACATTCTGGATCACTTCGACCAGAAGACCTATCGCGGGAACAAGACCTATGTTTACAATGCCCTGACCAATATTGCCGAAGTCGCCTCCGCTGACCGCGGGAAGGTGGAGGAGATCAAGCGCAAGCAGCGCCTGAGCGGCTTTAACTCCATCTTTGCCGTCTCCTCGGTTCCGATGGCGAAGGCCTATTATGAGGAGTTCCGGAAGATGATCGCCGCCGATCCCACGAAGGATCTGCGGATCGCTGTCATCTACAGCTACGGGGCCAATGAGGAAGAGATTGACGGCATTCTGGATGAGGAGAACCCGGAGGATACCTCCCGCCTGGACCAGACGGCCCGGGATTTCCTGGAACTGGCGATTCAGGATTACAACGCCATGTTCCATACGAACTATTCCACCGACGGCGACCGCTTCCAGAATTATTATAAGGATGTCTCCCTCCGGATGAAGAACAAGGAGCTGGACCTCCTGATCGTGGTCAATATGTTCCTCACCGGCTTTGACGCCACCACGCTGAATACCCTCTGGGTGGATAAGAACCTGAAGATGCACGGCCTGATCCAGGCCTTCAGCCGCACGAACCGTATCCTCAACAGCATCAAGACCTTCGGCAACATCGTCTGCTTCCGCAATCTGCAGAAGCGGGTGGATACCGCGATCGCCCTCTTCGGCGACAAAAATGCCGGAGGGATCGTCCTGATGAAGACCTTCTCCGACTATTACTATGGCTATTTGTCTGTAAGCGGGGAGCGCGCGCCCGGTTATGTGGACCTGGTGAACGATCTGACCGCAAAGTTCCCTCTGACCGATCCGCAGATCATCGGGGAGCAGAACCAGAAGGATTTCATCTCGCTCTTCGGCGCGATACTCCGGATGCGAAACCTCCTGCTGTCCTTTGATGACTTTGAGGGCAAGGAGCTGATTTCCGAGCGAGACCTGCAGGATTATCTCGGCCGGTATCAGGATCTCCGGGACGAATGGAAACGCAGGCGTGACGAGCTTCGCGGTGACAGCACGGACATCAACGATGATATCGTCTTTGAGATCGAGCTCATCAAGCAGATCGAGATCAACATCGACTACATCCTCATGCTGGTGAAGAAGTATCATGATACCCACTGCGAGGATAAGGAAGTGCTCATCACGATCCGCAAGGCCGTGGATGCAAGTCCCGAGCTGCGAAGCAAGAAGCAGTTGATCGAGGCCTTCATCGCCGGTGTCAACGATGTGGATGACGTGCTGGCTTCGTGGAATACCTTCGTCGCCCAGCAGCGTGAGACGGATCTGCAGGATCTGATCCGGGAAGAAAAGCTGAATCCGGAAGAGACCCGCGCTTTTATTGAGAATGCCTTCCGGGATGGGGAAGTGAAGACCACCGGCACCGATATCGAGAAGCTCATGCCGCCGGTTTCCCGCTTCGGCGGTTCCGGCCGTGCGGCCAAGAAGCAGACCGTCATCGACAAGCTCCGTGCCTTTTTCGAGAAGTACTTCGGAGTCGGCGGCAGTTCTGCCTCGGAGGAGACTCCGGATCATGTGGTAAATCTCTACGAGATGCCGGAAGAGAAAGCGATCCCCCTGGCCGCTGAGCCTCCTGAAGAATAAATAAGATAAGGCCAGGCGAGGTATGAAAACAAAGGTCAACATCCTGACGCTTGGAGATTAACATACCCATGAGAAGTATGGAATGGGAGGAATTGCTGATATGAGCATTGCAGTGAATCATGCCGTTCTGGCCAAGGGCTGGGAGCGGTTCACGATCATGCATAAGGACCGTAAGGTTGCTGCCATCCGCGAGGACGGCACCTGCACGATCTATGCGCCGTCCTTCATGCCCTACAACCTCTATCTGGAGATGGAGAAAGATCTGGACACGCGGCTCAACAATTTG
>JAFYEE010000063.1 GCA_017544405.1 Lachnospiraceae bacterium
ATAATGGGCTTCTTTATAATATCCATTATCCCGTCAACCCTGAGAAAGTCGGCAAAACCGCCCACGATTACGCAGGAGTACTGCAAAAGAAAATTGATGTTATGGAGTATTAAAAAATGAATAAACCTAAGATGATTCTTTATCACTACTCGGTTGATTCCTATCAATCCGGTGAAAAACTGATCAATGATTTTAAGAAACAATATCGTTTTGCTGATAGAAGTTTTGGCATACGGGGATAATCATATCGTCAGGGAAATTCCGGTAGAATAGAGGAGTGTCGGTGTCACCCCCCAAAGAGTGAATCGGAAAGAGCCGGAAGGACATAAGAAAGGAATCCGCCATGATATTTGAAGAAAAAGAGATCCGTTTGAAAGATGGCAGGACCTGTATCCTGCGTTCCGTCCGTCGTGAAGATGCCGCCGATATGATCGAATACCTTCGCACCGTATCCGGAGAAACGGATTTTTTACTGCGAAATGCCGATGAAGTCACCTATACCCTCGAAGGAGAAGGTGATATTCTGGAAAACAAGCGAAACGCCCCTGGAGAGCTTATGATGGTTGCGGAAGCAGATGGCATTGTGGCCGGCAATTGCGGCATCGTATCCAGAGGAAATCTGCGCCGGGTCCGTCACAGATGCGGTTTTGCCATCGCCCTGAAGCAGGAATATTGTGACGCCGGTCTTGGGACCGCAATGATGGAATATGCACTGTCTCTGGCCAGGGAAATGGGTTACGAACAGGTGGAGCTGGAAGTTGTCGATGGTAATGACCGGGCCAGACATGTCTATGAAAAAATGGGATTTCGGGAGTCGGGCAGAGTGCTCTGGTCCCTGAAATATGACGATGGAAGCTACCGGGATGAGATCAGCATGGTGAAACTTTTCGATTGAAAAAACCACGAATAAAGAAACGGGAGAAGGATATGGCACACACGAAAAAATTAGTACTGCTGCACTCGAATGACATGCACGGAGATTTCCTGGCAGAGGATGTGGACCGGAAGCTCATCGGCGGTGTTTCCATGTTGTCCGGCTATGTCAATCAGGTTCGGAATGAAGAGCCCAACACCCTGTATTGTATTGCGGGAGACATGTTCCGGGGCTCCGTCATTGACAGTGAATTCAAGGGGCTGTCCACCATCGAGATCATGAATATGCTGGCCCCCGACATCGTTACCATCGGCAATCACGAGGTGGACTACGGCCTGGCGCATCTGCTTTTCCTGGAAAAATGCGCCAAATTCCCCATCATCAATGCCAATCTCTATATCAAAAACAACCACGCCCATATGTTCCGCCCCTATCACATCTTCGAGATGGATGGCATGAAGATCCTCTTCATCGGGATCCTGACGGAAGAGGTGATGGCCAAGGCCAAAACAGAAGGGCTGGTGGGTACCTTTGTAGATGTGGAGGACGCTGCCACGGAGGTGGAGCGGATCTGCAATGCCCACAATTCCGTGGACATCGATCTGACGGTGCTGCTGACCCACATCGGCATCGATGCGGACCGGAAGCTGGCACAGATCCTGGATCCGGCCTGCGGCGTGGATGTCATCATCGGCGGCCATTCTCATACTTTCATGGAAGCACCGGAGGTGGTGAACGATATTCTCATCGTCCAGGCGGGCACCGGAACGGACCAGATCGGGCGCTTCGATCTGACGGTGGATACGGACGAAAACCGTGTGGTAGATTACATATGGCGTCCGGTTCCCATCGATTCGGAGCATTGTCCCACAGATCCGGAGCTGGAGCGCCTCATCGAGGAATATAAGCTGCAGACGGATGAAAAATACGGTCGCGTCGTCACCAGATTTATGAGAAAACTGACACATCCGTCGAGAAATCAGGAGACGGAACTGGGGGCTGTTTTTGCGGACGCCTTGGGGGAGAGCCTGGGAGTGGATCTCTTCCTCTGTGCCTCCGGAAGCATCCGGAGTACGGAGCTGGGACCCATCGTCATGCTGGGCGATCTCATGACCTGTTATCCTTACAATGACACGCTGCATTTGTTTGAAGTAACCGGCGCACAGCTCAAGGAGATGATCCGCTACATGCTGCGGGACGGCGTCTGGGCGGGGGAACATACGGAGTTCTATCAGCTCTCAAAGGGATGGAAGGTGGTTTACCGGAAGGCCTCTCACGACTTTGCCGAGTTTTCCAAAGACGGCCGGGAGATCGACGATTCCGACAGGTATTCCGTGGCCATGGAAGGCTTCCATTTCAAGAATCTTGGGGACATTTTCCATGTGGATCCCGAGGAGATCTTCGCCAACAAAAAGCCCCGTGTCATCGGTACCGCTTCCCGGACGGTGATCGAAGAGTATCTCGCCGAGCACAATCGGCTGGACCATCATACGGGAGAAAGGCTGATCGTCCTGGAGTGATGGACAACTGACCCCATCCCCATGGTTCATGAAAATGTGGTATACTTCTTACAGATCTAAGCAGCAGGAGGAGACATAATGGATAAGAAGGATTATGAAAGCAGCATTGACAACGGCGTTGGTCAGTTTGCTGCAGAAGCAAGTACGGAGGTGACCGATGAGATTCCCTTGTTTGAGCCCTCCGCTTATCCGGAGGAGCAGCGCGAGCTGATCCTGGAGTGTAACCGGCGGATCGAAGAAGCCAACAGCAAATACAGGATCGCAATGTTCCGGGAGGATATGTTCGCCAAGGGCTTAAAGGCGGGTATGTATTTTTGCACGTTTGATCGCGACGAGAAGTTGCTGAGCTTCGAGTTCAATGACGAGACGCGGCAAATGCTCGGCTATGAGGGGCTGGAGGATTTACCGAACGAGTTTGACAGCTGGGTCAAAACCCTTGTCCCGGAAGAAAAAGAAGGGATCGTAAAGCTGTTTTGGGATTCCGTTCGGATGCATAGAGAACTTCCCGATATTACGCATGCCACCTACCGGATGCAGAAGAAAGACGGCAGTATTATCTGGGTTACCGGAGCCGGAAGATTTATCCGGCGTCCGGACGATGGCTCCCTGGAGATCTACATGGGGTGCTACCGTGATATTACGGCGCAAATGGAGCGGGAGGAATATTTAAAGATCATCGAGGCGGTCGGCAGGGTATTCAATTTTACGCTCTTTATCGATGTCAAAGACATGAGCTACCGCATGATCAGTACCAATGAATATGTGGAGCAGATTCCGAAGGATCCGGATGCGCTGGAGTTCCTTAAGAGGAATGTGGATGCGTCTGTGGCCGAGAATTTTCGCAAGAGTCTGTACGACTGGCTGAATAAGGACCTGATCCTGGCGGCGCTGGAAGAGCATGGATCCACAAGCATGGAGTTTTACAGTGCGAGTGCGAATCGCTGGTTCAACGGTATGTTTATGATCGGTGACCGGAATGAGGATGGAAGCATCGCGCACATTGTGTATGGCTGCCAGGACAATACGGATGTCAAGCTTCAGAATCTTGCGCAGCAGAAGATCATCTCCGAGTTCGAGACGGAGATCTATGTGGATTCCCTTTCGCAGATACGGAACCGAAGGTTTCTGGACGAGAAGCTGATCTATGAACCGTGCCACGCGGTAGTGATGGCAGATATCGATCTGTTTAAGATCGTCAATGATACGCTGGGGCATAAAAGCGGCGATGAGGCGATCCGGAAGGTCGCGCTCCTCCTCGAACAATCCGTCCGGAAGGAGGACGTGGTCCTGCGCTATGGCGGGGACGAGTTTATGATGGTTTTCTTTGATATTTCCAGGGAGGATCTGGGGCATAAGCTTTCCGCCATAAAGTCCAGGCTCGAAACGATCCGGATCGAGAACAGCCCGGAGGCCAGGATCACCATGAGCTTTGGCGGGGCCTATGGAACGGGGCTGGTCAGAAATCTGATCGAGACAGCGGATCAGGCGCTTTACGAGTCCAAAAAGATCCGGAATACTTATACGATCTTTGATGCGTAGATGCAATGTAAGCCCCTTCTTCCGCACGAAAGAGCAGGCAGAAGTTCCTGCTCTTTTTTGGTTTGCGCGGTCGGGACGATGGAAGGAAAGCGATGAGCTATATTGAAGTAAACGGATTGAAAAAGACCTTTACGGTCAGAAAAAAGCGCGAGAAGGGGAAGCTGTTTCGGGAAAAGCAGACCGTCGAGGCGCTGAAGGGCGTGTCTTTTTCGGTGGAAAAAGGCGAGCTGGTCGGTTATATCGGACCGAACGGCGCGGGAAAATCAACGACCGTAAAAATCCTTTCGGGGATCCTGACACCGGACGGCGGAGAGGCCCTGGTCGGCGGCAGGGTACCCTGGCTGGAGCGGCGCGAGTACGTTAAGCACATCGGGGTTGTGTTCGGACAGAGAAGCCAGCTTTGGTGGGATGTGCCGATCGTTGACAGTTTCTCGCTCTTAAAGGATATCTACCGGCTATCCGCCGCGGATTACGAGTCGCGGCTGAAAGAGCTGACGGAAGCCCTGCAGCTGGAAGAATTCCTGCGCACGCCGCTCAGGCTCCTGAGCCTCGGACAGCGCATGCGCGCGGAGCTGTGCGGATCGCTCCTTCACCGGCCGGAGCTTCTTTTTCTCGATGAACCCACCATAGGGCTCGATGCGGTCAGCAAGCTCGCGCTCCGCGATTTTCTGAAGTGGGAGAACGCCGAGCACGGGACCACGATCATGCTGACCACACACGATATGGAGGACATCGCGGCGCTATGCTCGCGCGTGATGGTGCTCGGACACGGGCAGAAGCTCTATGACGGGACGCTTCCCGAGCTTTTGGAGAAATTTGACACCGTGCGTACGGTCAGCGTGAAATACGACGGCGCACTTCCGGACATTAAGCTTCCGGAGGGTATATCCTTCGAGCGGGGGGAGAACGAACTGAGCATTACCTATGCGCCTTCCGTTTTTCCGACGGCAAAGCTCCTTGCGACCCTGCAGGAGGCGGGCCGGATCAGCGAGATGACGCTGCAGCCTGAAAATATCGACCGTCTGATCGCCGCGATGTATAAGGAGATGGATCTATGAGAGCCTATTTTTCCGTATTCCGGATGCGGCTTCGGATGGAAACGCAGTACCGCGGCGCGATGATCGGCGGGATCGTGTGCCAGGTCTTTTTCGGGCTGATCCTCGTGGCGCTTTACCGGGCCCTGTACGCTGGGAATCCGCAGCCGGTACCGATCGAGCATGTGGCGACCTATGTATGGCTTCAGCAGTCTTTTTTCCGGATGCTCACCTCGACGGACCCTGACCTTCTGGACAAAATACGAAACGGCAACATATCCTACGATCTGTGCCGTCCCGTTTCCATGTACTGGTTTTACTATGTCCGGGCCATGGCGCAGAAGCTGATGGGCAGCATGATGCGCGGGATCCCGATGCTGATCTTTGCATCGCTCCTCCCGAAGGGATGGGGACTGGAGCCGCCCGCGTCCCCCGCGGGACTTGTTCTTGCTCTGGCCGCACTGGTTCCGGGGTTTCTATGCATGTGTGCGCTGGCGAACCTCACCATGGGCATTACGATGCGGACGCTGGATCCGCGCGGGATATCGGCCATGCTCGATCTTTTGATGATCTCTTTTTCGGGAAACATCCTGCCGCTTACGCTGTTTCCGGACAGCTGGCAGAGGGTTCTTTCGCTTCTTCCCTATGCCCAGCTTTTGGACGCGCCGATCCGGCTCTACACCGGCGAATATGCGCCGATCGAGGCGCTTCGCATCCTTTCGGTCCAGATCGTCTGGGCAGCGATCCTCATCGGCCTCGGGAAAGGGTTGTGGAACGCAAACAGGAGAAGACTCATCGTCCAGGGAGGTTGACGCTCCGGCCATAGATAGGCCGGGATGGGAGAATGATGAATACTTTGAAACTGTATGTAAAATCCATGGGGATGCTGATCCGAAGCCACATGCAGTACACCTCTTCGTTTATCATGCAGATGCTTGCGCAGCTGGTCATGGAAGGCGGAGAGATGATGGCGGTGATCCTGGTGGTGGACCGCTTTGGAAGCCTGAAGCAGTGGACCGGCGGGAATCTTTTCTTTTTCTTCGGGATGATGTCGGTCTCGTTCTATACGACCGAGATCTTCGGAAGAGGCATCACGGGGAATTTTCCGTCCATGGTAAGGAGCGGGCAGCTCGATACGCTGCTGATCCGCCCCAGAACGATCTTTTTTCAGGTGCTTTGCAGCGGCACGGATCCGAGACGCATTACCTGTATCGCGGTGGGCGTCGCCTCGCTCATCATGGGAAGCGCGATGTCGGGGGTGGTATGGAGTCTGCCCAAGGCTCTGGCGCTCGCGGAATCGATCCTCATGAGCTGTATGCTGATCCTCGGACTGTTCCTGATCGAGGCGATCTTCAGCATACACAGTGTCAAATCCGTGGAGCTGGTAAATGCGATCACCTACGGCGGGAGAAGCGCCTGTCAGTATCCGATCGACGTATACCCGGGGCCGCTGAAGGTCCTCTTTACCGTGGTTGCTCCTTTTGCGCTGACCATGCATGTTCCGGCCGCTTACATTCTCGGAAAGCCCTTGTACGGATGGCCGGCCTGGACCGCGTTTGTGACGCCGCTTTCGGGCGCAGCGGTGCTGGCGGTGATGATCGTCCTGTTCAACCGCGGGATGCGGTTTTACCGGTCCACGGGGAGCTGAACGCCGGGCGGCATTATCTGCGGCGTCCGGGCGGCATCGGACGGCCGGGCATGGGACGTCCGGAGGGACCGGAAGGCTTTCCGGGCCCGCGTCTCGCCTCGGCCTCTCCCTGAATGGTGACCCCCATTTTCGCCAGGACATCGGTAAAATACTTGCGGATAAAATCCCTGCTTTCGGGCTTTACGAGGTAATAGATCAGCGAGTCGAGGTAGAAGGCTTTGCCTTCGCCGCGGCCCACGATCTTGAAATTGCAAAATCCCTTCTGCGCATAGGCGTCGACATCGTCATTGGACATGAAGGAAGGGCGCTTCATGCAGCCCTTGAAGGTCCTCTTTTCGGGGCTCGGATCTGTGCAGGGGAACTGGATCTGCGTATCGAACTCGAGCTGATGCCGGGAGATCTCGCGGTAATGCGCCGCCCTCTGCGGGCAGTGCGCCTGGCAGGTTTCATTCACAAGGATCTCGATGCGGTCCGCGCAGGGCTGCAGCTTTTCGATGACCTTCTCCTCGTGGTTTAAGTCATAGTCGAGCACGACGAGGTAATAGTCCTTGCCAATCTCGTCCATCAGCCGGTCGACACTTAAGATGCGCTTGGTCGTGGAGGAGATGATGGGGTAGTCCGGATAGGTCTTTCGGATGTAATCCTCGAGTACGGGACTGTTTACCAGCACCTGATTCAGGCCGTTATTTCCGACCTCCATGACCATATTGCAGTAGGTATCGTACAGGTGCTTTTCTTCGAGCAGCACATTGGTCCAGGTAAAGCGGACGGGGATCTTCAGCGCATTGTAGGACTGAATGACCCTTGCCACCTCCTGCTTGCTCGAAAAGCCTTCGAGCATGTTGCGGCCGCCGTTCCAGATGGCGCCCGGAAAGGTCCCGTATACCGAGCCGATCTTGCAGTTATCCCGGAACATTCCGGGATATTTTTTCATGGCGTCAAATAAAATGTGATTGATCATCCCGAAATAGCAGATGCCGGGAAGATGCCAATAGGTGGTGATCTGTTCCATTTATACTCACTTTCCGCTCCGGCCTTGTCTTGCGCGAAGCCCATCGGCGGATCTTTCGCCGCCATCCCCTTTATTATACCCATTTTTCCGGCGGATGGTAGAGCAAAACACATCCGAAAGAAAACCGGAATCGGACGCGGTGCCCGAATTGTGTTATACTTAAGGGCGAAGCGCTGATCTGCCGCGGAAGAATACGGCGGAAGGACATGGCGCAGAAAAAATGGAAACGGAGGGCGCATGAAGTATTTTTTCAAGGTATTCGGTTTGTTTTTCCTTGCAGCGGAGCTTCTGGATATCGTTTATCATTTCCGCCGCATGTCGGAATTTAAGGAATTTGTCGGCGGGATCGGCGTATCGGCCGTGATCGCCTTTCTCCTCGCGGTCGCACTGACGCTGGTGAATAACCGTGTGAAGAAGGAAGACTGGGAGGATGCGCCCGCGGAGGGCGAAGGGGATGCAAAGGAGCAGACGGGCGAGGAGTCCCTTCTGGATCAGTGGGCGAAGGACGATACCCCTGTCTTTCGGGATAAGGATAAGTGAGCTATGACGGAAAAGCTTTATGACCTGGATGCATATGCAAAAGCCTTCCGCGCGAAGGTGCTTTCGTGCGAGCCGGCGCAGAAACCTGCACGTTCCGAGGGCGAGGAGCCGGGAAAAGCCTTCCGGACGGAACTTGACCGGACGCTCTTTTTCCCGGAGTCCGGCGGACAGACCCCGGACCGGGGAAGCCTGGTGGTGCAGACGGAGAGCGGGATGCGCAAATTTTTGGTGCGGGACGTTCAGATCGAGGGAGACCGCATCTTTCATTACACGGACGAAGCGCTGCCGGAAGGGACCCAGGTGCTCGGAGAGATCGACTGGGCACACCGCTTTGACAATATGCAGCAGCA
>JAFYEE010000064.1 GCA_017544405.1 Lachnospiraceae bacterium
TGCAGGTGACATTCTTGTCCTTCACATTGTAGAAGGTGATGCTGTCACCGACGGCATAGCCCAGCTTGGAGCCGACATTGGAGGATACCAGCACTCCGTCCTCCACCACGGCGAGATCATTCAGATACGAATAGTAATGCTTTCCGCCGAGAAAGCTTTTGTCCACCATGGTGATGGATCCGAACTCCTTCGTGCTGATGCCCATGGCCGTGATCTTCGTGACGCTCTTGTCCGATCCCTTCAGGGTCGCATTGGGGTCATAGATCACACGGGTATAGCTCTCCGCCGCTTCCAGAGAATTGTATTTTGCGTAGTCCGGTGCGATATAATCACCGGTCGGCGTACCGTAACGGTCCGTCATCTCCTGCCATTTTTCCTTGATGATGACATCGCAGCCGGACAGGTAAGCGGTGTTGGTGACGGCATTTTGCAGAATGGTCCGTGCGACGGTCGCGTGGTACATGCCGAGGGAGATCGTCATGATCAGGAACAGCATGATCAGCTGCTGCTTCCGTCCGTTCTTGATATTCTCCATGAAGGAGACATAGCTTGCGGGCCCCCATTTCCGGTTGCCGATCAGGTAGATCAGCCGGACCAGCCAGGGCTGGATCCGAAGGAAGAACAGCCCGGCGCCGAGGATAAAGAGGGACGAGCTGAGGTAGAGCAGCGGATCCATGCTCTCTCCCGCCATGACCGCATTGGACAGATTCCCGCCGTTCTTGCTGAAGGAGTAATACCCGTAGAGGGACGCGCCGAGAAGTACGATGTCGAGGAAGAATTTCTCCCACCAGGCCTTCCTGCGAAGCGCTTTGGACTGCTTGAGCTTGACGATGGTCACCTTGGAATGCCGGATGGACGGGATCGTTATGCTGAGCAGACATACCAGCACCGCGCCGCCCAGATACAGGAAGGTCTCGGGCGTGTAGGCCACGTTAAGTGTCTTGTTAAAATCAAACTGCAGGAAGTTGCGCGTGGAACCGAGGAGCTTTGCGATCAGCGCGCCGAGCGGGAGTCCGATCAGACCGCCGGAAAGCGTGATGACCAGCCCCTGATAGAAATACAGGAGGATGATCTGGAATCTGGAGCTGCCGCGGCTCTTGATGACCGAGATCTCATTTTTCTCCATCTCGTACATCTGGCCGGAAATCATCAGAAGAAAGGTGGCCAGCATCGCGAGGATCGGGATCTGCAGAATGAGAAGGGTGGCGTTGATCCGCTTGATGCGCACGTCATAATCGTTCAGAACCTGCACGAAATCCGGCTCCTTGAGAACGCTTTTGTAGGTGCTCTTGGTCAGCAGATACTCCGTTGCGGTCTCGATCCGCTCCACATCGGAAGCGGTCAGATCGTTGTAATCAAACATGACCGTATTGGTGATGCCGAGCGAGTACTTGTGCGCATTCTCCCCGGTAAAGTTCGCATGGAACACGGCGGGATTGCAGAGGATGGTCTCGTTCAGTTTCTCCGGCTTGATGCACCAGAAGTAGTCGGAACTGTCCGCCGCGTCATAGATGCCCTTGATGTAGACACGGATCTTGTCCCCGTCCGGAAGGCGCAAGTTGTCAAAGGTAAAATACTCTCCCACCAGGAGCTTTTTGTCCACCAGGCAGGACTGGCTGACCACACATTCGATGGCGCCGTCCTCGGTGTAGCCGCTCTCGGAATACATCTCACCGCTGAGCATTTTGGTATGCGCATCCAGTCCCTCGATACTGCCCAGCTTGATATTCAGCTCTTTGGCATCGCCGCGGCCCGTATCCGAGCTCATGGTATTGGCCGTAAGGTTAAGATAGACGAAATTCTCCAGCATATCCACCCCAAGCAGGTCGCAGATATAGTCTCCCATCTGCTCCATGACGGTGATGGTCTTGCCCTCCAGCTCCTTTTTGACGGAAGCGTTTCCGGTCAGCTGCGTGGGAAGCTTTCCCTCGGATACGCTGTAATCATCAAACTGATCGATCAGCATGCGGTCATAAGCTGCGGTGCGGTAGATCGGAAAGCTGACCACCGTCGCCGTAAGGAGAATACAGCCCAGCAGCAGGCAGATATTCATCCACTTCTTATGCCACATCTTTTGCAACATTACTCCAAACATATCGTCATTCCTTCAGACAGGCCGCTTACGACCCAGTAATTATTGTTGTCGGAACCGCCCGCGATAAAGCTGACATATTCCGCCCTGCCGTCCGCATCCTTCACCTTGACATAGGTCACACCGCCCTCGAGCTTCACCGCTGTCTTGGGTACCAGAAGGACATTGTCCATCGAACGGACTTCCGAGGTGATCGTGAAATAGGCGCGCATCCACCAGCCTCCGGCGCCCTGATTGATGCCGGAAAGTGTGGTCATATCCTCCGGGGAGACCTTCATCAGCGTATACCCGGTCGCCAGACTCTTGGAAAGCGCGCAGGGCGCCACGGTCACCACGTCTCCTCTGACGCCTATCGTTCCGACATTGTTGTCGGAATACGAGATCAGAACCTCATTTCCGACCGTCAGCTGCCCGTTCTCATCCTCACAGACGACATAACAGTTGTCCTCCGAGGAGATCTGGACCACCCGGCCGTCCTTCTGCAGGATATCTCCCTCCTCAAACTGGATCATCCCCGTGATGATCCCGCTGTAGGGTGCCTTCACCTCGGTGGTGGCTGCATCCGTTTTCATTTCGGAGATCTTCTTCTGCAGATCGGCGATGGTCCGGTTCTGGCGCCCTATCTGCTTTGCATTGCTGTCATTCACATTGGTCCGGACGAGCTCCGCCAGATCCTCCTGCGCGCGCAGAAGCGTCCGTTCGCTCCGCGCGATCTCGAGCGCATTCGGCTTTACGCGGATGATGGCGACCGTCTGCCCTTTCTCCACCCGCTCGTACTGCTGGACCTTGATCTCATCGAGGTAGGCCGTGCCGTACTCGACCGGATTTTTGACCCATTCCGTCTGGGAATAGAAAAGATATCCGTTCTGCTTGAACGTCGTGTAAATGCGTCCCTTCTTCAGCGTCGTCGTCCGGTCGCCGGCGGTCACCCGGTACTCGGAAACCACGCGGTCCCCTTCCTCGAGTCCCGATACGATCTCCGTGAACATGCCTGCGCTCAGCCCGGTCTTCACCGGTGTAAATACGGTCGTATCGCCTTCATACCGGTAGACGAAGGTGCCGTCGGAATCCGTATTGATCGCGTCCTTCGGAACGCTCAGCACATCCTTCTCCTGTCTGGCAATCAGGACCACGATCCCAAAATCACCGGCCTTCACCTCATGTGCGGGATCGTCCACCAGGAAGGTCGCATATCCGTCCGCCGAGGCGGTTTCCCCCTCGGAGGCAGCTGCGCTTTCCGACTTTTTGAATTCCACCTCGTAGCGCTTGCCGTTTACGATGGCGAAAACATCTTCCGCGCGCTTGACCTCACTCTCAAAGACCTGATCCGTCTTGAGCTCGAGCGCATTCAGATCTCCGACCGCACCGACCGGTGTCTCCTTGGCCACCCAGCTGTTCTCGTCAAAATAATTGATCGCCACTAGGTTGCCGTCCACCGGAGCAAGGGCCAGGACTTCCTCCCGCTTTTTCTGAAGGCGCCGGAGCTTCTTTTGGTTATATTCGCTGTCCAGCGCGTAGAGCTCCGTCTTTTTCTTCAGCTCCTGTTCGCATTTTTCCCGCTGTGCGGTCGCCTGCTGGTAGATCCGCCGGTACTTCTCGTACTCGCTGTCATAGTTCTCGTAATTCTCACGCTCTTCCTCCGTCATGCCGTCAAAGCTGTCCATGACATCGGCGCAGTTCTTTTCATGCTGGATATATTCCGCTAATTGTTTATTCGTCTCGGACAGATAATCCGTCATGTCCTCGCTTGCGGCATCGATCTGCTCCTGCAGATCCTTGATCTGGTTGTCGATGCTTTCCGTGGATCCGTATACGATGACATCACCCGCCCGGACGTTCATCCCGGGCATATTGCCGTACTTTTTGAAATTCTGTCCGCCTGAAAAGGTAACCTCGGAAACCTTCGGAACCACCTTGCCGTTTAAGATCTTCACCGTCTGAAGATCCCTCCTGGTCACGACCGCGTAATCCGCCGTGACGCCGACCGGCTCGATCAGCTCCACCTCTTCCTCCTCGGCCGGCGCACTGCCGCAGCCGGCGAGAAGGCTCAGCGCCAGAAGCGCACTTATGGATATTTGTAAAAGCTTCTTTCTCATCATTTCTTGACTACCTTTTCGCCTTCCGTCAGGCCGCTCAGGATCTCCACCCTTTCGTCGCCCTTCAGGCCGATTTCCACATAACGAATCTCCCGGTTATTCTCCGGGGAGAGGGTATACACAAACGCCTTGTCTCCCGCTATATGCAGTACATCCAGCGGAATGGAAAGCACCTGCTCCCTGCTTTCGACCGGGATGGTGATCATTCCGCGCGCTCCCACCTCGGGCGTCATACCGTCGGGCCCCGTGTAGATCGAAAAACTCATCTTGTCGGTCCACTGATCCATCTCATAGGGGAGCAGAATGTAATCGCCGGAAGCCGTGGAATAGCTGACCTTCATATTGACCGGCTCTCCCTCCCGGAAGAGATCCCGGTCCTCCACGCCCTGCACGGTAAAGAGTGCGCTGGAATTGTCCACGATCGTCATGATGACTTCCGCCTCCCGGGTCGTGGACCCTTCGAGACGGCTCTTGAGCTTGTAGACCTTGCCGTCCATCTGCGCATAGACGCGGCTGGCTTTCAGTTCCTTTCGCTTCTCGGCCAGCTCCTGCCGGTCAAATTCCAGCGAATCCCCCAGGAGCTGCCGCTGCCGGTCGTAGCGTTTCTCCACGCTGCCTACCGAATCGGCATCGGCTATTCCCGCAATGTACAGGTCCTGAATCTCCAGACTCTCATCCATGTCCGTATAGCCCAAAAGGAGCTCGTTACGCCGGACCTGATAGTCCAGCCGTTCGATGTCCTCCTCGAGGGCTCCCGAGGACAGCTCACAGAGCAGATCTCCCTTCTTTACTTCCTGCCCTTCCCGGACATAGACCTTGTCGACATATTTGCCGGTGGAATCAAAGGAAACCTCCTGCGCGTTGGTCTGCTCAAAGATGCAGTCGATGCTCTTGGTCAGCACCACATCGTCCACCTGAGCGGTCACCAGGCTGTAGGAGATCACTTCCTCCTCCGAATCGACCACCACGTCGGGCATCTCGTAATCCGATCCGCAGGCACATAAGCAGCCCATTGCAAGGACCAGGACACCTGTTTTTATTGCGTTTCGCATGTTCATAACTTGCTCCAGATTTCTTTCTAACGGTAAGGTCCGGATGCGCTCCGAACATCCAAAAAGCATGATAATGGATTTCGGATCGGAGCACCACTTAAGTATTGCCTTTCGCTTTTCAATATTTGCCAATCCGCCCGCACGCGGGCATAAAAAAGGACAGCGCCCGGAAAACACTGTCCTTTTCTAAGTGATTCAGTTAACTACTTTGCGGTAATTACTGAGCAGCGTTCGCTTCATCGATGTACTGCTTAGCGATATCTCTGACGCCATCAAGGATCTCAGAAATGGTCTGAGTGGTATCAGGTCCGATTGCCCACAGGAAAGGACCATTCATGAAGTCGCCATTGTTCGGGATAACGTTCTGCAGCTCAACCGTGGAGTTAGCACCCATAAGAGGTACGGTCTCGGTACAAGCTCTCTCATCAAAGTTACCGGTTCTGGTCGTATTGATGAACGGATTGTAATCTTCATAGCCGGGAACATACTCATTCCAAACATCGAATGCGAATGCGCACTTCCAAGCCTTGTCTGCATCATAGCAGCCGGGGATAACATAAACGTTATCCTGTGCGGTCTGGATCAGAGATCCTTTCGGTCCCTTCGGGAACATAACGAATCCGAGCTCGTCTTCCATATCAGCAAGCAGGTTGCCGGGGGTAGCGCAGTACTGCTGGTCAACCAGGAATGCAGCGCCGCCGTTCTGGAACTGTCCCTGATAGTAATCCCATGCTGCAGCATTGCCTTCCTCATCTACAGGGCCGTTCCAGTCGTAGGTCTGGAAGATGTGAAGAATCCACTCCAGAGCCTCGACGGTCTCAGGGCTCTCGATCTCGTAGGTGTACTTGCCGTCAGCATCCTGACCGACATAGCATCCACCGTTGGAGAATACAGCTGCGGAAGTAGCAACGCCTTCGTTTACGCACAGACCCCAGATATCGATGGTACCATCGTTATCGGTATCGCGCTGTGCCTGAGCAAGCAGCTCTTCCCATGCATCCCAGGTCCAGGTGTCATTTGCCTGCATATCATAGATGCTATCGGGATCGATACCAGCCTCGGTAAGGAGTCTCTTGTTGAAGTAGACACCGGTTCTGGGCTCTGCAGGGCCTGCATGCATACCATAGATGCTGTTGCCGAAGGTGTAGATGTTGTGGCATCCGTTCGCAACATACTTCGCATCGGAGAAATCAAGGCAGTCCAGAGTAGCAAGGTCATAGCACAGACCGCTCTTGCAAGCCTGAAGCAGGGTTGCATCGCCGCTGTGGATGGTCCATACATAGTTCTGGTCGTCTCCGCCTGCGGAAACATAATCAACAAAATCCTGAGCACCGGAACCCCAGTCACCCATGGTCACGGTGTGAACCTTGAAGTTGTAGGTCTCCTGGATCCAATCACGATACTCATACAGAGCCTCTTCATAATCGGTCTGAGCTTCCTTGGGATCGTCGTTGGAGAACCAGTCACGGATGGTAACCTCGATGCCGCCCAGGTCATAAGCTTCGCCGGTAGCGGGATCCTTGATCACCGTGTACTGAGATACTTCCTCTTCGGGTTCTGCTGCGGGCTCTGCTGCAGGCTCAGCTGCGGGCTCTGCTGCAGGCTCAGCTGCGGGCTCTGCTGCAGGCTCAGCTGCGGGCTCTGCTGCGGGCTCATTCGTGGTTCCGCCGCAGGCAGCCAGGCTCATGGTCATGGCAGCCGTCATAAAAGCTGCGAGAACCTTTTTGGTCACAGGTCTTCTCATAATAATTCACCCTCCTTTAAAATTGGCACAATTGCCATTTTATAAACAAGCGCAGCCGATGAAATAATGCTTTCCGGGCTTCATGAGCCGCACTGATTATAAATCGATTAACAAACCTAACCCTTATTTTACATCTTAATGCCCGTACTTGCAATACTTTCCACAAATGCTCTCTGGGCAAACAGGTAAACCATCAGGATCGGTACAACGATTAACAACGTACCGGTGGACAGGATACAGTTGGAAAGCTGTGTGGAAACGCTCACCTGCTCATTGACGGAGCCCTGCTGACGCGCGATGTACACGCCGAGGGAGTCGACCACCGTTGCAAGCGATGTACTTACCAGCACCTTGCCGCCGAGGAAGAGCTTGGAATAATAGCCGTCCGTCCACTGCCATACCAGTGCGAACAGGAAGCAGGACGTGATGATCGGCTTGGACTGGGGCAGCATGATGCGGGTGAAGGTCTTGAACATGCCGCAGCCATCCACGTAGGCCGCCTCTTCGAGGTCGATCGGGATATTGCGGAAGAACTGCCTTACCAGGTAAATGTAAAGGCCGTTCTTAAGTCCCATACAGGTGGCACTCATCAGGTAGTAAGGAAGCACGCTGCCGCGCAGGTTGATCCCCGACCCCTTGATCAGCTTCACGATCCCCAGGAAATCCCAGTAGGAAAAGTGCAGGTACAGGGAGCTGGAGAAAGCCTGCGGCGGGATGATGATCAGGGCAAGCACACATCCGAACCAGAGCTTCTTGAGCGGGAAATTAAATCTGGCAAAGCCATATCCCACGATGGTACACATCGCCGTCTGAAGCAGTGCGATCGTGAGCGAGATCACGGTGGAATTCACCAGTCCCTCTCCATACTTCATGATCGTGGCCGCCGTCCTGTAATTCTCACCGGTAAAGTGGATCGGAATATTGACGACGATCGGGTTGTACAGATCCTCCTCCGCCATGAAGCTGACGGAGATCTTGTTCAGGATCGGCTGCAGGATCAAAAAGCACAGGCCGAACAAGAGCACGAAGCGGCAGATGCTGATCAGGACGCCCATCACATCCTTTTTGAAAAGGTAGCCGCCGGACTTGGCATTCCTATCCCAATAGGAACTATACTTCTTTGTCTTGGTCTTAGTCATTGTAGTATACCCCCTTGGAGATGAAGAATGACGTGAGTGCGATAAACGCGGTAATGATCACGAAATATGCCCAGCTCATGGCCGATGCGGGACCATATTTCAGGTTGGTGATCATAACGGTCTGGATCTTGTCCATGACATCGTTGTCGGATCTCATACAGAAATCGACGATGGTATAGATCCAGTTGACCAGGAAGATGGAGCTGATCATCGGGAAGGTGATCTTCCAGAGACTCTCCCACTTGGTACATCCCTCGATGTCCGCCGCCTCATACATGCTGGCCGGGATCGTCTGCAGGCCGGACAGGAAGATGATGATCTGGATACCGGAAGCCACGGCTACATCGTAGATGTTGTCGATGATCTCAAAGACCCACTCATAGGCGCGGACACCGACGCCGGCGGTTCGCAGCACATTCTGCAGCACCGCGGTCATACTGACACCGGCCGTCGCCTCCTCCACTGTGTTGGCGATCTGTGCCATCAGGTAGTTGTTCTCCTCGAGTCCGAGCATGACGCCGGAATTGAGGATGACCGGGAGGAAGAAGATGGCTCTCACAATGCCTCTTCCCTTGAATTCCTGATTCAGGATCAGGGATACGAAGAAGGAGAAGACAATGATACCGACCGAATACAGCAGCATTCTGGAAAATTCATCCACCAGGTACTGCGCATAATCGGGATCCACACGGAAGGCCAGATAATAGTTGTCCAATCCGATGAATTTTTTGCCGACCGATCCGGGGCTCAGCGTAACCTCACAGAAGCTCATATACAGAGAGTCAAACATGGGTTTGATCATGAACATCAGGAAGCCGATGATAAACGGCGCGGTGAAAAGATAACCGGCAAACGCTTTTCTCTTCTGAAGTCCCGCAAGTTTGTTTTTCTGTTTCTTCTTCATAACAAGTGACCTTTCCAATGGATTCTTATCTTACCACCAGATAATCTCTGGCCGGAACCGTTACACCATCCAGACTGTAATCGCCGAAACCGTAATTGACATAGACTCTGGTTCCGTCCTCGTAGGTCGTCATCGAGACATCCTCCGTCAGGTTCTCATGACCGGTGATCTCCTGATTGTAGGTATGTCCCAGCTCGCTGTTGAAGCGGTTGTAGATCCGGTACATTTCCTCGCCCCAGGAATCGTAATCGGAAGCGTAGTACTGGGTGTACAGCGTCTTCTGCAGCGTGAAGGGCGATTCCTTCATCAGGGAGAACTGAAGGCCGGCACCGTATTCCGCGGCATACAGAATCGCTTCCTCGGAATTGCCGGAGGTATTCACGGTAAATCCGGTGTAATCCACCAGACCGTGGATTGCGATCTGATAGAAGGGTACGCACTCATCCAGGATGGTATATTCGCTTCCCCGCAGATCCATGTTGGTGATCATGTCGACATAGGGAAGTGCATAGGCGTTGCAGTCATTCACCATGATCCGACTGCCGCCGTCATGCAGGTTCTTCAGCAGCGCTGCCTGCATATTCATCGCCTCATCGCGGCTGGTATAGTCCTTGCGATAGAAGTCGCTGGACAGGTCATGTCCGATGTCCTGGAAGGACACATTCGCGCCATACCCCTTGATGGAAGAAGCCATGGTATTTGCCGTGTCGATGATGGTATCTCCGTGGAGCAGGAAATAGCTCTTCAGTCCTTCTCTCGCGGAGTAGGTGACATCACTGAACTCGTAAAGCTCCGCTCTCTTCCTGGAAAGGAACTTCGCCGCATCTCTGTAGGGGAAGAAGCCGTGGAAGAGATTGCTGTTGAATTCATAGTTGGTGATCGCATCCAGGTACAGGTTGACGCCGAGCTCCTCCGCCTTGGCGGTCAGGCTCTCCAGATCCTTCCGGCTGCCCAGAGCGCCGATGGTATGAACATGTTTGCCGTATTTCTGCTTCACGCCTCCGTTGCACCATCCGGTGTATTTCACGGAGAGGTTGTCCATTCCGTTCGCTTTCAGCTCACCGATCAGGTCTTCCGCTTCCTTATAGGTGGTAAGCGCCAGCGGTCTGGAGACCGGGACACCCACGATCTGCTTGACCTTGTCGACCGCACCGACCATCTCGATGGCCACGGGAACGGAAGTATCGGTATTTTCCGTCAGATACTCGGGATACTTCTCCAGCAGATACTGCCGGTAGTCCTTGGCCATATCCACATAGTCGCCGGAATCCACGAAGCTGTACCGCTTGACGATCTTCTCCTCGGGCAGATCCTCGAGGTATACATACATATCCGTATTGGTCTGCTGGCCCAGTTCATACTTTTCTCTGGGCTTGATCAGATAGATCGCGGTCACATAGTTGTAACTGTTGGTCTTGCCGCTGATATCCGCCTGGATGGAAGCATAGGAGCTGCCGTCCTCCATGATGCAGATGAAGGAATTCTCCGTATCGGAGATCCCGTACACGTTCATGGATGCCAGCGTGCTGTGGACCAGCGCCTTGCGCTCGATGGCCATATCCCAACCGTAGAGGTTGGAATAATACAGGTTCTGGGAGGTGCGTCCGTTGTTGAAGCGGATCAGGGAGCCGCCGCCCTCCGGAACCAGCATATAGCCTTCATCCTCGACACCGCCCGCACCGAAGTACGGAAGGATGTTCACGGTAGAGATCGGATATTCGCTCTTGCTTTCGAGCGAATCAAACGGCATCTCCACGATCAGATCATCCCCGTCGAGCCGGTAGATCAGAGAGGCATTGAATACCGGGTTCTCGTTGGTCTTCTCGCTCAGATCGTTTTCCTTGTCCGCCAGATAATCCTCGTAGGTATATCCCGCCGCTTCAAACTGCTTCTGCAGAGACTTCTTGGCGGTATCCTTCAGACCGTCGCGAAGGATGTAGCAGATCTGCGTCTCAAGGATCGGATAATTGGCAAGGAGCTCTTCCTTGTTGTCCTTCTTCTTCAGGTTGTTGATATCATATTTCTTGTAGAACTGCTTGACGTTCTCACGGTCCGTCACGCTCATGGTGGAGATCAGATCATCCAGACGGCTCGCCTCGATGATGGGAGGAATAATGAACTCCTTGGCGACCTTACCGATGGAATAATCCACCCGGATATAATCCTCCCCCTGTTCGATCTCGTAGATGCCATTCACGGCACTGAGCGAATAGGAGTCGTAGTAGGTATCCAGACCGGCGTCTGTACCGTAGCACAGGATCAGCGGGCTCATCAGCTTGTTCTTCTCCTCGTTGATGGCCAGCGGATCATTCAGTCCGTCCGCCGCGCAGGAATGCCATACCTTGCCGGAGGATTTGACGGTCAGGTCAAAATTGGTCGTCGTTGCATCCATCGTGAGCTTCAGGCTGTCATTCTCCAGCACGACATCATTGCCGTCGCCGTCGTAGGCACGTACCTCGATGATCTCCTCTTCCTTCGGCGCGCTCTGGTAATTGATGATAAATACGATGGCCGCCGCCAGAAGGCCCGTAACGATCAGCGGGAAGATCAGAGCCTTCAGCTCTTTTTTGACCGCATTCCGGATTTCCTGTTTTCTTTCTTCGCTATAATGCTTTCTGCTCATAATAACTCCATCTTACCAATGATTTTCGATCCGGCTTCTGCCGTCTTCTACATTCGGTATAGCATCTCTTTTGTGATCGATACAAAATATGCAACACCCTGTGAAACCATACTGAAGAAAAGCATCAGAAGGAATATCATGACCAGCATGGCGAAAACGGTCGCTACCATGAACAGGATATTCTTTCCGAAAGAAAACTCATGCACCTGGCTCATTCCGAAGATCCCGATGAAGGCCACCCAGATCAGGGCCAGCATACCGAGGACCGAATAGAATTCCGCTTCATCCACCGTGATGAAATTACTGAAGATCATCAGCGGGAAATTGATCAGCGGATAAGGTGTCAGCGCGTAACAGGTCGCGATGTAGACCTGCCCCAGCCTTCCCTTACCGTCGAAGAGCGTGGTGAGGGCCCAGTTGCCGACTACAAAGAGCAGCAGGGGGAAAAGAATGCTGGCTATGTAGGTGAAGATGTTCAGTTCTTCCCAATATACCTGTATGAACTGGAAGCTGGTATAGCGCAGGGCAAGAATCCTCACCAGAATCGTCAGGAACAGGATGGTATTGGCCGCAGCGTAGGTTCCCCTTTTCTCATGCGTCAGATCCCAGAAGCCGTCCAGCGGGTGGGTGATCACATACAGGGAATATCTGAGGCTTTTTTTATACCTTGTCCATTTTTCGTTATTCTTCAAGGAAGCAGCCATATCTTTTCTCCGTCATTAATTATCATATTTGAATGCATCAGAAGTTTCGAACTTGTATTTCAGGTAGCGGTACCGTCCGATGACCAGCGGGATCACCAGGAGCAGAACGATCACGACCACAATGGTCACAATGTGTTCCTCGACCCAGATCTTCCGGTACTGGCGATAAGCCTTTGCGTAATTGTCGGCATCGTACTTGAGCTCGAAATACTCCATGGCCTTCTTGTAATCCTTCTGGCGAAGGTACGCGCGGCCGATGCCGATGTAGGCCAGATCATAGTTGCCGTCCGTGCGGATGACCTCTTCCCACACATGCTGGGATTCGTTGTACTTGCCCTGGTCGAAGAGATCCATGGCCTCAAAGACCTGTGCGCCGAAATCCGTCTGTGTAAAGAGGGTGATGGCACAATCGAGCTGATCGAGCACCAGCAGATCGTAGTCCATGTGGTCCATGGCTACCGGCATACGGAAGTAACCGTCCATATTGCCGTTACCGCCGCAGCAGAAGACCAGCTTTCCCTGATCGTCGTAGGAGAACAGACGACCGCGGTTCTTATCCAGGCAGACGAAAACATCATTCTCAAAGCAGGTGACATCCGAGAAATAGGAAGGTCCCTTGTATCCGCCGCCGTCTCCCATATACAGATCGCCGTATACGGGGAACTTGCCGTCATAATAGACACCGTTGCGCACGAGGATGTCATCGCCGAGCAGATTCAGCTGACGGACCGCGTCCGCCTTGCCGGCCTTCAGATCCTCCTGTGACACGGAACCGGTGCAGGCGTAGATAAAGCCTCTGCGGTCCATGAAGATATTGTCATACTCGGTGGGAACGAAGGCTTCCATCTTGGCCAGCTGTTCCTGCGTCGCGAATTTCTTCCAGATGTACTGCTTGAAATCGTAGGAAGCAGGCGTAGCGCCGACAAATCCGGAGAAGGAGCCGTCCTCCTCGTACTTGATCAGACCCTTGTTGATACCGGTGGCGATGCAGTAGACACGCTCTGCGGAGTCCACCACCAGCTTGTTCGGTGCGAAGGGAATGGACTGATCCAGCGTCGCATCATTCGGCTTTAAGTATTCCGAGATGTAATTCAGATCGCTGTCACATTTCAGGATCCTGGCATTGCCCTTGTCCGCGATAAAGACATTTCCCTCTTCGGAGATGGCGATATCCGTAGGGCCGGCCAGTGTCGCAGGCTCCACGCCGCTCACCGAATCGATGATCCGCTTTACTTCCAGGCTTTCTCTCGCGGTACGCTCCAGCTCGATGATCCGGTTGTTACCCGTATCGCAGATGAAGACGGACCTGTCATGCACATAAAGCCCCTGCGGATTCAATAATTTCTTCTCCAATTTCAAATCGGAGGAAGTAAATACCTTACAGACCGAATACAGATCCGGAGAATCCTGAACGTCTCCCCAATAGTCGTAATTGTAGGTATAGCTTCTGTCCGCTGCCTGTACCGGCGCTGTCGGAACAAGGACCGTCACAGCCGCAACCAGGGTCGCGGTTGCCAGGGCGAATGCTCCGATTCTGGTAATTTGTTTTATCATACCGAACCTCACAAGATTAATCTTTTAATCCGGAACTGGCCATGGTTTCCAGGATCTGACTCTCCGAGAAAATAAAGATGATGATCGGAACCACCATGACGACCACCATGACTGCCGCGCTCTGACCGGTACGTGCGATACCGCCGGCCTGGATCTGCTGCAGTGCGTACACCAGCGTCTTCTTCGCCTCGGAATAAATATAGGTGGAAGCTCTGTTGTTCCAGAGTCCCTGTACCGAGAAGATGATCAGGGTCATCCATGCCGGCTTTACATTCGGCATGACGATGGTGGAAAAGACACGCCATTCATTGGCACCGTCGATCTTGGCCGCCTCGATCAGCGAAGTCGGCAGGCCTTCCATGAACTGTTTCATCAGGAACAGACCCATCGGCGATGCAAAGGCAGGTATGATGATGGCCCAGTAGGTGTCGATCCACCCCAGCTTGTTCAGGATCAGGTAGTTGGGGATCTGCGTCACATAACCGGTAAACATCAGAGCTGTCGTCGCCAGACGGAAGAAAAGCTGTCCGCCCGGGAATTCATACTTTGCAAGCACAAAGGCTGCCATGGAAGCCACGATCAGATGTCCCAGCGTACCCACAAAGGTGATGAACACTGTGTTGAACAGGTATCTGGAGAAGGTCACCGTGGATTTTCCCATGTTTACGAACAGATCCGCGTAATTGTCCAGCGTGGGATGCTGTGCGTAGAACTTCGGCGGGAAACGGAACAGTTCATCCAGAGGCTTCAGGGAATTGCTGACCGTGAATATGATCGGGAAAGCCATGATGTAAGCCATCAGAATCAGGAAAATGTAAAGCGCCACATCTCCCGCAATGGACCGGTTCGGCTTCCGCTTTTTGATCAGCGGCTTCCTGTATTCTTTTTCTTCTACGATCTTTTCTTTTCTCTTTTTGCTCATATCAGGTTCCTACTCTTCTCAACAGATTCTGTACTGCTTTATTAACCAAGATCATCATCAGGAACAAGATCGTTGCGATCGCGCATGCATAACCCATCTCGAATCTCGAGAAACCGTAGTCAAAAAGGTGGGTGACAATGGTACGTGCCGCGTAGTCGGTACTGGGATATCCGCAAAGAGCCATCGTGACATCGCAGACGCCGAAGGAGGTGGTGATGGTCATGACCGCACCGAAGAGAAGCATGGGCTTCATGTTCGGAAGGGTGATGAACCAGAGCTCCTGCCAGCGGTTCTTGACTCCGTCCATATAACCGGCTTCATATTGCGATTTGTCGATCCCCTGAAGACCGGCCACGAAGGAAAGGAATCCGGATCCAAGGCTCATCCAGAGGATGACGACCATACAGATCGGAAGCATGTAGGTCGGGTTGATCAGCCACAGGATCGGGGTGTCGATCACGCCGATATTCATCAGGAAGGCGTTCACATGCCCGTATGCGTCTCCCTTGAAGAAGATGCTGAAGATGATATAGCAGTTGCCCGCGATGGACGGTGCGTAGAAAATGATGACCGCCACGGAGCGGATCCATCTCGGCAGCTCATTGATGAGCCATGCAAAGAGGAAGGAAAGGATATATCCCAAAGGTCCCGTGATGATGGCTATCATCAGCGTGTTCTTCAGTCCGATCAGGAAGATGTCGTCCTGCAGGATCAGGTTGATGTAATTCTGCAGTCCCAGAAATCTCGGCGTCTCCAGGATATTGTAGTAGGTGAAGGAAAAATAAATCGACGCTACCACCGGGAAGACGAAGAACATGGTGAACAGGATCGCATACGGCAGGAGGAAGAGGTAACAGTTCTTACTCATCTTTGCCTTCTTCCACGCGACCTTCAGCTCGTGTTTTCTTAATTTGACGTACTTCTGAAAAAATTCTGCCATCGGTCTGCTCCTATCACTCATCGACACTTAAACCAAATTCTTTCCGCTTCTTGATGATCTCTTCGTCTATCTTGATCGAATAGTCGATGATCGTCTCACGGGAATCGTCCTTCTCGTTGATTACCTTACGGATGGCGTTGGAGATGTGCCGTCCGGTATAATATCCGCCGGGAACCTCCCGGATACCGACCGTGGAATCCCACTGTTCGTTCAGGACTTTGATATCATTGCTGCTCCAGCTCAGGTTCGAGAACGCATCCCGGTTGGCTGTCGCATATCTTGCGGAGGAGCCGAGGAGTGCCTCGATCTCACGGCCGAAACGGACCTGGGTCTCGGGCTTTGCCCACCACTTCATGAACTCCCAGGACTTCTGCTTGAGCTCTTCATTCTCTTCCGCGATCATCATGGTCGCGCTTCCGGTGATGAAATCGGAGCGGTCAATGTACGTCTCACCGTTTTCATCCGTGTACTCGGTTCCGGGGATCAGGGTGAAGTCCCAGAGTCCGCGGATCTCGGGAGCGGATACCATCAGCGTGTTGTAAGTGGAATATGCGCTGATGATGATCGGCATCTCGCCGGAACGGAAACGGCTGACCGCATCATAGATGACCGGCAGACCGTAATCGTTGAAGTAGGTGACATAGTCATCGAATGCCGCAACGCCCTGCTCGGTATCTACCGTAGTGTGGGTGCCCGCCTCGTTGTACATATCTCCGCCGTACTGATACAGCAGCGAGAAGTACATCGAAAGGTCGGGGATGTTGGACATGGTCGAGGTCGATGCCGCACCGACATTGCTTGCACCTGCCGCGGTGGGGATACCCACCGTGAGGTTCTTGCCCTGGATGGTGGGAAGCATCGCGATCAGGTCCGCCCAGGTATTGGGCACTTCAAGGCCAAGCTCCTCAAGGACATCCTTGCGGTAGAACATGACGTTGAAGGTCTGGGTCTCGGGCAGTCCGTAGATATGCTCATCCAGACGGTACTGCTCGTAAGAACTCTCGGAGTAATGGGAGAATACCTCTTCCCATCCGTCAAACTGGGTCAGGTCCTCAGCCGCATGACGCAGCGCGTAGTTCACAGGCTGATCGGCACCCACGGACAGAACCACGTTCGGTCCGCGTCCCGCGAGGACTGCATTCAGAAGCGCATCGGCCGCGATCACTTCGCAGTTGACCTTGATGCCGGACTCCGGAACGAATTCCTCGTCGATCATGGACTTCAGGATGGTGACCTGGTCACGACCGGTCAGCACCCATACCTTGATGACGTCGTCCTCGTCCTCTCCCTCGTACACATCGCCGACCGCGTTGTAGTCGACCACGAAGGAAGCGTAGAAGGACTTGATCTCATGCCAGAGCTTGGCGAGGCTTCCCGCACGGTCATCCTTCGGCGCCACATTCTGTCCGGTCACGGTGATGTAGTCGATGTCCAGCTTGGTCTCACTCATGTTGAGCTGTGCGGTGCCAAGTGCGGTGATGTTATCCTTGAAGGTCGTGAACTCGGTCGTGATCTTCTGAGGACGCTTTACGAAACGCTCCAGCTGGTTCGCGACGGTCTGTGCGCTGGCGATCTGATCGGATTTCTGTCCGGAGAAGGCCGTCATGTCATCGACGATCTTGTAAAGGCGCTTCTCTTCGATCTCCATCGCCTCAACAATCTCGGGATAATCGGAATTGATCTTGTAATCTCTGTACTTATCGGGGTTCGCACCGGTGAGCACCAGAAGCTTACGGTAGATCTGGTTCAGACGGAAGGTGGAATCCTCCAGCTCGGTGAGGATCGTTCCGACACCGCCCAGGGTATTCTCCAGACGGATCGTATGCTTGCCGGCCGTCAGGTACAGGCTGTAGGGATGGCCCTCCGCGTCGGCGATGGTCTTGCACTCCCAGTCATTGCTGTACTTGAAGGCCACTTCCTTCATCTCCAGGCAGGGGATCTCACCGTCGATGTAGATCGCACGGCTGGATACGGCGCCGCGCTGATAGTTCTGGCGGCCCTTGATCATCAGGTTGTAATATCCGTCCGCAGGGACTTCGAATTCCCACTCGATCCACTGACCGGAATTCTTCCAGGTGTCACCGCCGGTATAGTTCAGGACCGTGTGCATGACACTGCCCGGCGTCGTGGACGGGGAGGATCTGTCATATTTTGCATAAAGGGAAGATTCGGAACGATAGGTTGCATCCTCTCCCTGGATCACCGTCTCGAAATCCGCCGCACCCGAAGCACTGCTCTTCGGCTTGTCGGCCAGATATTCCTCGTAGGTGGGGATGGAGGACACTGCCTTGATGGTAAGGCTCCGGATCGCCATCGGCTCGTTGACCGCCTCAAGCGAAATCTTGGCCTCGCCTTTTTCGAAATAGAACTTGTAAGGCTCGAGCTGGTAGCCCAGCTTGTCCTTCAGATAAGAAGTCTGCCAGTCAAAATGCTCCACCTGCGTGGGGCGGATCTCATTTCCGCGGTTATCAACCCGCTTCTCGCCGCCATCCATCCAGATGCGGGTGAAGGCAATGTTCAGAGCATCGTTGAAGGGAAGCTCGTCATTGATATAGAAGGCACGCTCGGCGGCAACACCTCTGGAGGCCGGGATCAGGTACTCCAGGGAGACATTGTAGAAGCCGCTCTCGGGGATATTGACCGTCCAGGATACCTTGGACTCTTCCTCGGTGAGAAGCACCTTGTCGACCCCTTCATAGCCCGTCTCTACGGAAGCTTCTCCCTCGCCCTCATTCGTGAAGTCGAAGAGATCCACCTCGACATCGCGGGAAGGATTGGCTGCGCCCGCATGAGCGTTCAGATATCCGGTATAGGTCCCCTCACGCTCCAGGCCGGACACTTCCTGCGTGAAATCCGTTCCTGCGTACTTCTCATGGAAATCTTCCACTTTTCTGTGTGCCAGGAGTACACAGATCACTGCGATCACCGCAACAACTCCGATCAATGTGAGAAATTTCTGTAAGTTCTTGCCCATATCAAATCTCCGTCCCGCATTTAGTAATTCGCTTACTTCGTATTTGCAAATACGAAGAAGCAAGGCTTCGGCTCATAATTTTCATCAAAGAGCAATGGCATCTGGGGAAGTCCCGTCTTGCTGCCGCCGCCGACATTGGATCTGGACTGCAGCCAGGAATAGTGATCCACGGTCCCCCAGAAGGTAAATCCTTCCACCGTCACATCCTTCTCCATCGCAGCGGACTGAAGCGCGTAATAGATCAGATTGTATCTCTTCCGAAGCTTCTCGTTCTCCGCCTCTTTGGTGGCATCCGTTCCGTCATAATCACTGCTGGCTGTGATATCCAGCTCCGTGATCTGGACCTTACCCACCGCTTTCGCGTACTGCTTGATCGATGCGATGATGTTGTCCGCGGACGGATCGTCGATGGAGTAATGCCCCTGCATCCCCATGGCATCGATCCGGGTGCCCTCTCCGGGTGCCCCCTCCTGCGCCTTGATGGCTTCGAGGAGTTTTATGATATTGTTGCGCTTGTTGAAATTGCACTCGTTGTAATCATTATAGAAAAGTTCCAGATCCGCGGGTGCATATTTATTTGCATACTTGAAAGCGTTGATGATGAACTCGTTGCTCTGGTAAATGTGGTACCAGCTGGAATTGCTTCCGTGCCGGTCCTCGCTTAGAGACTCGGAATTCTCCGCGTCGGTGCGGATCCCGTCCGGTCCGCCCGTCCCGTCGCTGACCGCCTCGTTGACGACGTCCCAGCCGTAGAAGAGATCCTTGTACTTGCTGTCTTCGCCGGTGAAGTGGGTCAGGACCGTGGCGATGTACCACTCCAGACGCTTGTTCATCTCATCCTTATCCACATAAGGCTTGGTCTTGTCGTAATCTTCATGGAAGAACCACTCGGGCGTCTGCGAATGCCACACCAGGACATGGCCTCTGACCTTGATCGGCCGGTCCGGATTCTCCTCGTTCCATTTGAGGATCTTGTTCAGCATCCCTTCCGCACGGGAGTAGTTCAGCTTCGGTACCACCAGGTCCTCTCCGTTCAGGGAGGCCGTCTCGGTCCCCGGGCACTTGGAAACGCTGTAATCAAAAAGTGCATCGGGCTTTAATTCATTGCCGAAGGTGACATGGTCAAAATGCGTCGTGATGATGTCCCAGACCTTCGCATCGGTGATCTCCTGGCTCGTAACGGCGCATCCGACGAACATTCCGGACTTGGCCGGGACCGTATCTCTGAGCGCAGGGACTTCAACCGTTTCCTTTGTTTCTTCCACTTCCGTATCTCCACGATCGGACGAATCCCCGTCCTCAGCGGCGGGCGATTCAACCGTCTCCTCTTCCTTCTCCTGATCCGTTTCCGGGGCAGGGTTCGCGACCTCTACCGCGCCGCTTGGTGCCTCGTTATCCGGCTGATTCCCGCACCCTGCAACCGTAAGGGACAGGGCCATCACAAGAATCAAAGACAGTACTCTCTTCATTACCTTCCACTCCTTTTATGAATTCATTATAATTTTAATGATTGAATATGACTTCTCAAATGTTGCTATCTATCTTTTATATATTGCTTTAACCTATCCAAATATGCCGTTTGAAAATTAGGCAAGATGCACAAGAAAACTCTTTCATTGTTGAAAGTTTGCTTATTTCTATCAAAAATTCTCACAGCTATATCCTTTAACCCATCACATCTTTCTCAATTTCTTTGGACATTTTCTACATTATGACATATAATATTTGCATTATTTGAGAAGTTGTTCTTTTCACTTTATGCTCAAAAATTGTGCTTCTGCTCACCGAACGGAGGTATGCATGAGACAATTACACAACAATCCAAGCGAGTATCATGCCAGAAATCAGGACTGGACCGGCCGTATCCTCAAAAATGACGAGGAGATCCAGATCGTCCCGCGCAATCAGCCGCTTCGTATCTTTTTAAATCAGGAGGATGTCGCCTTTCCCCCCCACCGTCACAGCGCCATCGAAGCGATCATGCCACTGGAGGGCAATTACCGGGTGACCGTGTCCGGGCATCCCTATGACATCACCCCCGAGCAGCTTCTGATCATCCCCTCCCAGACGACGCATTCCATCGAGTGCCCGGAAGGCGGGAAGCGGTTCATCTATCTGATCGATCCGGAGATCTTCTCGGAGCTGCGCGGCTTCGCCGGTGTGCGTACCCTGATGTCCGATTGCCTTCTGATCACGCTGGAGACCCACGCCCCCATCTATCACGAGATCACACAGCTCTTCCTGCGCATCCAGGAGGAATACCTCGAGGAGCGGGCCTTCCGGGATTTCGCGATCCACGGGGATCTGTGCCGGATCTTCATGCTGCTGGCCAGATACCAGCTCGATCAGATCAATCTGTTCGAGGACAGCAAGCCGGAGAAGCGGAAGGAATATTTCGAGAAGCTGCAAAATGCCATGGATTTCATCGACAAGCATTACGCCGAGCACCTCGATCTGGATTCCATCGCACAATACAGCGGCTTTTCCAAATTCTATTTCTCCAGACTGTTCAAGGAGTACACCGGCCAGACCTTCTATGATTATCTGACCGAACAGCGCATGAAGGCCGCCGAGGATCTGCTGGCCCGGACGGATACCCCGATCACGGATGTGGTATTTCTCTCCGGCTTTTCCAGCGTCTCTACCTTCAACCGGACCATGAAGGAGAAAAACGGATGCTCGCCGAGTGAATTCCGCCTGCGCCGTTCCCCCGTTCCGAACCGTCAGCAGCAATAAAATAAGAGCCGGGAAGAGGTTCTGATATGCTACCCCCAAGTAGGACATTGAAATATAAAACCTACTTGGGGGTATTTCTATGTCCAGAAAAAATAAGATTGATCCTGTCGAAAAGGTAAAGATCATTGAGCGGGTACTGGCAGATGAGATCAGCGCTACTGAA
>JAFYEE010000065.1 GCA_017544405.1 Lachnospiraceae bacterium
AAATAATCCTTCAGAAGCTCCCGCTCAAAGCATACCAGCGGGATTCCGGTTCCCACCACGATCGCTCCGATCAGGCGGTCCTCCTTCAGATCGATCCCTTCTCCGAAGATCCCGCCGAGAACGCAAAAGCCCAGCACGCTGTGGCTCCCCTCCTCCGTCTCGACCGGCATCCCGAGCAGGCGCTCCCAGGAGGCCTGCTCCCCGTCTTCGGTTGCCTCTGCCTCCTCTTCCATTTCCATGTCCATGTCCGGAAGTCCTTCCCACAGCACTTCCCGTGCGGCACCCAGCGCGCCCGTATCCTCTCCCGCGGAGAAACGTGCCAGAAAGGCCTCCCGCTCCTCCTCACTCATGGATTCGCCCTGACAGATGCACTCCTGCTCTTCGCTGCAGAACTCCTCCATATAGCAGTCATAGACCGCTTCGAGGAAGCTGTGGGACGGGAAGAAAATCATGTAATTTCCGGGCTTCGGCCTTACGATCTGCGCGATCAGTCCGGCGATGCTGCGGTATTCTTCCCGGCTCCGTCTGGTGTACTTGCTCGTGACATCCTCCGCGATAAACAGACCGCGCCTTTCCGGATCAAAGACCGAATGGGCATAGGCCTCGTAGTCGCTCTCCTCTCCTCCGAGCAGGTTCTTGTAATAACGGATCGGCAAGAAGGTCGCGGAAAAGAGGATACTGCTCTGTCCCATGGCCATACAGCGCCGCAGCTGCTGCCCGGGATGCACGCAGAAGAGCTTGACATAAAAGCGCCCGTCGTCCTCAATCTGCGCATAGGGGATATATCCCTCGTCCATCTCCTCCGCCATCTCCAGGAAATGGGACACCTCAAAATACAGATCCAGGATCTCCTCCCGGATCGGGAGGGCATGCTCCTCGTGTTCTCCCAGATAGTCGCCTACCACCGCGTAGAACCGCGCAAGGAGGTTCAGCAGATCATCGATGCTCTCCAGTACCCGCTGCCCTTCCGTCTCCCGCTTGAGCATAAGCATCTCACGGCCAATCCGGTCGAGATGATAGACCATTTTCTCCGCGTAGCCCTCATGCACCAGGACGCTTCCGCCGCGGTGCTTTTTCCCCTTTCCGGTCAGGCTGCGGTACAGCGTATCCACACGCTCTGTGCTGAGCGCCTCCACCTCCTCGGCGGTGGGCAGCTCCAGGGCCGCAAGAGGCGTCTCCTCCGCGGCTCCGGCCGTGAGCAGACCGCCTTCCAGCTCGCCCAGCGTCATCTGTCCGGGGATCACATCCTTCGATCTCCCGCGAGCCGCCTCCTCGAGCACCTGACGCTTTAAGCTGCGGGAGAGCTCCGAGACCGCCTCCTTGTAGAGGATGGCACTGTACATCTCGCGCCCGCGCTCCACCAGGTTGTGCGCCTCGTCAATCAGGAAGAAATAGTCCCCGCGGACCCCTTCGGCAAAGAACCGTTTCAGCCTTACATGGGGATCAAAGAGGTAATTGTAATCGCCGATGATGGCATCCGAGAAGAGCGTGGCATCCAGCATCAGCTCAAAGGGACATACCATGTACGTTTCCGCACAGCGCTCGATCGCCTCCCGGGAGATCCGTTCCTCGCCCGTCACCAGCCGGTAAAGCGCCTCGTTGATCCGGTCGAAATGACCCTTGGCGCGGGGACAGGCCTCCGGATTGCAGTCCGTCTTCTCCAGGGGGCAGATCTTGTCCTTCGCCGTGAGAACGATCGACTTGAGCCGCAGTCCCTTTTCCCGCAGAAGCTCAAAGGTTTCCTCCGCCACGGTCCGCGTGATCGTCTTGGCCGTCAGATAGAAAATGCGATCCCCGAGATCCCGGCCGAGGGCCTGTACCGCCGGATACACGGTGGAGAGCGTCTTCCCGACACCGGTCGGCGCTTCCAGATACAGCTTTTTGCGCTCGCGAAGCGTCTGATACACCTGGATCGCCAGCTCCTTCTGGCCCGGGCGGTACGGATAGGGAAAGGGAAGTCCCTGGATGGAGGCCTGGCGGGTCCTCCGCCACTCCCATTGCAGATCGGCCCAGCGCCGATACTCCTCCACCAGGTCGTCAAACCAGGCGGCCAGCTCCGAAAAAAAGAAATCCGCATAGAAATAGCGGATTTCCTCCGTCTCGATGTTGCAATAAGTAAGGCGGACCTTCACTTCCTCCAGGTTCTCGGCAAGCCCCGTGATATAGGCATAGCACTTGGCCTGGGCCAGATGCTCCGGCACAGGCTCCTTCATTCGGTCCAGACTGCGGTAGGTGCCCTTGATCTCATCGATCGTCACCCCGTCCTTCGTCCGGATGATCCCGTCGGCGCGCCCCTCGATCCAGAGATCATAGTGCTCCCCGCTCACGCAGTGGCGAAGCGTCACCTCCGCCTCGTACTCCGGTCCCATGCGCCCCTGGATCATGCGGTGGATCCGGGATCCCTCCTGCATGGCAGACTCGCTGCTGACGCGCCTGCGGTTGTCGATGTCCCCGCTGCGCAGCAGAAATTCCACCAGCGAGCGCACCGAAACCCGGATCTCATCCTTATTTTCCGGCTCTATAGGCTCCTGCTTCATATACGGCAAACTCCTTGCAATGGAAGGTCTCTCCATATCCCAGCTGCTTCATAAACTCGCAAAGCAGCGCCCATTTTCCCTCCTGGGACATATTTTCCGGCTCATAGACGGCTCTGCCCTCCAGGTAATCGGCATACTTTCCGTCCAGCAAGATCACCGGATACTCCGACAGATCCGACATGGCCATGGAAAATCGCTGGTAGGAATAGGAGCGCAGGGACGGCCAGGGATTGAATGCGGGCGGCATTCCGGCATACAGGGCGAGGGAAGGGATCTGTCCGTAACAAATCGTCTCCCGCCCCTTCAGATTGTTTTCGTTCACGAAATTGATCAGCTCCGAGAGGTTCTCCGCGCGGCTCTCCGACATGCGCAGCCCCCGCAGAACCTCCACTCCGTCGACAGAATAGTCCGGATGCTGTACCCCGGTGGCCTCGGTGAAGACAAAGGTATAGCCGAAGCCGGTAAACTGCACGGCGCACAGAAGAAGAAAGGCAACCAGCACCGCTTTGACCGGGAAGAGGCGCACCAGCGAAAGCCTCTGCAGCACGGAAGGCTTTGCGCGGTCCGTAAAGATCTCACGGTAATCCCGCTCCTCCATCTTCAAGAACTTCCAGAGCTCTCCGAAGGCGACGGGCAGGACCAGAAACAGATTGTTCATCGCGGCATACAGACCGTTGTTGCTTCCGATTGGCGTGATCGTCAGTACATACAGCACCAGAAGGCTCAGCATCCGGTCCAGTGCGCTCGAAGACGGCCACACCAGCCGGATCACCAGCGTAAGGAGCAGGATCACGAGCAGAACCCGCGCCGGAAGGCTCATGGAATCATACGAATAATACAGAGCGGAGGTAAAATGCCGCTCCGGCTCCCCCGCAAAGAGCCAGATGATCGCGCCGCAGGCGAGTCCGATCGCCAGGAGCTTACTCAGCGCGCCCAGGGTAAATCCCTTCCGGAAAGGCCATACCTTCAGCTTCCCGACCGGGCGGGGCAGGAGCCGGTAATCCAGGAAGTCCGCCAGGGTGGAGAGGACGACACCGACCGCCGCGAAGAAGAAGATCCGCACGAACCAGTAGCCTGCATCCATGTACTCCCGGATCAGCGTAGCGATCATGGAGATTGCCTTGTAATCCGAGGCGGATTCCGTCATCCCCAGAAGCTGGGATATCCCGGTAAAATAGGCCGTCGGTCCGAAGGCGATCCCGAGGAGCAGGAGCATCAGAACGATCGTCCCGGTATAGCCGACCATGAACCAGAGCGTCCGCGTCAGGGTCTTGAGAAGGCTTTCCTTCACCCCTTCAAAATGAGCCGCGATCCCGTAGGCCCAGATGACCAGGAGAATGGACAGCTCCGGCAGATTGGAGAAGCGGACAAAGACATTGAGCCCGATGAACATGCCGGCCAGCGTCAGAAACGTCCGACGGTTGCTCGCTATGCCCTGATACAGGAAAATGCAGGCGAGCAGCATGCACAGATAGGTCAGGTAATTGTAGAGAAGCGCCGTAGGGCACCAGCACAGATTGATGGAAAAAAAGAGTCCGGCGAATGTGATAACGGGTGGTATCTTAAGCTTGGCGGTGCAAAACCAATACGCGATCATCTCCATCAGGCTGATGCAGATCGCCGTATAGAAATTCAGCCCCACCACCGTCTCTCCAAAGGGGAGGAGCGTGAGGAAATGTCCGATCAGATTCGCCAGAAAGGTCGAGAACATCCACATGCTGTCGACATGCTCGGTTCCCATGTAGAGATAGTTCAGGTAATTGTAGCCCGTATCCATCAGATCCCCGCCCACATGGATATTCCGGAGCGGATACAGCATCAGGAAGATCAGCGCAGCGCTCTCCACCACGCCGGTCCATTGAAGCTCCGGCCATGCTCTGCGGATACGGTCTCTCCTCCCGGATTTGGTTGTCCCAGATTTCTTGTGCTCTGCCATGGATTTCCTTTAGCCCCGTACTCTCACTGTTCCGATTTCGCCATACATGCGTCAATGTCGCGGATCCTGCGCGTCAGATGCGCGCAGACGGGAATACGCTCCAGCCCCCGCCCCAGCAGATCCAGTCCGCTGACGATCAGCCAATCGACTGCCACACCGGCTGCGAAGGCCGCAAGCGCCGCAAGGATCACATGGAGGATCAGGGAAACCGGACCGTTCACATTGCCGCTCCCCAGCCAGCCCGGCCATAAGAAGCGGATCGCCAGGTTTTCCTGCAGCAGGTATACGCCCAGCGTGTAGGGCGCGAGTCTTGCAAGAACACCTGATATTTTACCGCCAAGAGAAAGAAATACGCCGAACAGTCCCAGCGCCGCCAGCAGGACAAAGATCTGATTGTAGTCGATGTTCTGGCCGATCAGAGGTCCCAGCATACCGGTCCTGCGATAAACAAACGCCAGCAGCAGTCCCCGCAAGGTGACCAGAAGGCATCCGCCCACATACAGACCGAGGCAAAGTCCCCGTTTCTTAAGGAACGCCGGATCCGCCTTGCGCAGGTACGCTCCGGCCAGAAAGACCGTAAAGAACCAGGTCCAGTCGTAGCCGTTGGTCGTGATGTCCAGATAGAACGGAAGGATAGACTTCAAAACGCAGTGGAACAGCAGCATTCCGCATAAAATCACACCCGTTTGCTTTGCATTCAGATGCGCAAGTGCTACGGATACCAGGGGAAGTAACAGATAGAAGAACAGATAGGCGGTCATGAACCAGTAATGCCCCATGCTCACGGGGAACAGGATCTTCAGGTAGTAATTCGCCGTCAGGCTCTCCGCGGGCACCACTCCCAGCGCCGCACACAGCAGGCCGATCCCCGCCGAGAAAACCCAGACTCTGAGATACAGACGGATCCCCTTGCCGAGCCATGCCCGCGGCTGCCCGGAAAAATATCCGGAGATCAGGATATAGCAGTTTACCGCCACGATCGCAAAGGCTTCCAGCAGCCAGGCCAAAGCGCCGGTCGCATCCATCCCGCCGTCCGCCAGGGACGGGAGAAGGTATCCCTTCCCCAGATAGTGCAGCACGGTCACAAGCAGCATCGCCACGCACCGAAGCGCCTCCGGTCCGCTCTGTCTGCCCGTTCTGTTTTTGGTTAATGCCTCTTTCGACATCTCGGCTCCCCCGTGTCACGCCCCGCTTCCGGGGCAGATCCTCGCAGCGTCTCTTTTCCCTGCCCTCCGCCCGCGCGGCGGCAGATTTTCCGTCAACGAAGGACGTTCGGCTTTCTGCGGTGCAGCACCACCAGCGCCGCAACGGCCGCCGCCAGCGCCAGTCCGCACAGGATCCAGCTTCCGTCCGCATTCCCCGCAAAAAGCGTGCGGCTTAAGATATAGACCAGCAGATTCGCCCCCACATGGATCGCAAGCGGCGCCTTGAAGGTCCCGAAGTATTCATAAGCGTAGCAAAGCAGCATGCCCATGAGGAATGCGTACACGCCCTGCACCGTATTCCCGTGATAGAACGAGAACAGGAACGCGGAGAGAAAGAGCGCGATCCGAAGCGGGAAAAGCTCCCGCAGATAATTGTAGATCAGCCCGCGGAAGCACAATTCCTCCGCCAGCGGTGAGATCAGACCGTAGACGGCGAGTCCCAGCGCGATATGGCAGGAATACTGTGTCTCGGCGACCTGCCGGTAGCTCTCGGCCTCCAGCAGTCCGAGCTTTGCCATCAGCAGATTCAGGCCCAGCACCATTCCCACGGCAAGGAGGGCCATCAGAAGGATGGACGATACCGGTTCCGCGGTCAGATGCAGGAGCTTCCGTTTTTCAAAGCTCCTCTCGAGCATTTTTTTCGAGGGCCTCCGGATCGCCAGCGCGGCGATGATAAAACCGAAGGCCGTGCAGATCGCCGCTCCGTTCCCGGAAGCGATCGGCCCGTTTTCCTCATCCATCACAAAAAGAAAATCCGACAGTCCCTGCGGCATCACGCGCTGGGCCACGACCAGCACCACCATCAGAGCAGAGACCGCGATCGAACGCACCACCACAAAGAGCAGGAAAAAGTAGATCAGGCGCCACAGATCCCCGCCCTGGAAACGGAATCTGCCGTCCCCGGTGCTCGAGCGCTCCAGCTTCTTCTGCTCCTCCTCGAGCTCCCGCGCCTCGCGCAGCAGGAATTTGCGAAGCTCCTCCACGGAACGGACGATGTAATCCGCCTTCGCCTCCTTGAGCTCCTCCATGGAACCGTACCCGTAGGTGACGCCCACCGCCTCGATGCGCAGCGCATGCGCCCCTTCGATATCATAGCTGCGGTCGCCGATCATGTATACCTTGTCGAAGTCGATCGGCCGGTCCCCGAAAAGCCTGCGGAGCGCCTCCATGACGACCTCCGACTTGGTCTCGCGCGTCCCGTCGAGATTGCTCCCGACGACCACCTCAAAATACCCGCGCAGCTTGAAATGCTCCAGGATCTTCTCCACAAAGGGCTCCGGCTTACTCGAAGCCACGGCCAGATGCATCCCCGCATCCCGCAGAGAGCGCAGCATGTTGTGGATCCCGGGATAGAGCACATTTTCATACATACCGGTGGGGACAAAGCGCTCCCGGTAGAGCTCCT
>JAFYEE010000066.1 GCA_017544405.1 Lachnospiraceae bacterium
CTTACTCTTGCTTCTCCTTATTCCTGTCCCTTAAGACCAATATGGTAAACACCTGTCCTATTACTATTGCTGTCAATGCGATTGCCAAATAATGTGTCCCCGGAGTGATCATCGACAGAATAAGAAACCCTATACCCACTAGCATTAATTGAAATATAGGCGTAGTTTCATGTCTTTTATTTCATCTTCTGTGGCACTTTGAATAATCCTCAGGTTCGCTATATAATAGGCTCTCGTAAGACGTGAACTTAAGCTATACACCTGTGAGGACGAACATGAGCTACAAAGCAGCCATCTTTGACATGGACGGAACGATTCTCGATACGCTCGATGACCTGGCGGGGAGTGTGAACCACTCCCTGGCCCTGTACGGATACCCCCTGCGGACCCGCGAGGAGATCCGCGCCTTTCTGGGCAATGGCATGGTGCGGCTGATCCACTTAAGCGTGCCCGAAGGCATCACGCAGGAGGAGGAAGCGGCAGTATTGGCCGAGCATAAGCGGTACTACCCGCTCCATTCCGGGGACCATACCAGGCCCTACGAGGGGATCCCCGAGGTCCTGAAGCGCCTGAAGGAGGCCGGCATCCGGACCGCCGTGGTTTCCAATAAATCCGATCCGAATGTGAAGGCACTGGCCGCCCGCTTCTACGACGGGCTGTTCGACGTTTCCATCGGTTCTATGGAAGGGATGGAGCGAAAGCCCGCTCCGGACATGGTGAACCTGGCGCTCCGTGAGCTGGGCGTCACGGCGGAGGAAGCCGTGTACATCGGGGATTCCGAGGTCGATCTGGAGACCGCCGCGAACAGTCACCTCCCCATCATCACCGTCACCTGGGGATTCCGCGACATGGATCACCTGATCCGGCATGGCGCCAAGTGCTTCGCCCATCGGCCGGAAGAGCTGCTGGATTTCATCCTGTAAAACCCTGTGACGAACCCTTTCTTTTTTCTGTTATTTTGAGCAAAGGGACTTTCGTCCCGGGGAGGTGCATATGAAAAAGAATCGAATCGCAATATTTCTCTGTGGATGCCTGATCGCAGGCGCGCTCAGCGGCTGCAGCGGTCATACATCGGGTCCTATTGTAGAGGATATTGTAGAGGAGCAGGAAGGCACGGAGACTCCCGCTGCGGATCAGGAGACCGGCTCCGGCGCAGGGAAGCAGGAAGGCGCTGCTGCGTCCGGCCTGGAGGAGACTGTGATGGGATATGATCTGAATGAGAATGCAGTGGCGATGATGCAGGATGGAATCGGGGAGGATCTGGAGATCCTCGCTGCGCTTAGTACGGCAGCGGGGCAGGAGAATGTCATCTACAGTCCGGTCTCCCTCCATACGGCGATGGCGCTGTACGGCGAGATGCTGGAGGACGGTGATGCTAAGAAAAATCTGCAGGAATATCTGCGCGGCAAGTCCTACCTGGGATACCGCTACGATCACACGGATGTCTACAAGTCCCTCAATACCGTCTGGGCAAATACGAACAAGGACCTGCATTTTGAGAGTCTCGGGGATGCGTTCCCTCTGCGGATGATCGATATGTCGGACCCTTCCGCCACGGACGTGAAGAATCAGTATGTGAATGACGCGACGGAAGGCTTCATTCCTTCGACGCCGACGATCTTTACAAACGATACCGTCATGGATGTCATGAATGTCCTGTATTTTCACGACACCTGGATGGGGGGAGATCTGGAGGAATTCCGCGACTATAAGGAATTTCACAATGCGGACGGAACCACCCGCAGCTTTGACTACATGATCGGTATGGAGATGGAATCGTATCTGAAGGGGCAGTCCTCGGTCGGCGCATGCCTTCCCTACGAAAACGGGATGGAATTCTATGTAGTGCTTCCGAACGAGGAAGACGCAGATCCGGCTTCGCTCGCGGACGACATCGCGGACTATATCCTGAAGCCGGAAGTGACGCTGCAGACGCAAAGCGAAGAAGGCGGCTCCTTAAACGTGCATGTCCGGTTCCCGGAATTCGAGACGAAGTACACGACCTTCTTTGAAGGCACGAAGATCCCGGGACTGGTGGCATCTCCCATCTCGCCTGCGATCTACGACGGCGATCTGATGACGCAGATCAGCCAGGTGGCGAAGATTAAGGTAGACAAGGAAGGCACCACGGCCGCTGCGGTGACGGAGATCATGCTGACCGATTCTGCCATGCCGCCCGCACCCCCGGAGGAGGTCAATATCATCTGTGACCGCCCGTTCGTTTACTTTATCTACGATACGGTCAATCAGGACATCGCCTTCCTCGGCCTCGTGCGGAATCTGTAAGCACCCTTTTGCTCAGATCTTGATCTTCACCCATTTGCCCATCCGGTAGCGGATGCTGGCAAAAATAAATCTTGAGACCTGGTCGGCCAGCACGCCCAGCCAGATCCCGACGATCCCGAAGCCGAGCACAAAGCCTGCGAGCCAGGAGACCAGGGTCCGGATGACGGTGACGGACATGGTGGCCGCAAAGGCGGTATAGAGCGTGTCGCCGGCTCCTCTGAGGCACCCCATATAGATGACCTGCGTGATCTGGAAGAGAACGACAAAAATTATGACACGCATGATGGAAACGCCGATGGCGATGATGTGCTCTTCCGCGAAAAACATCGACATGAGCCACCTTGCGCCGAAGAAGTAAAGCAGGATAAGCACTGTGGCGATCATCATGCCGAAGGCCTTGCAGGTCCGGCCGTAATCCTTGGCGAGGTCGGGTTTTCCCTGCCCGAGGGACCTTCCGATGAGCGCAACGGCCGCAGCCTGGAGCCCGTCGCCGAAGCTGAAAGTAAGGCCCATGAGATTCATTCCGACCTGATGGGCCGCCATGGCGTCCATGCCCTGCTTTGCCGCCATAACCGCGGTCGCCATAAAGCCGATGCGCATGAGGATCTGTTCAAAGAAGATCCCGTATCCTACTTTGACGAGGCTCTTAAAGGCCTGCCACGAGGGCCTTAAGCCGGACGAGATCAGGAACGGAAGGCTGATAAAGGTATCCTTCCCGGAGATGGAGAGGATGCTCATCACGGAGGATACGACGGTTCCTAAGACGGTTGCGAGCGCGGCCCCGACGATGCCGAGGGCGGGGAATCCGAAATGCCCCTCGATCAGCAGGTAGTTGAGAAGGATATTCACCAGATTCGAGGTGACATTCGTCCGCATCGTGATCCTAGTATTGCCCGCGCCGCGCTGCGCGGAATTGATCGCCATCTGGATGCAGTTGAAGATCATGCCGCCCATGATGATGCGAAAGTACGTGACCGCCGCCTCGTGGGTGAGCAGATCCTCCGGGGTGGCATCCGACGAGCCGCACATTCGGATGATTGGATTCGCCGCCGCCACGAAGAAGATGCTCAGCACCACAGCCGCGAGGAGGACAAAGCTGATCGCGGTCAGGAACACGCGGTTCGCATCCTCCCGCTCCTTCTGACCGAAACGCCTTGCCACCAGGGCGGAGACGGAGACATTGGTCGCAAAAAACAGGGACAGTCCGAGGAACTTCGGCTGGGTGGTCAGTCCCACCGCCGCCACCGCGTAGGCTCCCATGCGACTCACCATCAGGGAATCCACCAGGCCCGCGAAGGCGACAAAAAAGGACTCGACGATGGCCGGCCATGCCATGGACAGGACCTCTCTGAAATTTTCTCTGTCATAAGCTTTCATACACGTTCCTTGCTTTTCCCTGAAACCGGAAGGCCGCGGTATGGTCTGGAAGCCACACCGCGGCCTTTTCATGCTCTTATACTAATTTTGTAGATCAGATATTCAGAAGCTTTGCATAGGCTGCGAGCGCGCCGTCGGTATCTCCTGCGAGGACCTTCTTGGCGAGCTTCTTGCCGAGCTGCACGCCTTCCTGATCGAAGGAGTTCAGGTTCCAGATGAAGCCCTGGAACATGACCTTGTTCTCGAAGTGCGCGAGCAGTGCGCCCAGCGCTTCAGGCGTCAGCTGATCGCCGACGATGATGGAGGAAGGACGGTTGCCCGCAAAGTACTTGTTTGCATTTTCATCATCCTTGCCGCAGGCGAAGGCCATGATCTGCGCTACGACATTGGCACAGAGCTTCTGCTGGGAGGTGCTGTCCTCGATGACGACGTCGGTCGCCATCTGGCTCTTGCGGAAGCCGACGAACTGCAGAGGGATGATATCGGTGCCCTGGTGCAGGAGCTGATAGAAGCTGTGCTGTCCGTTGGTGCCGGGCTCGCCGAAGATCACGGGGCCGGTCACATAGTCGACCTTCTCGCCGAAGCGGTTCACGCTCTTGCCGTTGGACTCCATATCCAGCTGCTGGAGATGGGCCGGGAATCTGGACAGGGCCTGGGAGTAAGGAAGCACCGCCGTGGTGCCATAGCCCAGGATGTTGCGCTCGTAGACGCCGATCAGGGCATCGAGCATCGCGGGATTCTTACGGATGTCCGTATTTTTCGCATTTTTGTCTTCCGCTGCGGCGCCTGCCAGGAACCGTGCGAAGACATCGGGACCGAAGGCGAGGGACAGGACCGCTCCGCCCACGGAAGAGGTGGAGGAGTAGCGTCCGCCGATGTAATCATCCATGAAGAATGCGTCGAGGTAGTCGGCACTCTTCGCCAGCGGGGAGGTCTCGGAGGTCACGGCGATCATGTGCTTCGAAGCGTCGAGGCCTGCCTTCTTCAGCGCGTCCTTGACGAAGGACTCGTTGGTCAGGGTCTCCAGAGTGGTGCCGGACTTGGACACGAGGATGAAGATGGAGTGTGCGACATCCACGCCCGCGAGGACGGCTGCCGCATCATCGGGATCCACGTTGGAGATGAAATGCGCTTCCATCTTGAACGTGCCATTTACCTTCGCCCAGTTCTCGAGCGCGAGGTACATCGCGCGGGGACCGAGGTCGGAACCGCCGATACCGATCTGGACGACGGAGGTGAATTTCTCCCCCTTCTCGTTTACGATCTCGCCGGCGTGGACCTTCTTGGCAAATTCCGCGATCCGCTCCTGCTGCTTTACGTAGAAATCTCTCTTGTTCACGCCGTCCGCCGTCACCGCGTCGCCGAGCTGGCCGCGGGTCAGCTGATGGAGCACCAGGCGCTTCTCACCGGTGTTGATGACTTCGCCGTTATATAATGCCGCATACTTGTCCGCGAGCTGTGCTTCCTCTGCCAGCGCCGCGAGCGCGTCCAACACGGTATCGTCTACCTGCTTGGCCGCGTAATTGTAAGCCAGTCCGCTCGACATCGGCACGCAGTACTGCGCCACGCGCTTCGCTCCATTCTCGCCTGCCATCACGGATTTAAGCTCCACCTGAGACTTCAGTCCCTGCAGCGTTTTGTAAGCATTCAACTTGTCAAAATTGGTCCATGCAATCATAATCTCTCTCCTTTATCGCAAATATTGCCCCCAAGCTCCTCACAAGACAGATAGATTTTATAATAGGAGGCCGATTTTTTCAAGACTTCCGCGCCTTCGGGCGAGCCGGGGATCTGATTTTTGTACTATTTCAAAACGGCGGATTTGAGGAAGCGGTCGGCGAGCACGGGCCAAAGGCTGATCTCGGGCATCGGCTTCGGATTCCACTCTCCCTGCTGGGGATTCAGCATATCCTCGCGGACATTCGGCGGTACATCGACGGCGCCGGAGCGGATCGCGTCACACAGCGCAAAATTCTGCTCCATGGCGTAGGGCTCGCCGAATTTGCCGTCCGCCCAGTCCTGATTGGCCACGGACAGTCCGTGGTCTCCGTGGGAGAAGACATGCAGCGCGTGGGGCACGCCCTTCTCCCGCAGCGCCGCCTCGTAGAGGGTGCAGTTCTCCATGGGGACCAGTCCGTCCGTCACGGTCGTCCACAGGAAGCAGGGCGGCGTATTTTTCTGCACATGCTTCTCGAGGGAGAACCGGTCCAGAAGGGCCTCACTTTCCGCATCGCCGCGGTCATAGATGTCTGCGCCGAGGAGGAAGCGGAAGGAATCCTGATGGGCATATTTTCCGGAGGTGATGACGGGATAGGACAGGACCGCGCCGTCCGGGCGGCAGGAAATGCCGGCGTATTCGGGGGTCTCATCGGGGATCTCGTCAAAGTAGTCGCAGAGGCTCGCGCACAGATGGCCCGCCGCGGAGAAGCCGCAGATATAGATTCGGTCGGGGCTTACGCGGTAGCGGTCCGCGTATTTGCGCACATGGCGGATCGCACGGGCGAGGTCGCGCATGGGCTGGTCGAAGAGCGGCTCGCGCAGGAGCTGGTTCGTGGTGTAGGTCATGACGAAGCAGTTGTAGCCCAGCTTGTTGAATTCCTTAGCAACGAGCTCTCCCTCGGGCGGCACGACGACAGCATATCCGCCGCCCGGCAGCACCATCATGCAGGGGTGGGTCTCACCGTCCTCCAGCAGATAGGCCCGCAGGTTCGGGGTAAAGCCGAAGGCCATGGGGTAGGTGTATTCCCCGGGGTTCCAGATCTCGATTTTTTCCATTTTTCATTCTCCTTGTGCTTTCGGTGGCAGGACCGGCTTTTCCGGGACCTGCCTGTTTCTAACTATAGCACGAACCCTCCCTTTTTGTATCGTACCAAAGGCACTTATCCTTCTCATTTTTTGCGCAGATCAGTGGGTTTTATAAATTTCAAAGTTCATGTTTGACATCCATCTAACATTATGTTATATTTCGATTGTCGAACGATATGTTAGATGTATATCTAACCAATTTGAGGAGGGGATTATGAAAGAATATCGGAAAGACTCTTACCGCGGCGTCCTGTCCAACGCCAACTACCGCAAAAGCCTGATCGCATCACTGATCAACCGCTTCGGCGACTCCATCGATGCCATCGCATCGAGCTGGATCGTGTACGAGCTGACGGGCTCGGCCTCCTGGTCTGCGATCATCTTCGCGATCAATCATCTGCCCGGCATCCTGGTCACGCCGCTGGCGGGGCCCTGGGTGGAGCGTCATGAGAAGAAGAAGATCATGGTCGTGACCGACCTCATCCGCGCCCTTTGTGTCGGTGTCATCGCAACCGGCCTGCTGCTCGGATTCCTGAGCGCACCCCTGATCGCGGTGCTGAATCTGGTGATCTCCACGGCGGAGGCGTTCCGTCTGCCCGCCGGCGCAGCGATCACGCCGCGGCTGGTGGAGAGGGAGCAGTACGGACACGCGACTTCTCTCTCTCAGTCCCTGAGCTCTGTCACGGAGCTGATCGGAACCGGCGCCGCGGGAGCGATCATCGCGGCCTTAGGATCCTCCGGCGCGATCTACATCGACATGGTCACCTTCGTCGCCTCCGCCCTGATCATCTCCACTATGCGGATCCCCGGCGAGGAACACATGGAGGTGGCAGCTTTTTCCGCGAAGGAATATTTTGCGGATCTGAAAGGCGGTCTGCGCTATTGCCTCTCGGGGCGCATCCTTATGACCTACGCCCTCGTGGCGCTCTTCCTGAACGGCGTGCTGGTCCCGCTGAACAGTCTTCAGACCCCGATGATCGACGAGCTCTTCGGGGGCGGTCCGGTCTTCCTCTCCGTCCTGGGCGTCAGCGTCACCGTCTCCATGCTGGCCGGCTCCGTAATTTACCCTATGCTGAGCAGGCATTTTAATGGTAAAATAGCAATGGTCGGATCTGCTTCCGGAATCGCCGTATTTTATCTGGGCATCGTCGCGCTGCGTCCCCTGTATGCGAGCTACTACGCCTCCATGGCCATCCTGGCGGGGCTCTGCTTTCTGCTGGGCCTGATCGTTGCCCTCGGCAACATGTACATCGGCGTGGAGATGATGAAGCTGATCGACCCGGATTATATGGCACGGGCCAACAGCATCCTCGGCGCTCTGTGCAGTGCCATCGTCCCGGTCACGGCCTTTGCGGTCAGCGCCGCGGTAAAGGGCGTATCGGTCGCGGGCATTTTTCTGGCATCCGGCATTGTATCTGTTTTCTTTGCTCTGTACCTGAGTGTCAACCCTGCACTGAAACGCACCAAGGAGGACGCCGAAGGAGCGTCGGAACACATGGCGGAGGCATCATGAATCAGTTTGACTACAGTCTCAGGATCGTACCGGAGAGTATTTCCCTTTTGAATATCCTGGCCGGCGGGAGCCGGTATGCGGAGGTTTATTCCGATCAGGCGCTGCGAAAGTGGGGACTGAAGACCGGAGAACGGAAGGGGAAGCTGCTCGCGGAGCTGGACCGTCTGCTTGAGGAGGCGCGGAAAGTCTTCGGAAGCGACATGGAAGAGCTGCATTATTATTTTTGCTGCGAGCGTCAGGCGGACCGGGAACCGAATCCGATGGATCCGCTCCCTCTGCACGGCATCTCTCTGGCCAATCTGCTGCTGCTCACCAGCCCCTTTACGGACAGTGACCGGAAGGAGAGCCTGAAGGAGATGCAAAAGTACCTGGCAGAGCTCGGCGAGGAGGAATACAATAAGGCCTTCCTGGATCATCTCCAGGGGTTTGAATCCGACAACAACGACAATCCCGTTCCGGAGCATCCCACCTTCACGGATGTTTATGACGGGATCCTGTCGATGAACGAGCCGGACGCCACCAAGCTCAAGCTCCAGACCCTGTACCTGCACCGCGCGGAGCATATCGAGGCGATGATGCCTTATCTGGAGCGGGCAGCGGCGCTTCTGGAAAAATACCGGAAAAAGCTGGAGGCCTATGGCCGCGAGACCGTCTCCTACCTGGAAAAAGCGCTAGGCGGCCGCTCCTTCCTGCAATATATCATGTCCCTCTACAGCACGGAGGAGCGGGAAGAATACGATCTGGACTGCACGGTTCAGGTCTCCTATCTGCACATCATGTCCCTCTTTGCCAGCTGGGAGCCGAAGGAAAAAAGCGCCAGGGGCGGCATCGGAGCCATGTTCAGCGACGATTTCAACATCGAGGCCATCGTTCTGCGCTCCGGGACGATGACGGGAGAGCAGTCGGAAATCCTCTTAAAGCTCCTGGCGGATAAGAGCAAATTCGAGATCCTCTCCTCCACCGTAAGCAAAGCGGCTTACGGCGCGGAGCTGGCCGGCCGCCTGGGGCTGTCGACCGCCACGATCTCGCATCATACCAGTGCGCTGCTCCAGTACAATCTCCTCTCCATCGAGAAGGTGGACAACCGCATCTACTACAGCTGCAATCAGGAGACCGTGAAAAAGCTCCTCCGCTACCTCGAGGAGACCCTGCTCGGGGAATAACCGATTTTTCAGAAAAAAAGGATCTGACCGAATCGCTTATCGGTCAGATCCTTTGCTTTGTCCGCACTGTCCCTGCACTCAGCTTTGCTCTGCCTGCTTCGTCTCCGTGCCAAGCGGGCGTTCTCCGACAGTCTTATGAAGAGCCTGCACCGGGCAGGCCTTGATACAATCGCCGCAGCGGATGCACTCCGCGCTGTTCGGCGTTTCGACCGGGTCCACGCACATCTTGCAGGCCGCCTTGCACTTCCCGCAGGAGATGCATTTTGTGTGATCGCACTCCATCCGCACCAGTGCAAACTTGTTAAAGCACCCGTAGATCGCTCCGAGGGGACAGATATACTTGCAGAAAGGCCGGAAGATGACCGTCGATCCCAGCACGCACAGGACCAACAGGCTCAGCTTCCAGGTGAAGATCCGGCCCAGCTTCGACGCGACGGCGCGGTCCGAGAGGGCAAGCAGGATCCCGGAAACCGTCCCAGAGGGGCAGATGTATTTACAGAAGAACGGCGTCAGCTTGACCGCGATGGGAAGGGCGATCACAAAAACGACAAGGATGACATATTTAAGATACCGTAAGGTGCGGTCCCCCTTGAAGGTCCGGAGCTTCTTCGGCACGGGGATCAGGTGCAAAAGCTCCTGCAGGAGCCCGAAGGGGCATAGGAATCCGCAGATCACACGCCCCAGCAGCGCGCCGAAAAAGAGGAGCAGTCCCACCACGTAATAGGGCACGCGAAATCGCATCCCGGTGAGGAAGTTCTGCAGCGATCCGATGGGGCAGGACCCCACCGCGCCCGGACAGGAATAGCAGTTCAGCCCCGGGACGCAGACATTTTTCCCGGGGCCGTCATAGATTTTGCCCGTGAAAAAGCCTTTGAAATGTGCATTTTGCAGCAGCGCTGCCACGCCCTGGATCGCAAGGCGTCTCTTCGTATTGTCAGCCAATTCCCACACACTCCATACAGATCCGGATCGCCTTCTGCAGCACTGCCGCCGGGTCTCCCGCCAGGATCCCAGTCACGACCAGCGCGCCTCCCGCGAGGAGGCAAAGCACCCGGGCGATCTGCATATTTCTTGCTCTCTTGCCTGCTCTGTCCATACCTGCTTATCTTTTCTGTTCTTCTTTGTTGCTTTTGCTGTTCTTCTTTACTACTCTCTTCTTACTTTACCTGCTCATACAGGGTGTCCAGGATTTCCTTCCAGTCATCGTGGCTTCTGCTTCCGATGAAGATAAAGCCGTCCATATCCGCGAGGTCACTGTAGATGATATGGCCGCTGCCATCGAAAAATACGGTGTTCGGCACATAGTCCGAGATCAGCACATTCATCTCGTCCACATAGCGCAGGACCGGATAGGTCGTGCCGACCTGCTCGAGCACGTAGGCCGCATCCTCCTCCGTGCCGTAGACCCCGATGATATTGCCGTCGCCGCTGCCGCTCCCCATCTCCTCGTAGAGCTTCTCAAGGTCCGGCATCTCGCCGACGCAGGGGCCGCACCAGGGCTCCCAGAAGTTCACCATCGTGATCACATGTCCCTGAAAGATCGTCTCATCGACATCCGTGTCATTTATCACATCGTACGTGCTGAAGGTAAGGTCCGGCGCCCATTCTACCTCTTCCGCGGGGGCTTCCGTCTCTGCTCCGGCCGCATCCGCTCCGGCCGCATCTGCGGGCGTCTCCGTCTCTGTTCCGGCCGCATCGGTCTCCGCTCCGGCTGCATCCTTCTCTCCCGCTGCATCCGTTTCTGTGCCGGCTGCATCTGCCTGCGCAGCGTCCGTCTCTTCCTTCGATGCTTCTCCTGCAGTCGCCGGCTCCTCTATGGTCACGGGATTTTCATTCACCATCCCGTCCCCGTCCATCACCTGCATGACGCCGCATCCGGTCAGGACCAGCGCCGTAGCCAGTCCCAAAAGCATTTGACACATTTTCTTTTTCATAATCTCCTCCTCATTTCCCAAAAGATCTAGATCGAATCCACGGCCCCGCCCCGCAGGATCTTCCGGCCGTGGGAACGATACCGGAGCCATGCGGTAAATCCGCTTAAGAACCAGACGATACCGGCGGACCACCAGATGCCCCACACGCCGAAGAGGGGAATCGAAGTCAGCAAAACCGGCACCGTGAATCTTCCGATGACCTCCACGATCCCGTTGTACAGGGCGAAAAATCCGTCGCCCAGTCCGTTCAGGACGCCGCGCATCACATAGATGATCCCAAGGAAGAAATAGAACAGGCTGGTGATGCGAAGGGCGGTAGCCCCCATCGCGATGACCTCGGGCTCGCGAATGAAGATCGCGGTGATCGGACGGCTGAAAAGCTGCATGACCGCCACCATCAGCACGGTGAAGATCAGCATAAGCAAGAGACTTTTGCGGTATCCGTCCAGGATGCGATCCTTGCGGTTCGCGCCGTAATTTTGCCCGGTGTAGGTGGCAAGGGCCGCGCTGAGGGTCTGGTACGGCTGATGGATGACCTGCTCGATCCTGCTGCCGGCGGTAAAGGCCGCCACGGCCACCGCGCCGAAGGAATTGACCACGCGCTGTATCGCCATGGACGAGATCGCGATCAGGGAAAACTGCAGCGAGAGCGGCAGTCCGATCCGAACGACGTC
>JAFYEE010000008.1 GCA_017544405.1 Lachnospiraceae bacterium
AATGCGTGACCGAGATGATCGAGATGGCAAAGGCCCACGGCTACCGCGATCTCGGCGAGATCATGGCGCGCGGCGAGAGGCTGCAGCCCGGCGACAAGGTATATGCCAATAATCGCGGCAAAATGCTGGCGCTCGCGCAGATCGGCACCCGCCCGTTTTCACATGGCCTGAATATTCTGGGTGCGCATATTGATTCCCCGCGCCTGGACCTTAAGCCCAATCCGCTGTATGAGGATTCTGGCCTTGCGCTGCTCAAGACGCATTATTACGGCGGCATCAAAAAGTATCAGTGGGTAACGCTTCCGCTCGCGCTGCACGGCGTGGTTGCCAAGAAGGACGGCACCGTACAGAAGGTCGTTCTGGGCGAGGATCCCTCCGATCCGGTCGTCGGCATCAGCGATATCCTGCCGCATCTGGGCAAGGATCAGGCCACGAAGCCCCTTGGCGAAGCCATTCCCGCCGAGAGCCTGAATGTCTACATCGGCAGCATTCCTCTGGCGGACGAGAAGGAAGAGCCCATTAAGAAAAACGTTCTGCGTCTGCTGGAAGAAAAGTACGGCATGACCGAAGACGATTTCCACTCAGCGGAAATCGAGGTCGTTCCCGCGGGTCCCGCCCGCCATTACGGACTTGACAGCAGCATGCTGCTCGGCTATGGACATGATGACCGCATCTGCGCCTACACATCGCTCAAAGCGCAGCTGGACTGCCCCGATGCCGAGACGACCGCGATCACCCTGGTCGTGGATAAGGAAGAGATCGGCAGCGTCGGTGCGACTGGTATGCATTCCCACTATTTTGAGAATTTCGTCGCGGATATTCTGGACGCGATGGGCCAGTATTCCGACCTGACGCTTCGCCGGACGCTTGCGGCCTCGCGGATGCTCAGCTCCGATGTTTCCGTAGCGTTTGACCCCAATTTCCCGGAGGTCTGCGAGCGGATGAATTCCCAGTTCTTCGCGCATGGCCCTGTGCTGCACAAGTATACCGGATCCCGCGGCAAGTCGGGCTCCAACGATGCGACGGCCGAATACATTGCGTCCCTCCGTCATATTTTCGACGAGGACGATGTGAAGTACCAGATGGGAGAGCTCGGCAAGGTCGACCAGGGCGGCGGCGGAACGATCGCCTACATTCTGGCGGCATATGCCATGGACGTGATCGACGTGGGCATTCCGCTGCACAGCATGCATGCGCCCTACGAAGTCGCTTCCAAGCCCGATATCTACGAGACTTACAGAGCCTATAAGGTATTCCTTCAGAAGATGTAAGTCCGCCTCCCGGACATCCGGAATCAGGCACAGAAGGGGGGATCTGAGATGCCGGAGTCGAGATATCCCTATGAATATCTGGGGACAACGCTGGAAGGGCTGAAGGTCGGTTTTGCCAAGCGCAGTGATTCCTACACCATGCCGGTAGAGCATTTTCACAACTATTATGAAATCTACTACCTGCGGGAGGGGAGCCGGTACTTCTTTATCCGGGACAACACGTATTATATTAAAGCAGGAGAGCTGGTGCTGGTGGACCGGCGGGAGATGCACAGGACCCTTGAGACACTCGAGAAATACCATGACCGTGTTGTTTTTGACGTATACGAGAACCTGATCGAGGAACCGCAGGGGCAGTTTGCCGCGCTGCTGCACGAGCTGTTTAAGGACGGCAGCCGGATCCTGTCCTTTACCGGGGCTGACAAGGACTACGTGGACAGCCTGATGGGCAGGATCTATAACGAGATCAGCCAGCGGCGGGCCGGCTACGAACTGATGGTGAGAGTTTACGTGCTGCAGATCCTTGTCTTCGCGAGCCGTAATATGACCCGCCTCAGCAAGGACGCCGAGGAGTCGCTCCGCCACGCGAACAAGCGGATTTTTGAGGTGCTGAACTATATCAATACGCACTATATGGAATCGCTCAAGCTGGAGGCGGTGGCGCAGCAGTTCTTTATCAACAAATATTATCTGAGTCATACCTTTAAAGAGGTTACGGGCTTTACCTTTACCGAATATCTGAGCAATGTCCGCATCAAAGAGGCCGAGCGCCTCCTGGTCAAGACCGATACGCCGGTGACGGAGATCGCTGGCATGCTTGGATTCCAATCGGTGACGCATTTCGGAAGGGTCTTTCATAAGGTGGCCGGGACCTCGCCGCTGAATTACCGCCGCGACGAGGCCAGACGGCGTTCCGAGGGATATATGACCTATCACAAAGGCGAAGTATCCTCCGAACCGGAGGAGAATGCCCGGGAACGGGACACCTGGGGCAGCGGCTGGGAGGACCGGCCGAAGGAGGCCGCAGAGGACCGGGCCGGAATGACGAAGGAGGAAACGAAATGAATCAGCAGGACCTTGCCTGGATGAAGAGGCTGTCCGAGGCCTTTGGCCCCTCCGGCTTTGAAGATGAGGTCGCGGCGGTGGCCAGAGCCTATGCCGAGCCCTTCGCGGATGTGGAGGAGGACAATATCCGCAACCTCTATATCCGGCGCAGGCAGAATACCGGCGGCAAGCCGGTGGTACT
>JAFYEE010000067.1 GCA_017544405.1 Lachnospiraceae bacterium
CATCGTCCGAAGCAACGCCGGAAGGTGCTTCGGATCCATCAGTGATCACGCGCAGTCCTTCATAAAGGATCGAGATATCGATCAGCCTTTGACCAACATTTCTCCGGACACGCTGATGGTGGTCAGTGCATCTATGGCGGAAAAGGTTCTGGCCATGACCCCGGAGGATCTGGCGCGGATCCTGCAGCAAAAGGACTTTCATCCCGAGCAGATCGAAGCGGCAAAGGACCGTCTCAAGCTGCTGCAGGAAAGGCTGCGGACGCCTTCGGAGGAGATCAAAGAGGGCTCCATCCACATCATGACCGACGAAGAATGGAAAACAAAGTCCATGGATGAGCTCATGCGGGATCTGGTCATGAGCGACAAGAATAAGGAGGTCTATAGAACCGCAGATGAAGAGACCCGGAAAAAAATGGATCGACATCTCGGGAACAGGGAATATCCCAACAACAACAATATCTTCCGCAAGATCTATGCGGTTCCCGTGATGGCCAATTTCGCCGTTGCCGAGGAAAGACAGGTGGACGGTCAGCTTCATCCCAACCAGGAGAATATCAAAAGCTTTGACGAAAAGATTCAAAAGCCGAATCCCCTGTCTGTATCCATGGTCGAACTACTGGCGGAGCTTGAACGCAACGATCCGTGGTATTTCAGAAGCTCCAAGGAATTCAGGGAACTGAAGACTGCCGTAAAGGATTATGTAAAGACCTTCAGAGAAATGAGCAAGCGCTGGAAGACGACGAAGACAAAGACCGCGGAGGATCTGAATACCCTCTCGGAAAAGATGCAGGAAATCGGAAGCAAAGCCAACGCCTACCGTCTGGGCAAGGATCGTGACGGCATCACGGGCCGTAGCGGCCCCGGCCGTTATGCCATCTCACGGCAGCTGGAGGAGTATTCAAAGCTCTTTGTCAGGCAACTGAACAAATCCCCCTTCCGGTCTGAAAATGACAGGCGCATCGACCATCTGCGGGAGTACTATGGCGAGAAGGGTCTGGACCCGGAGCTGATCCCCCGTCTGAAGGAAAGAAAGGTCGTGGAAAACGGACAGGAGAACCTCCTGAAACCCGTCAAGGTCCCCACAGAGGGGTTTGATCTTGCAGAAGACGATTTTCTGTGCCTGGCCTATGTCAGTGCCTTCAACCCTGCCCTCAACGGACATATCGGGAAAGGAGCTCTGGGGATCCGGAGTATGGATTTACCACTCGATGAAAATCTGGCCGTTGCCATTGATTCCATAACCCTGAATCTGGTCACCTTTGAAGATCCCAATCAGAAGGGAGAATACATTCCCGGAATCGGTGCAGGAAAATATTTTTCCGAGATACAGGCCACAAAGGATTCTCTCATCACCGCCATGCAGGATGCCATAACCCGGCAAAACCCCAAAAATCTCGGTATCCTCCTGGCAAGCAGCATGGAGCAGTTCCGGGAGTACCAGCTTGACAATCATGCCACCCCTCTGGCTACCGGCACCCTGGTGAGCGCCAGAATGATGAAGGGGGCAGTGGATTTTCTGGAGCGCAATCCCTCCGTTATGGAGGCTGCCCGGCAGGCAGGTCTCCATTCGGAGACCATTCAGAAGATCAAGGCCAAGGCGAATTTTGCCGTAATCTACGACCGGGCTGACATCGCAAGACAGCGTCTGAAAAAGGATGCCGATGGGACCGAGCCGCTGACAGATCAACAACGGAAAATATGCAACAGGGATATCGCTGTCTTTAAGCGGGTCGCGCAGGAGGCCCAGGCGCAGATCGAACAGATCACGAAAAGTCCGGAATACGTCCAACGCATCAACAGTCACAAGCAGGCTATGGAGGAGCGGCTCGACCGGATCCGAAACGATCCTGAGAGTCAAAAGAATCCAAAGATCTATGCGAGGGCGGAATATATCGAGAAGGTCAGGCTCAGACTGGAAACCTCCAAAGGCATCGGAATGCCCGCCGCCATCCTAAGGCTTGCCAATGGCATCCAGGAAATACAAAGCCAGGTAGAGGCAGAAATGGAGCAGTCCAAAACGCAGTCCGCAATCCCCCGAAACCCGATGCAGAAGGTTTAGGCGCAGTCTCCGCAGGAGCAGCGGGGCAGGCGCCGAAGGAGTCCGATGAAAGCGTATCAAAACTACATTTTCGATCTCTACGGCACATTGGTGGATATCCATACAGATGAGGGAAAGCCCTCCTTCTGGAAAACCATGGCGGCTTATTTCGAGACCCGCGGCGCGGTCTATCAGGCGCGGGAGCTGCAGACAGCCTATCTGGCTCTCGTACAGGAAAAAGAGTCGGAGCTGAAGGACCGTCTGGACCACACCCGGGGAGCGGATTCCCACGAATCCAGCCCGGAGATCCATCTGGAGGATGTGTTTTTGCAGCTCTACCGAGCCAGAGGAGTCCCTCCCACCGATGCGCTCATCCGCGACACAGCCCTGGAATTTCGCAGGCTTTCCACTACCCATCTGCGGGCCTACGCAGGCGCCTCGCAACTTCTGACCGCGATCCGTGAAGCGGGCAGGGCGGCATATCTGCTCTCTAATGCCCAGCATATCTTTACGGAATGGGAAATGCGCACTCTGGGGCTCTGGACGCTTTTCGACGGGATCTTCATCTCCTCGGATCATGGCTGCCGGAAGCCGGATCCCCGGTTCTTCCGGGGACTTCTGGAGGCGTATGCGCTATCTCCCTCACAGTGCCTGATGATCGGCAATGACCCGGTAAACGACATCGCCGGAGCCGCCGCTGTAGGCATGGACACCTATTACATCCGTTCCTCGCTCTCTCCCAGGGGAGAGGGCGAGGTCCACGCCACCTACCGTCAGGACGCCATGGACCTGAAAAAGCTGCGCAGATCCCTGGCACTCTGACAACTATTCCTCGGGAATCGTTCCGTATGCGGCGACAGCCTCATCCACAGTCATTTCCCCATGTCCGACAGCGTAGATCGCAGCCCGGAATTGTCGCACCGCGGGGTCCATGAGGCCGGTCTCCTTGCCGCCGAAGCTCCTGTCCGCCGGTACGGACGCAAGTGCCGAATATAGCTTGTCGAGCGAGAAATCCTTGGCGGGCGTGATCAGATGCTTGAGTCCGGCCATATTTCCCAGCTCCCTCCCGCTGATCAGAAACCGCATGAATTCGTTGGCCATGTCGAGGCTCCGGCTGTGCCGGTTGACGGAAAAGCAGAGGCTTACGGAATTGAGAAAATATCCGCCATCGTCCCCTGCCGGCACCGTATAGAATCTATACTCAAACGGATGCGCGGAAAAGGCCTCGGACCGGTTTTCTCTCTTGGCGGCTCCCGAGGCCACATCCCCCGTGGCAAACATCATCGGGACATCCCCCTCAAAGAACCGCATGATGACGGAATCGTACTCGTCCGTGATCTCCTCCCGGCACTTTGCCAGGTCTATACAATCCGAGTGCATAAATTCGGAAAGCCGCTCCAGGGATGGGCGCATCAGTTCTCCGGCGGATGCCTCCAACGCGTTGAGGGCGTCCACCTGCTCGCGGTGCTTTACCACAGTATCGCAAAACATCGGGTAGGCAAAACAGTTGAACAGTCCCGGTCCGCTGAACCTGTCCGTTCCCATCATCGGAGAGGCATAGCCCGCCTCCTTCAGCTTCCCACAGACCTGCAAAAGCTCCTCATAGTCCGCCGGGACCGATAACCCTTCCTTTTCAAAGATGTCCATGTTCACCAGCATTCCAAAGGAGGAGGTGAAGATGGGAAGCATCACCACATCCCCCGAGTCGGTCGTATAGATCAGCGACTCCCGGATACAGGAATAATCGATTCCCAGCACAGGATCGGACAAAACCTCACAGGCATCAAACACATCGCTGTACTTGTCATTTCCGATCATCCAGCTGTTTGTCGTAAAGATATCCGGCGGTTCACTGTTGACAAGGGCGCTGGAGATCACGTTGCTGTAGTCGTCCATTGTGACATACTGCAGACTGGCGTTCGGATAGTATTCGTAAAACCGCTCGAACTCCGCTTCAAGGGACTCAAAGTTTGCATAGCTGCCCGCGACAGTCAGGGAAAACTCCGTCTCCCGGTCATACCTTGGAACGAAGGTCTCCTCCTTGCTCTTTTGGCTGCCGCAGCCCTGTAAAAGAAGCATGGCCGCCACGGTTACGAAAAACCATGTCCTCAGCGTCTTTTTCTTCATCGCATCCTCCCTTATTGGTGATGATCCGGTCTCTCCGGGTCACGCAACGGCTCCAGCTCTCCCGCCAGACTTCTGTACCGGAAAACCAGCTCCCCCAGCTCCTGATCCAGAAGCTCCTGATCTCCGCTGTTTCCGGCATTCTCCAGCCTTGCGGCGAAATCTCCCAGCTCCAGTGCGCCGATGGCCCGGGCTGCACTCTTCAGCGCATGAACCTTTATGGTCAGGCTTTTGACATCCCCTGCCTCCCGGTATTTTTCCATCTCCGTTGCCTTCTTTTCCGCGCTGTCCCGGAACAGCCCGAGGGCCTCCAGGTAGGACTCGCCATCGCCGCAATAGGCCAGCCCCGCATCCGGGTCGATTCCCTGCAGATGAAACAGAAGCTCCGGGAGTGTATCGCCGTCCGGCTCCTCGGGATCCGGGGCAGGAGTCACCTTGTCTCCGGGAAGGTACTGCTGCAGCAGCAGCTCCAGCCGTTCGGCGTCGATGGGCTTGGTGAGGTAGTCATCAAATCCGGCACTGATGTACATCTCACGCATGCCCGATATCGCATTGGCCGTGAGGCAGATCACCGGTGTCCGGGTGTTCGGCGTATCCGTTACCGCCTTCATCTCCCCCAGGGTCTCGATCCCGTCTTTGTCCGGCATCATATGATCCAGAAAGATCATATCATAGGGCCTGCTGCCAAAAAGGGCGATCCCCTCATCTCCGCTTTCCGCCGTATCAACCTGGATTTCTGTCCTCCTGAGCAGACCACGGAAAACCATCAGATTCACCGGCATATCATCAACCACGAGCACCCTGGCCTCAGGCGCCGTGAACTTCTCATGGTAGGTCTTCCGCTCGCTTAGGGACCGTCTGAAGGCCTCCTCATAATCCCCCACGGGCTCCCATTTGACGACGCCTTGCTCGAGCTCAAAGGAAAAGACCGACCCCCTTCCATACTCGCTCTCCACCTCAAGACGGCTGCCCATCATGTCGAGAAACCGCTGGGTTATGGATATTCCGAGTCCCGTGCCCTCGATGCTTCTGTTGTTTTTTTCATCGATCCGTTCAAAGGCGACAAACAAACGATCCAGGTCTTCCGGCTTGATCCCGATCCCGGTGTCCGCCACGCTTACTCTGAGCCGGACCGCATCCTGCCTGTCTTTCACCGGCTCCGCGTGTATGGAGAAGGTGACGGAACCCTGCAGGGTATACTTTACCGCATTCGAGAGAATGTTGATGATGATCTGCTTGATCCGGATCTCGTCCCCGTTCAGCACCGAAGGGATGCTTTTGTCGATATCCAGCTCAAAGGATAGTCCCTTTTCCTCCGCCTTCTGCTGCACCATGTTCACCAGGTCGTTCAAAAGGGAGACAAAGCTGTAGTCCACATTGACAAGCTCCATTTTGCCCGCTTCGATCTTGGAGAAATCCAGAATATCGTTAATGATGCCCAGAAGGGTATTTCCCGCGGTTTTGATATTCTCCGCATACCTTCTGATCCGGTCGTCCGAGGAATCTCTGAGCACCATCTCGTTCAACCCCAAAATGGCGTTCATCGGCGTGCGGATGTCATGGGACATGGTGGAGAGGAAGCTGGACTTTGCCTCATTGGCCTGATTTGCCTGCTGCGCGGCCTCCGATAGCTTGCGGTTGTAGATGATCATGACCACGGAATTGAAGATCAGCAGCAGCAAAAAGCCCAGAGAGGCGATACCCAACAGCAGCCAATCGACGGATCGGTCCGCCACCAGATCATCGGCCGGGATATACGCCAGCAAAGACCATGTCGTCATCGTCTCAAGGGGCGTATAGGCCAAAAAGCAAGCCTCTCCCTTGGCATTCTCCATCGTCATGGTCCCCGTCCCGCCGACGATCTCCCGGATCACATGCGCGTATTCCTCCGCTGACGCCGCATTATAGGATTTGTAGTACTCAAAGAAATTGCTGTTCTTAAAGGATTTTCCGTGGACCACATAATTCCCCTCCGCGTCCACAAGACTGATCTCCACATTCTCGTACTCCCCCTTCAGAAAGACCAGCTTCTGCTCCAGACGACTCAGGGGCACGACGCGCATCAAAAGGCCGTCCTTCAGCTCGCCGCCTTCCTTGTCCAGG
>JAFYEE010000068.1 GCA_017544405.1 Lachnospiraceae bacterium
AAGGATGACGGACTCGGCTTTGATCCCGACCGGATGTCGGAGGATGGAAAGACACATATGGGGATCGAAAATGTCCGTTCCAGACTGAAGATGGCCTGTGGCGGAACTCTACAGATCCGAAGCAGAGAGGGGGAGGGAACGGAAGTGACCATCCTCCTGAAGAATCAATGACACAGGAGAAGCTTGAAATGAAGACCGACCGATTAAAGCCGATGCTTTTCAGCAATCTGAAACAGTATTCGGCAGCACAGTTTGCGAAGGATGCCGTGGCGGGTGTCATCGTTGCCATCATTGCCCTGCCGCTTTCCATCGCGCTTGCCCTCGCGTCCGGCGTCGGGCCGGAGCAGGGACTATATACGGCGATCGTAGCCGGATTTCTGATTTCTTTCCTGGGCGGAAGCCGGGTTCAGATCGCGGGACCCACCGCCGCGTTTGCAACGATTGTGGCGGGAATCGTGGCGAAAAATGGAATGGGTGGTCTGGCACTTGCCACCATTCTGGCAGGTATCATCCTGATCGTGATGGGACTGCTCCGACTCGGGAGTCTGATCAAATACATCCCCTATACCATCACGACCGGTTTTACAGCCGGTATTGCCGTCACCATCGTGATCGGGCAGCTGAAGGATTTCCTGGGGCTGACCTACCCTCAGGGAACGAAGACCATAGAGACCATGGAAAAAATCCGCGCCGTGGCCGCCAATATTGGCACATTTAATCCGTATGCGCTTCTGGTGGGATTATTAAGCCTCCTGATCCTGATCTTCTGGCCCAAGGTCAGCAAGATGATTCCGGGATCTCTGATCGCGGTGCTCTTCGGGATCCTGCTGGTGAAGCTGACGGGCATGCCGGTAAATACGATCGGGGATCTCTATACGATCACGCCCGGATTGCCCAGATTTACCCTTCCCGATTTTTCCATGCTGCGCACGGTGATCCCCGACGCGTTTACGATTGCGGTCCTGGCGGCGATCGAGTCGCTCTTAAGCTGCGTGGTGGCCGACGGCATGATCGGTTCGCACCACAGATCCAGCATGGAACTGATCGCGCAGGGCGCAGGTAACATCGGATCCGCGCTCCTGGGAGGGATTCCGGCGACCGGAGCCATCGCGCGGACGGCCGCAAATGTGAAAAACGGCGGCAGAACCCCTGTGGCAGGCATGGTCCATGCCGTGGTTCTTTTGCTGGTGCTGCTGGTTCTGATGCCCTATGCGGCACTCATTCCCATGCCGACCATCGCCGCGATCCTCTTTATCGTGGCTTACAATATGTGCCAGGCAAAAGCCTTTATTCACCTCTGTAAGACAGCGCCCAAAAGCGATATACTGGTGCTGGTACTTACCTTTGTGCTCACCGTGGTCTTTGATCTGGTCGTGGCGATCGAGGTGGGCATGATCCTCGCCGGACTCCTGTTCATGCGGCGCATGAGCGAAGAATCAGAGGTCCGCGGCTGGGAGTATCCGGAGGAGGAATCGGATCCGGATGCGATCGGCCTGAAGATTGTACCGAAAGATGTGCGTGTGTACGAGATCACGGGACCGATGTTCTTCGGTATGACCGGACTGGTGTCCCAGATCGTGCTGAAGGATTTTACGAAGTATCTGATTTTGCGTATGCGCGGCGTACCGGCGCTGGATGCATCGGCCATGAAGGCACTGGAGGAACTGCAGGAGAGGTGTGCGAAGAACCATGTGACACTTATCTTGTCCCATGTGAACGAACAGCCTCGAAGGACAATGGAAAAGGCCGGTTTTGTCGAGAAGGTGGGTGCCGATAATTTCTGCGAACATATCGATGCTGCACTGGCACGTGCCCGCGAGCTTAGCGGAAAGGAATAGCCGAAATGAAGAACATGAGGGAACTTTTGATGTACGCGCGCAATGAGGATTGCTCCGACATCCATATCACGGCGGGCATGCAGGTGGCGGTACGCCGGTATAAGGAGCTTTACTACCTGGACGATACCCCGACCATCACAGAGGCTGAAGATATGATCTTTTCGCTGGTGGAGCGCTCCGAGGACCGGGAGGAGATCCTTGCGGGGATCGACGTGGATCTCGGTGTACTCATGGAGGACTGCGGAAGACTCCGTGTCAATGTCTACCACCAGAGAAATAATCTGGCGGCATCTATCCGTTTGCTGCAGCAGGACGTGCCGGCACTGGATTCGCTGGGACTGCCCGGCGTCATCAAGGAGATGGCGGAGCTGCCCCGCGGTATGGTGCTGATCACCGGCCCCACGGGAAGCGGCAAGACGACGACGCTGGCTTCGATGCTGGAGTACCTGAATATCAACTATGCCAAGCATATCATGACCTTTGAGGATCCGATCGAGTACATCCTCAACCACAAGAAGTCGCTGATCCATCAGCGCGAGGTGGGACGTGATGTGACCGATTTTTCCACGGCTCTCAGGTCCAGTCTGCGCGAGGATCCGGACATCATCCTGGTGGGAGAGATCCGCGACTATGAGACTCTGCAGGCGGCTCTGAGTGCTGCCGAGACGGGGCACCTGGTCCTGTCCACGCTGCATACGGCTTCGGCCTCGCAGACCATCGAGCGCCTGATCGATTCATGTCCTTCGAATGTGCAGAACCAGGTGCGGCTGCAGCTGGCCAGCATGTTGAAGGGTGTCTTTTCCCAGGTCCTGGTTCCCAGGGCGGACGGCAAGGGCATGGTGGTGGCGACGGAGAGTCTGATCTCCACGCCTGCGGTGAGTTCCATGATCCGTGACAACAAGGTTCACATGATCGACAGCGCGATCCAGACGGGCGGCAAAAACGGCATGCACACGCTGAATGCGGATCTGATCCGTCTGGTCAGAGAGAAAAAGATCACCCGAGATGTTGCGCTCAAGGCAGCCGTCAATCCCGGTGAAATGTTCAAGGAAACCTGATTTAAGGAGGAAAAATGAGTATCAGAATCGGACTTTTGGGCTATGGTAATCTCTCCAGAGGTGTGGAGAGTGCGATCCGCCAGAATGCGGATCTGGAGCTGGTGGCCGTTTTCACCAGAAGAGATCCTTCCGGTGTCCGGATCCAAACCCCCGGTGTAGGCGTGTATGGAACGGATGAAATTGAGAAATGGACGGACAAGATCGATGTTCTGGTGCTGGGCGGCGGCAGCGCGACGGATCTGCCCGAACAGACACCGAAATACGCGAAGCTTTTCAATGTGGTAGACAGCTTTGACACCCACGCAAAAATCCCTTCCCATTTCGCGAATGTGGATGCGGCGGCAAAGGAGAGCGGCCATGTCGGCATCATCTCCGTGGGCTGGGATCCGGGCATGTTTTCCCTGCTGCGCATGGTTTCGACTGCCGTGCTTCCCGAGGGAAAGAATTATACCTTCTGGGGCAAGGGCGTCAGCCAGGGGCATTCCGATGCCATCCGCCGGATTCCGGGCGTCTTGGACGCGCGGCAGTATACCGTGCCGGTGGAGGAGTCCGTCGAGAAGGTGCGCAGCGGAGCGAATCCGGAACTGACCATTCGCCAGCAGCATACCAGAGAGTGCTTCGTCGTGGCGGCAGAGGATGCGGACAAGGCAGCCATCGAGAAGCAGATCAAGGAGATGCCGAATTATTTCGCAGACTATGATACCACGGTGCATTTCATCTCGCAGGAGGAGCTGAACGCGAACCACAAGGGGCTTCCGCACGGCGGATTTGTCCTTCGCAGCGGCGTGACCGGCCTTGAGAAGGAGCACAAGCATATCATCGAATACAGCCTGAAGCTCGACTCGAATCCGGAATTTACCGGATCCGTGATCGCGGCTTACGCGCGGGCGGCCTATCGCCTGCAGAAGGAAGGGCAGACCGGGTGCAAGACGGTCTTTGATGTGGCGCCGGTCTATCTGTCCGCTGAGAGTCCCGAGGAGCTGCGGGCACATCTGCTCTGATCGACTTTGCAAGGGTTTGTCCCCGGCTTTTCGCAGGAACCGAAGTATGGATGAGGAACTGGAACAATTGAAAAAACGCCTGCTGGAACTGTCCGAAAAGGCATGGAGTAGCGGGCGTTATTTTTATACGGATTTTCTCAGCGAGGCCGAGCAGAGCGCTTTCCACATGCTGGAGGCAAAATACAGCCCCGCGGGATATGCACTGTACGGCGGCTATGAGGGGGCGGATCGCTGCATGGCCCGCTTTGGCAGCCTTGAGGCGCTGGGCTACGAGGAAGCCTATCCCATCGCCTGTATCCGGATCTACCCCGCGGCGCCGAAATATGCGGAGGCGCTGACGCACCGGGATTTTCTCGGGGCGCTGATGCATCTGGGTATCGAGCGGGATATGCTTGGGGACCTGCTGGTGCAGGATGCGGAGTGTTTCCTTTTCTGCAGGGATCGCATGGCGGATTTTCTGCTGGAAAATGTGGCACAGGTCCGGCACACGCAGATGCGCTGCGAGCGCGCAGAAGGCCTTCCGGAGGCACTTCGCCCGAAGCGGCAGGAGATTTCGATTCAGGTGGCCTCGGAGCGAATGGACGCGATCGCGGCCGAGCTTTGCAGGCTTTCCCGATCGGCGGCGGCTGCCCTGTTCCCCGCGCAGAAGGTCTATGTGAACGGCCTGGTGTGTGAGAATCCCAGCATGCACCCGAAGGAGGGCGATACCATTTCGCTGCGGGGCTTCGGCAAATACCGGTATCTGGGCGAGAGCGGCAGATCGCGCAAAGGGCGCCTGTATCTGAATCTGGAAAAATATGTATAGCGCAGAGAGCCTTTTCCCGAAATCTCTAAATTTCAGGGTAAAAAAGGCTCTTTTTTTGGATTTTTCGGGGCAGCGTCCTCTTTTATAATAGTTCCAGGACTGGCCGGAGCGGCCGGGATGGGGCGCATGGAACGCCGTGCGCATAGAGGAGGACAGTGTGAAAAGGAAAGTGATGGCGATACTTTTGAGCATGGGACTGATCGCAGGACTTCTAGCCGGCTGCGGAAGCGGCGCGGATACAGGGGATGCGGCGGCGCAGAATGCTTCCGGGGCAGCGGATACATCCGGAGCGGGAGCATCCGGTGCGGAGCAGCCTGCGGAGGATGCCCCTTCCGCTGCGGATGCGTCTGCAGCACCGTCCGGGACCGGGGAAAGCGCGGATCCTGCGGGGGAAGATACGCAGAAGCCGGATGACGGGGACCTGAGCGCATACGAGCTGGGCCGGATCCTGGGAAACGGCATCAATCTGGGCAATACCATGGAAGCTTACGGACACAAGGACGGAACCGATCGGGAGGTGTCCTATTATGAGACCCTCTGGGGCCAGCCGGTTACGACGCAGGAGATGATCAGCTTCTATAAGTCCGAAGGCTTTGATACCCTGCGGATTCCCGTGGCATGGACCAACAAGATGGATTTTGAGAGCGGGGATTATACCATCGCAGAGGATTATCTGGCACGCGTGAAGGAGATCGTGGACTATGCCTATGCGGCCGATATGTACGTGATCGTCAACGATCACTGGGACGGCGGCTGGTGGGGACTGTTCGGATCCGCCGACGAGCATAAGCGCGCGGCCGCGATGGAGCAGTATATCTCCATGTGGACGCAGATCGCGGAGTATTTCCGGGACTATGATGAGCATCTGATCTTTGAGGGAGCCAATGAGGAGGTCGGGGACCGGCTCAATGACATCGATGCCGACTTCAATCCGGACGGAGCGGTTCTGAGCAAGGAAGAGTGCTATGCGAAGGCCAACGAGATCAATCAGACCTTTGTGGATGTGGTGCGCGGAACCGGCGGAAACAATGCGACCCGCTACCTCCTGATCCCCGGCTACGGGACGGATATCACGCAGACGCTGGACAGCCGCTGGCATATGCCGACGGACAGCGCGAAGGACCGGCTCTTCTTGTCCGTGCACTATTACACGCCCTGGAGCTATTGCGGCAGCGGCGGGGAGAGCACCTGGGGCACGCAGAAGGATTATCAGGAGATGAACCGGCTTCTGGAGGAGCTGAGCACCTATACGGAGCAGGGGTACGGAGTCATTCTCGGAGAATGCGGCGTACTGCCCACCTCCAGCGTCACCGCAAAGCCCAACTCCGTGCTCTGGTATGAGAATTTCTTTGCAAACTGCGACCTGTACAATTATGTGCCGGTGCTCTGGGATACCGGCGGAGCCATCGATAAGCGCACACTGACCTGGTACGACGAGGAGGTGCGCGAATGCTTCCATGAAGCCAGCCTTGCCTCCGATGCGGGCAAGACGCAGGAGGAGATCGAGGCGGAGGCGAAAAAGACCATGGAGGACGCTCTGGCCGCCGCACCCGAGACCTTCCGGACGGATGCGCTCCTCTCCGGAGACGGGATCGCCGTCGCCTGGATCATGTGGGATTCCCAGGACTGGAACACGGTCTACAGCGTGGGGGATACTTACAACCCGGATTCCGTCACGGCGGGCGTAGTTGCGACGGATGTGCAGATCACCGGGGAGGGAACCTACACCGTAGCTCTCGATTTTACGGGGACGGACCTGGGCTACTGCACCAGCACCGCCTTTTCCGCCATCGGCATTTCCAACGGCGAGGTGATGTTCCCGGGCTATATCATCAACATTAAGAGCCTTCTCATCAACGGGGAGGAGTATAAGCTCAAAGGGCGCAATTACACCGCATCCGATGACGGTCTGTGCACGCGGGCCAATCTGTACAACGGATGGGTGAACAAGCTTCCGGACGATGCCCGCGCGCCGGGCGGAACACTGATGGGCTGCACGCCCTGTGTGCTCGATCCGCAGGATCTCGGTGACATCGAGACTCTGGAGATTACCTTTACCTACCTGCCGGGTGAGGAAGGGATCTCGACCTTTGACGCCAATTCCAAGAACTGATTTTCACGAAAAACGGGAAAGCGACAGGAAAAACGTATTTCGCGAAAACCGGAAAAGACGATAGGGAAGTGAAGTTGCGCGAAAACCGAAAAAACGATGAGAAAGTGAAGTTCCGCGTGGGATAGAAATCCAATCTATGATAAAATGGGGAGGTGCAGGCCTCCCCTTTTTCATGCGCGAAGCAGCGCAGGACGGGGCAGACCAAGACCGAGGGCAGACCCAAATCAAGGGCAGACCAAAACCAAGGGGGGAACTTATGGGAAACTGGGCAGAAGAATGCGAAGCAAAAATCCTGGCAAAAATGCCGGCCGTAGCGGAGCGCAGCAGAGGAATAATCCCTTACAGCGCGCAAAACGGGCGATTCGATGACATGTCGAAGGATCGGATCGGCTGGTGGACGAACGGATTCTGGGGCGGACTGATGTGGCAGCTCTACGCCGCGGATCCGCGCGAGGTATACAGGGAAAACGCGATCCGGACCGAGGAGGAGATGGACCGCTGCTTTCTGGACTATCGCAGCATGGATCATGACAGTGGATTTCGCTGGCTTCCGACCTCGCTGGCGCACCTGCGGGTGGAGGACAGCCCGGAATCGTATAATCGTCTGCGTCTGGCGGCGGACAATCTTGCGGGGCGTTTTAATCCGATCGGGAATTACATCCGCGCCTGGAACGACTGGGATGAGAGCAGAAACGGGGGCTGGGCGATCATTGACTGTATGATGAATCTGCCGCTTCTGTACTGGGCCGGCAAGACCATCGAGGATCCCCGTTACACGGAGATCGCGCTTCGTCATGCGCGCACGGCGGCGCAGCATTTTGTCCGTGAGGACGGAAGCGTCTGCCATATCGTGGAATTTAATCCCGCAACGGGAGCGTTTGTAAAAAGCCTCGGCGGGCAGGGGCTGGGCGTAGGTTCCTCCTGGACCCGCGGACAGGCCTGGGGACTCTACGGCTTTACGCTGAGCTACCGTCACACGAAAAAGGAAGAATTCCTGGATACGGTGCGGAAGATCGCGGATGCCTTCCTGCGCAGGATTCCGGCGAGCGGACTGATCCCGGTGGACTTTGACCAGCCGCTGGACTGCAGCTGGGAGGACTCCACGGCGGCGGCCATCGCAGCTTGTGGATTTTTGGAATTAAGTAAATATGTAAACAATATTACATATCAGGAGGCGGGCGAGCGGCTCCTCCGCACGCTGGCCGAAAAGCGCTGCAATTTCGATCCGGAGACGGATGAACTGGTGGAAAAATGCACCGCGGCTTACCACGATGAAAAACATGAATTCCCGATCATCTACGGAGATTATTACTTTGTGGAAGGGATCCTGCGATTGACCGGGAAGGGCATATTTATCTGGGGCTAAAGGGAAAAGAGATCGCGATACGAAAGCGAGGGGGAAATATGGCATTTCAGGCAAAAACTCTGGATTTTAACCGCAGCCCCTACACGGGCTTTGTGCGTCAGACCTGGATCGAAGCGGGAGAGTATCTGCTCGAGGGCGCTTTTTCGAATATCCGGACGCCGGAGGATCCGATGATCGTACCGCGGACCGAGATCAGCGTGACCTACCCGCATCTCGGCGCGCCGGAAAATCAGCTCGAGCGGGAGCGTCGTGCGGAGCGTTTTGAGGGGCTGACCAGAACCTTTTTCATCGCGGCGCCGCTGATCAAGGACCGGCCGGAGCTGACGGTTCACGGGCTTAACCTGCGGGAATATTACAAAAATCATATCCTGCGCTCCTGCACGCCGAAGGATCCGCTCTATGTGGGCGATTACCGGACGCTGCAGCGTCTGACCGGACAGGAGAAAAATGCGCACGCATGCTTTCAGCAGACGGTGGAGACCTGCGCGCTGGTCATCGGTCTGTGGATCACCGAAGAGCAGATCTGGAGCACCTACACGAAAAAGGAGAAGGGCATGATCGCCGATTTTCTCAGTGATTATGCGCATTCCTACACCGTGCCGCAGAACTGGCGTCTGTTTAACATGCTGGATCTGGCCTTTCTCCACCGGCATGGGTACCGGATCGACCGCAATATCATGCGGGATCACGCGATGGCCATCCTGAATTACTATGCCGGGAACGGCTGGTACCGCGACGGGATGGGGTTTGACTATTATTCCTGCTGGGCCTTTCAGTTTTACGGGCCGCTCTGGTGCGACTGGTACGGCTACGCCGAGGAGCCGGAGCTGGCGGAAGCTTTTGAAAAGCGTTCCAACGAGCTCATGAAGACCTATGACCGCTTTTTTGACGAGAAGGGGCATGTCAACATGTGGGGGCGGAGCAGTATCTACCGCTGCGCCGCGACCAGCGCCTTCGACGGCAATTTCTTCCTGAAAAACAGCACGGCGGATCCCGGACTGGCCCGCAGGATCAGTTCCGGAGCGCTGCTTCAGTTCCTCGGCCGGGAGGACTTCCTGGTCGGCGGTGTGCCATCGCTGGGATGGTACCGGCAGTTTTCCCCGCTCGTGCAGGGATATTCCTGCGCCGAGTCCCCGTACTGGCTCGGGAAGGCGTTCCTGTGCCTGCATCTGCCTGCAGACCACCCCTTCTGGACCGCGCGGGAAAATAATGGCATATGGAGCAAAATGCACGCAGGAGAGGTCTTGGAAACGCTTCTGGGCGGTCCCGGGATGTGCATTTCGAATCACGCGGCCAACGGAGCGACGATTTTGCGCACCTCCAAGGTGGAGAAGGGCGTCGGAGATCTCCATGGCATGTGGAATTACAGCAAGCTCTGCTACCACACGGCCTACCCCTGGGAGGCGACGCCGCAGTTCGATCCGGCCGGCCGTTCCATCGCCGTCGGTCAGCTGCAGTCCCAGCAGTATACGGTTTATGAGACGGATACCAAATCGCTGAAGCATGCCAATGTAACCTTCTATAGCGGGCAGAAAAACGGGGTCTTCTACCGCAGACAGTATTTTGACTATGATCCCGGGACGGAAAACTGCTGGCTCTACGGGATCAATCTGGCGGATTTTCCGGTGCCTTACGGACTGCTGCGTGTGGACCGGCACCGTATTTTCCGGCGTCCGGTGGAATTTACCCTCGGGTCCTACGGATTCCCGGATCCGATGGAAGACACCCGGGTGCAGCATTTCTCCCAGGGCAGCTACAACGAGAATCTGCGGGCCCAGTGCATCGTTCTGAAAGGCCACGACGCAGAGGGCAGGGAAAAGCAGATGGCGATGACCGTCTATGGCGGCTGGCAGGAGCTGGATCTGGTAAAAAGCGAGGAGACCAATCCGGACAGCGCGCACTCGATCGTGCTCTATGCGCATACGGCCCTGGAGCATGAATATGACAGCCGGGAGCCGTACCTGTTTATCTCCCAGGTGCTCACCCGGGAGGACCATGAGGACTTCACCCAGGAGGAACTTTTCCCGATCCGCGCGCTTATCCTTGCGGATTCGGCAGGAACGGGAGGATTCGGCCCGATTGCGCTGAAAATGCAGGATGGGACGGAAAAGACGGTCGATTTCGACCAGATGGAAGGAAAGCTCATGCTATAGAAAGCGTGAATATCCGGATAAATAGCTGTATTAGACCTGTTGACAAAAAAAGGCCCCTGCACCGATCTGGTGCAGGGGCCTTTTACCGGAAGGGGATGCTCCGGGATCGCAAATGCCTTATCCCTCGATGGCGATATACTTATTCTGCTCCACCTGCTTTTGCTCCTTTTTCGGGATGGTAAGGGTCAGGATGCCATCGTGGAAGGAAGCCTGAATGTCTTCCTGGGCAAGATCGTCGCCGACATAGAAGGAACGGCTGCAGGCCCCTTCATAGCGCTCTTTGCGCAGGTACTTCTCGTTCTTCTTCTCTTCAGGCTTGTTCTCATAACTCTTCGAAGCGGAAATGGTCAGATAACCGTTTTCCAGCGAGCACTGCAGATCCTCCTTGTGGAAGCCGGGCAGATCGATCGCCAGCTCATAGCCCGTCTCGGTCTCCTTGACATCCGTCTTCATGATCTGATCGCCATGTCTGCCGTAGAGCTTCTTCTCCGCATTGCACAGGGATCTGTCATTGAAAGGAAATCCGTCAAACCAGTCATCAAAAAGATCATCGCCGTAGATACTCGGGAACATCATCATAATATTACCTCCTTCGAAGGGAACACTAATTGAGGTTTCACGCTCGACCTCTGTTCCTTTCCTTTGTTCTATCTGTGTTATAGCACGTATTGTTAGCACTGTCAACAGGTGAGTGCTAATTTAATTCTAAAGAATTTCTAAACACAGGAAATTTCCGGACGCGGCAGGACAAGACATGATGATTTTTCGACAAATCTTAATTGGAAGGCGCTGGCGGCTATTATGTATAATCATGTATAATACAAGGGTAGGGGGAACCCAGCGAATCAAAACTGTGCTTCGCGGGATTTTCATTTTGCTCGCATAAGGAGGTATTCTATGGGAACGATGGATGTAAAGGGTACGGGGAAACTGGGCTTTGGTTTGATGCGTCTTCCGCGGATCGGGGATACGATCGATGTCGAGCAGAC
>JAFYEE010000069.1 GCA_017544405.1 Lachnospiraceae bacterium
AGCGCGGAGGTTTCCGACTCGGATGTCAGCGCTTCCACCGGTGAGCTTTCCGCCGGCTCCTACCGCAAGCAGATCACGGCGCTGAAGAAGGCCGTGGATTCCGCGGAGAAGGCCTATAAAAACGAGAAGAACAATGTGGATGCCATCCAGGCCCAGATCAATCTGATCGGGACCAACTATGTGGATACGACGGCCGAGCAGGCGGCCGTGGAGCGGACCAAGGCGGCGAAGGATGCTGCGGATCTGGCGCTTGCACAGGCCCAGAATGAGGTCGACGAGCTGGAGAGCCGCAAGGAATTTTTCGAGACGGTATCTCAGAACGATGAGAAGGTGGCAGAGCTCGAGCAGCTGATCAAGGAGGCAAAGCTGGATCTTCTGAACAAGACGGAGGTTGCCCATGATGCGCTGGCTGCCTATACCGCTGCGTGCAATGCGCTGGAGGCCAAGAAGGGCACGCTTGATACGACGGCCCAGACCGCGGCTTTGCAGGCACAGCTTGCAAATGCAACGATCGCTATGAATAATGCACAGAAGAATTATGACGAGAAGAAGGAAGCGCTCGATGAGCTGGTAGCGGAGATCAATACCCGCTACAATCTCGGCGGTCTCTACGATGCCATCCGCGATGCGGAAGAAGCGCTGGAGGAGGAGACCAAGAATGCCATGGGCGGAGAGATCACCGCACCCATCGCCGGTACGATCACTGCGATTAACGTCCAGAGCGGCAAGGAGACCGACCCCGCTACGCCGGTGGTCGTCATGCAGCCGGAGGGGCAGGGGTATTTCCTGAACTTCACGGTGGAGAATGACAAGGCGAAGCTGATCTCCATCGGTGATCCGGCAGAGCTGGTCAACAACTGGTGGTTCAATGATCTTACGGCCTCTGTGGTGAAGATTTCTCCGGACCGCACGAACCCGAATACCAGCAAGCTCATCACCTGTGAGGTGAAGGGAAGCGATGTCACCGTTGGTCAGAACCTGACGGTTTCCATCGGTTCCCGTACGAACGATTACGATCTCATCGTTCCTTCGAGCAGTATCCATTCGGACACCAACGGAAAATACATCCTTACGATCGAGTCCAAGTCCACGCCGCTTGGCAATCGTTACATGGCAAAACGCACGGATGTGGAGGTGCTGGCCAGCGATGAGACTCAGTCCGCGATCAGCGCGGGCCTGGCCGGCTGGGAATATGTGATCACAAGTTCCACCAAGCCGGTGGAGGCTGGGGATCAGGTGAGACTGTCGGAGAATTAAGATGCTGCGGAAACTGAAAAACATACCCCGTAAAAAGTGGATATTGTTCGCTGTTGCCTGCTTTTGCACGATCGTCTTTCTGATCCTGATGGGCATTATCTCCGTCAGGGGGAAGTCGCTCCCAGATCAGCTCGAGGCGCAGCGCTGGGATCCCGAGGGAGGCGCGGCGCAGGTCGGCGTGTATTTCAGCGTGGATGCGGGGGCGACGCCCGAAACCTTTCAGATGCTCCGGTACAAGCTGGACAAGGTGCTGACGGACGCCGGGATCGAAGTAGAGGAGGATTCCTCCGCACGGCTTTACGCCGATGCGTATTGCGCGACCGGCACGATGGAGCTGCAGTACGGGAAGAATCATGTTTCGGTGGATGCGCTCGGCGTAAGCGGAGACTTTTTCCTTTTTCATCCGCTGGATTATCTGAGCGGATTTTCCTTTGCCGGTGACGAGATCAATCAGGATTATGTCATTATAGATGAGCATACGGCCTGGCAGCTCTTCGGCGGCACGAATGTCGCGGGGATGACGATCACGTCCGGGGACAAGGTTCTGTTCGTCCGGGGCGTCTACCGGGAGACGGAGAGCCGTCTGGCGAAGGCGGCGGGACTGGACGCTCCGCTGGTTTTTGTCTCCTATGATACGCTGACCGAATATGGCGTAAGCTACGGGATCAATGCCTACGAGATCGTGATGCCGAACCCGATCCGCGATTTCGCGGTGACGAAGGTGAAGGAATCTCTCGGCATGGAGGATCCGTATGTGGAATTGATCGATGCCACTTCGCGCTTCAAGGTCCGTCATGAGCTGTCCGTGCTCAAAAATTTCGGGCTGCGCTCCATGAATGCGAAAGCGATCATCTTCCCGTACTGGGAAAATATGGCGCGGTCGATGGAGGATTATATCTCGGTGCTGCTCTTTATAGCAGGATTGTTCCTGATTACGGCGGTTGTCCTCTTTATCTATCTGATCGTCAACTGGTGGCGCCATAAGGGCTGGGGCTGGCAGGAGAGAGTTGCGAAGCTCTGGAACCGCTGGATGGACAAGAATTACCAGCGCAAGGTGGACCGCGCCGCGAAAAAACGCCTGGCGAAAGAGAAGGCTATCGATACAAAAGATGAGAAGGATTCCTGATTTGGTGGGATGTAGATAGGGAACGAAAAGGGAGAAGAAGGAGGAGAAGATGAGGAAAGGATTTATGAAAAAAATGATCGCGGCCGGACTGGCACTGACCATGGTGCTGAGCCTCGCGGCCTGCGGTAAAAACGGTGGAAGCGGAGACGGGTCCGGCAGCGGATCTTCCGGTGGAATCGGAGGCGGCGGCAAAGGGGATTCGAGCAGCGCAGTCAGCTCCGATCCTTCCGCAGCAAAGCAGGGCGTGTACAAGCAGACAGCCTTTGATCTCGGATTTTCGCAAAATGACAGTGTCTCTGTGATCACCAGCGGTAAGCTGACGCAAGGGTACGGATTCGTACTTCGCAGGGACAGCTGGGATGAGACGACGTATACGAGCA
>JAFYEE010000070.1 GCA_017544405.1 Lachnospiraceae bacterium
GAACGCCTGTGTTTTGGAAAGCGAGCGGCGAGGTGCTTGGGGCTGTCGGTTCCAACTGGCTGATATCTGTTGAGGGCTCTGAGGCAGACGCATTTGTTCAGATTCCGGTATTCAATTACAAGGGATATCGCGCAGAGGTTGAAGGCACGAAGGAAACACTCCCGATTGTGGATGGTGAAAATGCTCAGATTAGGTTGCTTCTTCCTGAAAGGTTTTCAGGGAAAATACTTATCGCCTTTCATGAGCCGTGGTATTGGAGATTTGCGGAGATACTGTCTGTGATAGCTCTGATCTACATCGTTGCAATTACGAAATCAGAGCGTATCCGAATTCATTCTTTCCCGAAAGTGAGGAAATCAGATGAAATGGATCGATAGGCACGTAGATGCTATAATACTCATTTTTTCAGTTATAAAAATACCACTCGAAGTTGAGAGGTATTAATAGTCTTAAAATACATCGCTATGAGGGTCAGACCCTTATGCAAAAATACGAGGAGCTCATGAATGAATAAGAATTTAAAGCTTGATAAGAAGTATGGGATTTTGTTTTGTCTGTCGACTTTAATGTATTTTTTATATGTTTTGCCCATTATACTGGCCAATAGATATTATAATGATGATCTGAGCAGGGCTCTCTATGGGCTTACTGGCTGGAATGGGGATGGAAGACCTATTACTGAATTTGTCTTTCGCGTCTTGTGTGATGGCTACCCTATCATAGATATATCTCCGATGCCGCTTATGCTTGGATGCACTATTTTAGCTTATTGCGTGACGCTCTATCTTCAGAAAATCAGTATAAACAGACATGGATTACTAATGCAGGTCTTGAGCGAATTACTTGTGATTGGCAATCCATTTCTCTTATGCAATCTGTCATATAAATTCGATAGTTTTTCTATGCTTTTGTCACTGGCATTAGTTTTTTTGATGTTTTCAATTGAAGAAAAAAATAGAGCATTGGACTTTGTTATTAAATTTGTTCTGCTGTTATGCGTTTTTTGTTTGTATCAGCCGGTAGTGGGAGCTTGGGCATCACTTTTTCTCCTGGATATATGGCTGGAATTTTGCAGTGAAGGCAAGGTCCGGATAGCGGAAATAGCAAAGGGCAAAGTGCATCACTTGATTGCTGCCATTTGCTCATTTTTGATATATATGATGGTAATTAGCAAAATATTTGTGGATAAAGATGGTTGGAGAGCAAATGCTTCGTCTGTTGGAATATCAGCTATTCAGATGACGAAGAAAGTGTTGGATATAGGCAGAGTAATAAAGCAGTATTTAGATGGGTATAATAGGCTCTTTACTGTTGTTGTATTTGTGTTTTTGCTAATATCTTTGTCTTGTTTTGTGTGGCAGATAGCACTAAGAGTGGCTGATTCAAAAGATTTAGTTGGGATAAAGGATTATGTACTTGGATGCTTGGGGGCAATTGTCATCTTTTTTGCAATTTGCGTTTTGCCTGTTTGTCCGCTTCTCTTTCTGCCCAATTAAGGTATTTCTGATAGGGTCTTGATTGCTTTGAGCATGTCTCTATTTTTCGTTTCTATATGTACAAACTATGCTAAGGGGAAGCTACACCTTACAACTTTGGTTCTACTTGGTATAATCGTACTTAGAAGCTATACATATTCGTATGCATATGGCAATGCTATGGAGAGTCAAAAGGACTTTGAGACCTATGTTGTTCAAAATATAGCACACGATATAGAATGCCTTGATCCGGATAAAAATGTCGATTCAATAAGGATAGAAGGAGTGATGCCATATTCTCCAAAGGTTGAGAATATGTGTGAAAAATATCCGCAGTTTAATAACTTAATACCTAGGTATATGTATAATGAAAATTGGATAGGAATAACATATTTAAAGTATTATTTACCACAAGACATTACTCCGATATCGGATGAGGTGTCAGAAGAAAAGATGGGGAATGACGTAGCTAGGACAGAGAATTCGCTATATAGTTTGTCTGTTTCTGAAAATGTGGTAAAAGTCGAATTTAAATAGTTCGTTATGGATGTGTTCTTTTTCCTGGGAATGAGAAGGATGATTATTATGGGATGATATAACACAAGGGAAAGTAAAACATCTGCAAATTTAGTATTTACAAGGATTTGCGGATGATGAAATAGCAAATTGTAACGAGTTATAAAACCCTTGGGAATGGTTCATTCCCAATCGGCATTTGAAAGGGGGAAAACATGGAAAGAATCATCTGGTGCGTCATTATGGTTCCCATCAGTCTCTTAATGACCGGAATCGGTGTCTATGCTATAAAACGTGAGAAGCCAATGTGGTTCTGGTCCGGAACTACCGTTAAGGAAGAAGAGATCTCGGATGTGAAAGCGTATAACAGAGCCAATGGGATTATGTGGCTTGTGTTTTCCTGTGTCTTTTGGATCAGTACCGTCCTCGGCCTTTTCAAATCGAGTGTTGCGGGACTGGCATTGGTCATCGGCTGCTTTCTGGGAATTCCGGGATTGGTGATCGCTTATTTGAGAATATATAACAAATACAAGAGGTGATGGCGTTTTGTTTTCACCAGCGTTCAATGATAAAATAGGGGCGATGCGTGCAAAACGCAGGAACGAAAGTCTGGGCAAAATGAGGAAAGGGAGATTTCATCATGGAAGAAAACAAAGAATTGCAGACAGCTACACCTGTTGAGGAAACAGGGAAAAAGAAGTTCTGGGACAAGTTCCGGGACAATCTGATCGTTCTGTACCTGCTGACCTTGGTGCTGCTGTTCCTCGGACAGCTCCTCGGATCTTTATGCGAATTCGTGCTGCTTATAGGCGACACGCCCGCGCTCGTAACCTTCATCCTGTATTTCGAGACCATCGGCGCCTGGATCATCTTTCTCATCTACATGCTGGCGATCAAAAAGAATCGTCCGATCCTGCAGGGGCTCTGGACGAAGGCGAAGGGCAACAACGTGAAATTCCTGCTGATCGGTACCCTGATCGGCTTTGCGTCGAATATGTTCTGCATCCTGATCGCGTGGCTGCACAAGGACATCTACCTGTTCCGGAACAACGGAAAGCTGCTCCCGTGCCTCCTGATCTTCCTGGCGGTGTTCGTTCAGTCCTCCTCCGAGGAGATGATCTGCAGAGGCTTTCTGTACCAGCGGCTGCGCATGGGCTATAAGCATCCGGCGGTGGCGATCATCGGCAATTCGCTCTTCTTCGGATGCCTGCATCTGTTAAATGACGGAGTGACGGTTCTGTCCTTTATCAACATTGTGGTGGTGGGCATCTCCTTCTCGCTGCTGGTGTATTATTATGATTCGATCTGGGCAGCGATGATGTTCCACACGGCATGGAATTTCTCGCAGAGCATCCTCTTCGGTCTGCCGAACAGCGGCATCGTGGTGCCTTATTCCTTCCTGGGGCTGGATGCATCTACCGCAACCGACAGCTTTGCGTACAATGTGGGCTTCGGCATCGAGGGAACCCTGGTGGCGGATGCAGTGCTGATCCTGATCGTGGTACTGCAGATCCTGATCGGGGAGAAGCAGAAGAAAAAGTTGGTCAAAGAGGCCTGATGACATAGCCAGAATACCTTAAAGGAGGATGGATTTTTTTATGGAACTTTGGGATGTGAACAAGCCGGTGGCGAATCCGAAGCTGACAGAGCTGCTGGAGAAGCGCGCGAACCTTTCGCCGGAGAGCGAAGAATACGGGAACGTGATGAACGAGGCGCTGAAATATGTCGCGACGGAAGGGTATTTCCTGTCGGTGGTGGACATCGATGATGCGAATATCGAGCAGAAGGACGACGGCTCGGCGGTGCTGAAAAAGGATACCTCCATCCGGTTCGAGCGTCTGGCTGCGCAGGACGGCAGATTCTTTTTCCCGGTGTATACCGACTGGGAGAATCTCCGCGCGAGCGGTCATTACGGCGATGCACAGGTGAAGACCATGATCTTTACCTTTGATGACATCGCAGCGATCGTTCTGGACAAGGGCGACGGAGCGGTCATCAATCCCTTCACGCACAACCTGACCCTGACCAACGAGATGCTCGGTCATATGAAGAAGGTCAAGGTGGGAAGCGGGACGCAGCAGTCCGCGCATGAGGAGATCATTCAGAAGGATACGAAGGTCGGCCTCGGCGAGCCGAAGGAGTACCCGACCGAGATGGTGGAGGCGGTCAGGGAATACGCAAAGACGAACCGCACGATCAAGGCCATCTGGCTCAAGCTGATGATGAAGGGGGACGAGAAGAGCTTCCTTTTCATCGTCGACCTCGACGGCCCCAAGGAGATCGCGTTCAACGGCATCGTGAATGCCGGCAGACCGTTCCTTCCGAAGGATATGTTTATCGATCTGATCCCTTACAATACCGATTTCGGTGTGAAGGCGGCGGATAACGAGCCCTTCTACAAGAAGAAGCGACTGATGTTTGGCTGATGCGGAAGCAGTTTCGAGAATTTTGAGAAAAAGATTAGAAAGAATGCATATCTTCAGGAAACGGAATGTGATACGGTGGTTTCGATAAACGTTTCCGGAGGGGGACAGGTGGTACCATGGCGGAACATAAGATTCGCACTTCGAGAAATCATCCGGAGGAGATCACGGGGAGAGAATTTACGCATGCGGATTTTGCGTGCGGGAAGGCTTTTCCCGAGAAGCGTACCGGGCGTCTGCCCGCGATGGGCTGGAACAGCTGGAATGCTTTCGGAAGCAGCAACAGTGAGGATCTGACGAAGCAGATGGCGGACCGGATCCGGGAGCTGGAGCTCGACCGGCTGGGCTACCGCTACGTCGTGCTGGACGACGGGTGCTATCGGCAGGAGCGCGTGGACGGGAAGCTGGCCAATGAGCCGGTGAAGTTCCCTTCCGGCTTCCGGGCGCTGGCGGATTATCTGCACGAGCGCGGGCTGCTCTTTGGCATGTACAATGACATCGGAACGAATCTGTGCGCCGGCGCTGCGGTCGGCACCTGCGGGTTTGAGGATGTGGACGCCGAAATCTATGCCGACTGGGACATCGACTTCCTGAAGGTGGACAACTGCTACTATCTCTGGGACAATGCAACCTTCTCCGCACAGGAGAATGCGAGATACACCTATGCGCCGAATCTGCGCGGGATCCGCATCCAAAAGCCGGGCTTCAAGGCGCTGCTGGAGGCGGCGCAGGGCGTCCTGACCGGCAACGGAGCCAGGATCACGGAAGGCGGCTACGCGACGGAGATCGGGACGTACGACGGAACCAATGTGGGCACGACACCGGTGGGCGAGCGGAGCGGAGAGCTGCGGTTCGCCATAGAGGTGCCGGAGGACGGAACCTACGATCTGTCCGTGATCTACGCCACCGGCGCCCGTCCGGGGGTCGGAGCATGGCTGCAGGTCGCGATCGGTGAGGAGGCCGCGGAGAACCGGGTGTACGACGCTCTGCTTCCGGAGACCGGGGGAGAGGAAGATTTTGCGGAGCTTCGCCTTTCACCGGTACAGCTGTCCAAAGGCGCCAATGTGATCCGTCTCATGAATCACAGACGCCAGGAAAATACGCTGCAGTCTTACGCGGCCATGTTCTATGCGCTTAAGGCAAAATCAAAGCGCGAGGTGCTCCTGTCCATCTGCGAATGGGGCAAGACGCAGCCGCAGAACTGGGGCTACAAGGTCGGCGATTCCTGGAGGATCCTGAACGATATCACCTTTGCCGTGGGTTCCGACCGGGGACCCGGAAGCGCGAAATGGATCGATCCCGGGACACCTTCCATCACCTCCCAATATGACAAGTGCGTCATTATGGATGAATTCGCCGGATTGGACCGGGGATGGAACGATCCGGATATGATGGTGATCGGGATGCGCGGGATCACGGAGACCCAGGCGCGCACGCACATGAATATGTGGTGCATGATGAATGCGCCGCTGATGCTCGGCATGGATCTGCGCACGGTGGAAAAGGGCGATGCGATCTGGCGGATCATCGCGAACGAATCCGTCATCGCGCTGAACCAGGATCCCCTCGGCATCCAGGCTAAGCGCGTGTACTGCTCCCTGACGGATGCGGAACCCGATCTGACCTATGTGACGAACCATGACCGGGTCGACATCCTGGCCAAGCCCCTCGCGGACGGGGCCATCGCTCTGTGCTTTATCAATCTGAGCGAGTGGGAGAAGCGGGGAGACTTTTCCGTGAGCCGGGGAAGGATCCTGCGGATGCTCGGCAGTAAGGTGGTCAACGCCGAAGGCTGGGAGAAGGCCGGAAGCTTCCTTCTGCGCGACCTGTGGACGGGGGAGACGACACGGACGGAGAGTGATATTTTCCGTGTGGAGGCGCTTGCGGGCTGTGACAGCGTCCTGCTCCGCGTTGAGATAGAAACCTGAGATCGCAGGAACAGGCGGCCGTCCTTATTTACAGGAGAAAAAATATGAAGATAGGAGATTTTGTCTGGATTCTGGAGCATATCGTGCTGTGCGGATACCGTTTCCGCATGGTCGACCAATATGATCTGAATGCCCCGCTGCTAAAGCGTGATGCGGCCAGAATGCTGCATGAGGCGCTGGAGCAGGAATATGCGGAGGAGGATGAGGAGGACTGGTCCGCAGCCAGAGCGCTGCAGGATCTGTTCGACTGCGGGATGTGCGTGTGGCACAGCGCCCAGATGTACTGTAAGGGGATCATGCCCGCCGATACGCCCGAGATCTTCGGATCCACCCGGGAGGTTTCGCCCGAGGAGGCGCGCGAATATGTCGATCGTCTGATGCATCACGAAAAGCGGGTTCCGCCCGCCCCCGTGCAGGTGCAGCCCGTGCGTGAGATCACGCTCGAGGAGATGGAAGGAGAGATCCTCTCCGCACGTACCTACCGTCTGATCGATGTCCGCACTCCCGCGGAGCACCGGGACCGCCCCGTGAAGAACAGTGTAAATATCCCCATGCGGGATATTTTCCTGAATCCGCACTGCATCCAGGCACATCTGGGCGAGACCCTGTACCTGTACTGCGGCCGCGGCTACCGGAGCGGCATTGCCGCGCAGGCCATGATGAACGCGGGGTTTCCCAATGTCGTCGTCGTGAAGGATGCCTGATCCGTCCGTGCAAAAATATACGATCCACCGGACCGTTCTCGTGACTGAGAGCGGTCTTTTTTATGTTAAAAAGTGAGCGAAAAGAACATAAAAAATGCGGAGTAGTTTTTGCACACTGTGCCTATAATCATCACGAAGTACACAAAAAAGGATAAACGGATTATGAACAAAAGAATGACAGACATGACACAGGGCAGCCCGATCCGCCACCTGCTGATCTTCGCAGGTCCCCTGATCCTGGGCAACCTGTTCCAGCAATTTTATAACATGGTCGACTCCATCGTCGTCGGACAGTTCGTCGGCAAGAATGCCCTCGCAGCCGTGGGTGCCTGCGGTTCGATGAACTTCCTCTTTTTCTCCCTGAGCTTCGGCCTCTCCAACGGCATCGGGGTCATGACCTCCCACGCCTTCGGCGCAGGAGATGAAAATGCGGTCCGGCGCACCATCGCCAATTCCTACTATGTGCTTGCGTCGGTGTCCGTGCTGATCTCCGCCATCGCCTATGCCATCAGCCCGGCGCTGCTCCGTGCATTGGATACCCCGGAGGCGATCATCGCCGATTCCACCGCCTACATGCGGATCACCGTGCTCGGCATCCTGGGCATCACGCTCTACAACGGCGTGGCAGCGATCCTGCGTGCCCTCGGGGATTCCCGGACGCCGCTGTATTTTCTGATCTTTTCCAGCCTGCTCAACGTGGGCCTGGACCTGCTCTTTGTCCTGTATTTTTCGATGGGGGTCCGCGGCGTCGGACTCGCCACCATCGTGTCCCAGTACAGCTCCGCGTTTATTTCCTTCCTGTATGCGTTACGGAAGGTGGATTATTTCCGCTGCACAAGGCAAGAGCGCAGGCCGGATCCCGGGATCATCCGCGGGGCCTTCCGCCTGGGCGTTCCGCTTTCCCTGCAAAGCTCCATGATCGCGGTCTCCTGCCTGGCACTGCAGGGAGTGGTCAACGGCTTCGGGGAAAATGTCGTGGCGGCCTTTACCATCACCAACCGTGTGGAGCAGATCATCCAGCAGCCCTTTAATTCCCTCGGCGCGGCGCTGATGACCTTCTCCGGCCAGAACATGGGCGCCGGGAAGCCCGACCGTGTGCGGCAGGGATTCCGTCAGGCGACCGGTGTGGCCTTCGTCTTCAGTATGGCCATGCTGCCCGTGATGTATCTTTTCGGGGACAATATCGCCGGATTTTTCGTGAAGGAAGCCGAGGTTATCTCCATCGGTTCCCGGGCGCTTCGGATCACCAGCCTGTTCTACTTTCCGCTGGGCATGATCTATCTGCCCAGAGCACTGTCCAACGGCTGCGGAGATGCGGGATTTTCCATGATCAACGGCATCACGGAGGTGATCGGACGCGTGGCCTTCTCGCAGCTGTTCCTCTTCCTGGGATGGTTCGGATTCTGGGCCGTCTGGGCGACTACCGCCGCTACCTGGACCACGACCGGCATCGTCTGTATGCTGCGGTACTTCAGCGGCAAGTGGAAGAAAGGGTTCGACGAACAGAGGAAGGCGATGTCCTCCATCCCTTTGATTCCGCGGCATTCTCACACATTCTTAAGAAGGAGCAGGGCTTGAGCCCCTGCTCCTTTTGATTTACAATAGATTTGTAAACAGGGGGAGGAAGGACATTTTGTCATGGCGGAACAATCTGGATTTGCGGGACTAACGCAGGCGGAGGCGGACCGGAGGGCGCAGGAAGGCCTGGGGAATGTGCAGGTGGAGACCACGGCCAAGACCGTGGGGCAGATCGTACGGGAGAACCTTCTTACGTATTTTAACCTGATTTTCCTGGTGCTGGCGGTGCTTCTGATCATCGCCGGAGACTTTCGGAGCCTGACCTTTCTGCCCGTGATCATTTTCAATGCGATCATCGGGATCGTCCAGGAGCTGCATGCCAAAAAGGTGCTCGATCAGGTGGCGGTACTTAGCCAGCCGACGGCTACCGTGCTGCGGGACGGCGCGGAGGTTCGTCTTCCGATTGAACGCCTCGTGCAGGGGGATCTGATCCTCCTCGAGGCGGGGGCGCAGGTGCCGGCCGACGGGACGCTGATCCGGGGGGAGCTGTCCCTGAATGAGAGCCTTCTGACCGGCGAAGCCGACGAGGTGCACAAGGGCCCCGGCAGCAATGTGATGTCCGGAAGTTTTGTGGTCTCCGGCAGAGCCTTCGTCCGGCTGGACCGCGTGGGCAGCGAATCCTACATCTCGAAGCTGATGCTGCAGGCTAAGACCATGGACTCCGGCGAGGTCTCCGAGATGGTCCGCTCCATCAACTTTTTCGTAAAGCTCGCGGGCGTAGCGATCATCCCTGTGGGGATCGCGCTTTTCGTGCAGGGCTTTTTCATCAATAAAAGCGGGTTTCAGCCGAGCATCACCTCCATGGTGGGCGCGCTGATCGGCATGATCCCCGAGGGATTGTATTTTCTGGTCAGTCTGACTCTGGCGGCGGGTGCTGCGCGTCTGGCCGGACGGCAGGTGCTGCTCCATGACATGAAGAGCATCGAGCAGCTGGCGCGGGTGGATGTCTTCTGCGTGGATAAAACCGGAACCATCACGGAAAATGAGATGCGTGTCGCGGACATTTTGCTTCCGTCGCAGTCCGGGTCCGCTTTGTCCGGGACCGCTTTGTCGCAGAAGGATCCGGAAGCAGCCGAAGAGGACAACTTGCGCTGGGCGGCGCAGGAGCAGGAGCGCCTTTTGGTTCGCGGGATCCTGAAGGATTATGTCGATGCCCTCCCGGACAATAATGCCACCATGCAGGCCCTTCGCGCGTATCTGGATCCCGTGCGGGAGAAGAAAAAAGAGTGCAGAGGGCTTATGACTAAGATGCCATTTTCTTCTGCGAAAAAATACTCCTCCGTGACTTTCACGGACGGCACCTATGCCCTGGGCGCGCCGGATGTGCTGCTCGGAGAGAAGATGGAAGCGTATGAGGCGCTTTTGAAGGAACCGGAAGAGCGCGGGATGCGTGTCATCGCCTTCGGACGCATGACGCAGGGGAACTTTGAACCGGTCTGTTTTCCGGTGCTGGAAAACCCCATCCGCAAAAATGCGAAGGATACCTTCGGGTATTTTGCGAAGCAGGGCGTGGTCGTCAAGGTCATTTCCGGAGACAATCCGGTCACCGTATCCAGCATCGCGGCCAGAGCCGGAATCGGCGGTGCGGAGCGCTTTGTGGATGCGCGCACGCTGCAGACCGAAACGGATTACGCGGAGGCCGTGCGCCGGTACACCGTCTTCGGACGTGTGACGCCGGACCAGAAGCGGCATCTCGTGCATGCCCTTCAGATGCAGGGGCATACCGTGGCCATGACCGGTGATGGTGTGAACGATATCCTGGCGATGAAGGATGCGGACTGCTCCATCGCGATGGCCTCCGGTGCGGACGCAGCCGTGCAGGCGGCGCAGGTGGCACTTCTCGACTCCGATTTTTCCCATATGCCGCAGATTGTCGGGGAGGGGCGCCGGATCATCAACAATATTACCCGTTCTGCGACGCTCTTCCTGGTGAAGAATATCTTCTCGCTGTCCCTGGCGATCTTCGCGATCGTCAGCTCGATCGTCTATCCGATCCTGCCGGCGCAGATGTCGCTGATCTCCGGCTTCGGCATCGGACTGCCCGCCTTTTTCCTGGCGATGGAGCCCAATGACAAAATGGTGCGGGGCAATTTCCTCCGGACCGTTCTGCACAAGGCGGTTCCCGCCGCTCTGACGGAGATCCTCAGCATCGGGGCTCTGATCCTGTTCGGGCGGGTCTTCTCCATCGACTCCGCGGAGGTCTCCGTGGCGGCTACGCTTCTTCTGGCTGTCATCAGCATGATGATCCTCGCGCGGATCAGCGCGCCTCTAAACAAGTACCGCGGCATCGTCCTCGGTGTGAATTTTGTCCTGTGTATGATCAGCGCGATCGGTCTCGACTGGTGGTTTGCCATCAGCGCGATCCACAAGGAAGCAATCCTGCTTCTGGTTCTGTTCACCATCGCGTCCGAGCCGGTTTACCGTTATCTGAATTTGCTTACAGGCCTGATCGTAAGACTTGTGGAAAGGAGACAGCATGGCAAAAGAAAAAAAGTATCAGATTGAATCGGGCAGACCCCTTGCAGTGGTAACGGGGGCCTCAAGAGGCATCGGCGCCGCGATCGCCGAAGCACTGGCGGAGGAAGGCTATGATCTGGTCCTGACCTGTTCGGAGACCATCTCCGATCTGAAGAAGCTGGGGAAAAAGCTGGAGAAGGAATACGACATCCAGTGCCGCGCGGAGCAGTGCGATGTGGGGGACTGGCAGCAGGTCAGCGACCTCTTCGGCACCATCGGCCGGCTGGAGGTCCTGATCAACAATGCGGGCATCTCGCACATCGGCCTGCTTTCCGACATGACGCCCCAGGAGTGGGAGAATCTGATCCGTACCAACCTCACCGGGAGCTTTCATACCTGCAAATGCGCGATTCCTCTTTTCCTGCAGCAGCACAGCGGACGGATCCTGAACATTTCTTCCGTCTGGGGGACGGTGGGTGCCTCCATGGAGGTGGCCTACTCGGCTTCCAAGGGCGGACTCAACAGCTTCACCCGCGCGCTGGCGAAGGAACTGGCTCCCAGCGGGATCGCGGTGAATGCCATTGCCTGCGGCGTGATCGATACCCAGATGAATGCCGGATTTTCCGCTGAGGAGATGGAGGCTCTGCGCCGGGAGATCCCCGCGGACCGCATCGGCAAGCCGGAGGAAGTGGCCCAGCTGGCCTTGAAGCTTCTGCAGTCGCCGGTATATATGACCGGCCAGATCGTCACCATGGACGGAGGATGGACCTGATGGATATTCAAGGAATACTCGAAGCGGAGGATCGGCTTTTTACCGAAAACAGGGCAGCAGAAGTGGAAGACCTTCTGCTGGGGGCAGTCGCGGTGGCTGCAGAGGAGATGGATGAGGTCAGCCTCCTGCAGCTCTTAAACGAGCTGCTCGGGTACTACCGGGAGACCTCCGAATGGGAGAAGGCTTTCGCCATCGCCGATCAGGCCCTGATGGTGGCGGGCAGGATCTGCCCGGAGGAATCGGTGCCTTTCGCGACCACGCTTCTGAATATTGCGACCGTCTACCGCGGAGGCGGAAGGCTGAAGGATTCTTTGGCCTGCTACGACCGGGTGGAGGAGATCTACGCGAAGATCCTGCCGCCGGACGCGCCGCTGGTGGCGAGCCTGTGCAACAACAAGTCCCTGCTCTACCAGGAGATGGGGGATTTTGCGCGGTCTCGCGATGCGTTGCTCCGTGCGATCTCCATTGTGACCGAGCAGGGCAATACCTACGAGGAGGCGGTATCCCGGGCGAATCTGGCAGGGACGCTCATTCAATTAGGGGAACTGGAGGACGCCTTCGCCCAGGCGCGTATTTCCGTTGCACTCTTCGAGGAGCAGGGCGTGGAGGACCAGCATCTGTGCGCGGCGCTCTCCGCCATGGGCAGCTATTGCTATCTGACGGGGGATTTTTATTCCGCGATGAATATTTATCGGCGGGCGATGGAGATCATGGAAAAATCCCTCGGCCGGAACGATTATTACGCGCGCCTGAAGGAGAATTACGAAGCCTGCAAGGCGGCGCAGAAGCAGGAAGATGCCACGGAAGCGGCGAAGGAAGGAGCCGGCCCGGGAAAGCGGGGAAAAGAAGTCACGGAAAGATCGGGCAGAGAAAGCACGGGCAGGGAAAGCAAAGCGCAGCCGGAGGCTCCGGTGCTCGGCATCGACCTGTGCAGAAAATATTACGAGACCTACGGCGCGCCGATGCTGCACAAGCGCTTCGCGGCCTTTGAACACAAGATCGCGGTTGGCCTCGCGGGGGAAGGCTCGGACGCCTTCGGCTTGGACGATGCGGTTTCGCGCGATCATGACTGGGGACCTTCCTTCTGCCTCTGGGTGACGCAGGAAACCTATGATGCGATCGGAAAGCAGCTTGAGGCGGCCTACGAGGCGCTTCCGGAAGAAATGGACGGCTTTCGCAGAGCACCGCTCGCACAGGGGGCGGGCCGCCGCGGGGTCTGCGTGATTTCGGACTTTTACAAGCGCCTGATCCAGACGGACGATTACGAGGCCGTCGACTGGAGCAGTGTCAGCGATGCATCCCTCGCTGCCGCCGTCAACGGGGAAGTATGGCGGGACGATGAAGGGATTTTCTCTGCCATGCGAAACCGGCTGAAGGAAGGCTATCCCGCGTATGTGCTCTACGGCAAGCTGGCCGAGAGCTGCGGACGTTTCGGCCAGACCGGCCAGTACAATTTCCTCCGCGTGCTCCTGCGCGGCGACGCCCTGACGGCAACGACGATCCTCGGCGATGCGCTGCGGGAGGCGGAAAAGATTCTCTATTATGCCCAGGGCCAGTATCCGCTGCACGACAAATGGCTGCGGAAAGGACTCCTGGTGCTGGAGGGCGGCGCGCAGCTGGAGGAGCTTCTGCTGCAGGCGCAGATCGCCGGTTTCCGGGCGATCCTGTCCGATGCACTCACACAGGAACTTGTGACGCAGGTGTCGGAAAGTATGGATGCCATCGGCGGATTTCTGGCCATGGAGCTCTACCGCAGAGATTTCTTAAGCGACATAGATCCCGGTCTTACGGACCAGGTGGAGGAGCTTTTAGGAAAAAGCATCGACAGCCGCAAGACCACCGAAGAGCTGGCGATGGAGATCGCGCAGCTTGAGTTCAAGGCCTTCGATAAGGTGCAGAACGAGGGCGGACGCGCCGACTGCCAGGACGACTGGCCGACCTTCTCCATCATGCGCAGGAGCCAGTACCTGACCTGGAACCGCACGATGCTCCTGCAGTATCTGTATGATTTTCGCAGGGAGATGCGCCTTGGGCACAACCTCATCACCGAAAAATACGCCCGGATGATGGCCTCGACCGCGCCCGAACGCTATGAAGAGCTCAAGGACCATTTCCCGCAGCTGACCCCGGAGAAGGAGGCCATCATCGCGCAGATCGTGGGCATCCAGGTGAAGTGGATGGAGGAATTCTCCGCCGAGTTCCCGCATCTCGGGCAGCAGGCGCGCAGCATTCACACCTCCCAGGACACCGCTTTTAACACCTCCTACGAGACCTATCTGCGAGGCGAGCTGGGGACCTATTCCGACAAGATGCTCGAGCTTTACGCGCGGTTCATCGTGGATCTGACCGCGGAGGGGAAAAACCTCGCCCGCATGACCATGGAGGGCAACACGAGACTCTACGGATACGAGAGCCTCGAAGCTGCGGAGAGGTTTCTGGCGCTGTGAGCGCGGACGGATCCGGCATTTTTCGGGCCGGAAGGGTACCTTCGGTGGGAGGAACTTTTCGGATTTGCGTCGGAAATGTTACAGGAATCCCACAAAAATGGAATAGCTTTCAGTAAACGATTCAGTTGCGAAAAAAGTCCGCATTTACGCGGACTTTTTTATTTGACAAAGAAGGTTTACCGTGCTATATTGTTTCTTGGTTGTAATAATTTCGTAACAAATCCTTTCGAAAGATCGCAACATTTCTTTCGAAATTCTTAAATAATGAACTGTTAACCGAAGCACCCTTGTTACCGGACCCATGGTAAGGAGAGATTCATGATTCGTTTTCCCTATAAATTAGCAGGATGTGCATTTTCGGCCGTGCTTCTCGCCGGCTGCATCTCCTTTGACAGCCAGGCGGGACTTCCCAGCGGCGGTGTAGGCAAGCTCCTCACCGGCGGCGATGATCTCCAGACGGCGCTTGCAGGCCAGGAGACCAATGTTGAGATCGAAGGTATGCTCAGTGAGGATGATATTTCCGAGCTGATCGAGGATACGACCAAGGTGGAGATGACCGATGAAGAGCTCGAGGAAGAGCTTTTCAAGAACCTCGTCATCGCCCAGGTTACCCATTATGTGAACGTGAGAAGTCTCCCCAGTGAAGAGGGAGAGATTATCGGCAAGCTTTACAACAATTCCGTCGGAACCTTCATCGAGGAGGAGAACGGATGGTATCTCATCGAGTCCGGTTCCGTCAAGGGTTATGTCAAAGGTGAGTTCTGTGTCACCGGCGACGAGGCCGTCGAGCTGGCGAAGCAGGTCGGTACCCGTTTCGCGACGGTCAACACCACGACCCTGAAGGTTCGTTCCGAGGACAGCATCGAGTCCTCCGTCATCGGGCTGGTTCCCGAGGGAGATGACCTGGTGGTCATGGATGAGACCGAGGACTGGGTCAAGGTGGATGTAGAGGAAGGTACCGGTTGGGTATCCGCGGATTACGTGGAGTTCCACACCGAGTTCGTCAAGGCGGAGTCCAAGGCAGAAGAAGAAGCCCGCCTGGCGAGAGAAGCGGAAGAGAGACGCAAGGCACAGGCAGCGGCCAGCAAGAAGAAGTCCTCCACCAGCGGTGGCGCGGGAGCTTCGGTTCAGGTCAGCGGCGGCAGCGAGAACGGTAACGCGGTAGCCAATTACGGACTCCAGTTCGTCGGCAATCCTTACGTCTACGGCGGCACGAGCCTTACGAACGGCTGTGACTGCTCCGGATTCGTCATGAGCGTCTACGCAGCCTTCGGCGTATCCCTGCCCCACTCCTCCAAGTCGGACCGCAGCGTCGGATCCGCGGTCGAGGGTGGCCTCGAGGCAGCCGTACCCGGCGACATCGTCTGCTACTCCGGCCATGTAGCCATCTACATCGGCAACAACCAGATCGTTCACGCATCCAATTCCAAGACCGGCATCATCGTTTCGAGCGCAAGCTACCGTACCCCGCTTGCCGTCCGCCGGATCTTCTAAATCGGATGTCACGAAATTATTAGAAATATCAAGAGCCTTTCTCTTCGGAGAGAGGCTCTTTTTCTGTAATTCGATTCCGAAGCAGTCTCCGAGTGAGCTTCGGTCCTGACATTGCGTAATTCTGATTCCGAGTGAGCCCCGGACGCGGCTATGCCCAATCCGATTCCGAAGGATCTTCGTTCCTGACATTGCGTAATCCTGATTCCGAGTGAGCCCCGGACATGGCTATGCCCAATCCGAACCTCTGTCTCGCCGCCGGTGCTTAGCGAAGCAAGGCTCTTGCCGCCGCTGAGCTTAGCATCCGCTGCGTGTCGAGACATGAAGCGGGAGCGGGGTTCGGATGGGCATTGCCTTGGCCGGGGCGTAGTCTCTTAGTCCCCAAATATGCTATACTAAACCTGTATTCCGTATCATGTATTGCCAGTTTGAAACGAAGAGGAACGCATATGCCGAAACGCATGAACAATCCGGAGGAGCGCCGCACCCAGCTCCTGGACATCGCCGAGAAGCTTTTCCTGGAGCACGGCTACTACGGCGTCAACCTGGACGACGTCGCCGCCGGGGCGAACGTCGTCCGCGGAACCGTCCTCCACTACTTCGGAACCAAGGAAAACCTCTACAAATCCGTCCTCGAACGCAAGAGTGCCAAGGACACCGAACTTCTCCTCGCCCTCATGGAGAGCCGCGACCAGACCGTTCCCGAGATCCTTCGGACCTTCCTCTACTTCTGTCAGCGCAACTTCCGTGAGTCCAAAAACGAGACCGACCGCTGCTTCGAGAACCGCGAGCTCCGCTACCAGTACGATGCCATACGTCTGCAGACCTACTATAAGCTTTTGGACGGCTTCGAAGCTCTCATCGAACGCGGCAACGAGGAGGGCGTGCTTCGCATTGTCAATCCCCGCGGACGCGCTGCGGCCATCCTCTTCGGAATCTTCGGCATTTCCGGCGAGAGCATGTCCACCATCGAAGTGACCGCCGAGCTCCAGGATCTCATCGAGAAGATGCTCGGGATCACCCTGTGAAGAGAATGACAGTTCAAAAAGCAAGCGAATTTAAGACAACAAGTGATATTTGGCAAAAATTCACAAAGGGTTCGTTGTCAAGAGAGATTTTTAAAAATCTCCCGGAAAAAGTTATCCACCTGTGCACACCCTCAAATGCCCAAAAATCGACTTATACACGAAGTTATACACATTATCCACCGCTCAAATCCTCGAAAAAGGTAGGAATTTTATGGAAACTTTATGAACATACGTTTTGGAAAAATAGACAAATTTTTCAAAAATCCTCCCCAAAACAATTTTCAGCCCCTTAAATTAAGTGTTTAACAATTGGACAATTTTCAGAAAATTGTTGGTAAAATGTACCTGGTTATGGTATGATGTCTTTACAATATTAACGGGCCTGAAAACCCGAAGAAGGCGAGGGATGCATTATGAAATTTGTAATCATCGGCAGAAACATTGAAGTGACCCCCGGACTCAAGAGCGCAGTGGAAGACAAGATCGGCAAGCTTTCCAAGTATTTTACCCCCGAAACGGAAGTGCATGTGGCGCTGAGTGTCGAGAAAAACCTTCAAAAGATCGAGGTTACGATCCCCGTGAAGGGAACCATCATCCGTTCCGAACAGTCCAGCAGTGATATGTATGTCTCTATCGATCTGGTGGAGGAGATCATCGAGAGACAGCTGAAAAAGTATCGTAATAAGATTGTGGACCGCAAACAGGAAGGCGGTGAGCTGTCCGCCCTGTTTGGACAGGAGAGTGACGAGGACGAGGAGGAGATCAAGATCGTCCGCTCCAAGAAATTCGATATCAAGCCGATGTATCCCGAGGATGCATGTGTACAGATGGAGCTCCTTGGTCACAGCTTCTTCGTGTTTATCAATGCGGAGACCGATCAGGTGAATGTCGTGTACAAGAGAAAGGGAGATACCTACGGGCTCATTGAGCCGGAGGTCTGAGGCGTCTGATGTTCCGGACGTGCGGAAGATAAGTTACAGAACGGAAAAAGGGTGTGCCGTGATAGTCGGCACACCCTCTTTTATGTTATGATAGGAAAGTAGCGTCAAAGCTGCTTCGGGCGATCAGGACAGATGGAAGATCCTGCGTCTGCCCAGGATCGTGCCGGCCAGGATCAGCACGGCGAAGACCGCGCGGATACCTCTGCGTCTGCTGACACAGCCGCGGATCTCCCGGACCAGGCCCTCCGACAGGACCGCGTAGGGATCGCTTCCCTCCACGGAGAGAGCGACCAGATTCTGGGCGGGGACGAGATCGCGGTGAAAGAGATGCTCGGAGGCGATGTGTTCGTCCGCGAAGAATTCACAGCTTAAGTAGCTCCTTTGGATGACGCCGCCGCTGCTTACGGAGACCTTGCCGATGGTCGTGACCGGCTGATCGTCCGACAGATCAAAGCGCAGGCCGGTCAGCTCCGCCGCTGCATCCGCGGGGATGCGGAAGGTCGCGATCTGCGTTTCCGGATCCTCCTGTGCGAAGAGAAGCTGCGCATCCGAAAAATCGGGGCTTTCTTCCGTCGCGTAATAAAGCGTGCTGCCTGCAAGCGTGCCCCAGTCCCTGGTCATGCGGATCAGCAGATCCGAGGGCGGCAGCGGAATGCACACAAAGGCGATCAGGGCAAGGGCCAGAACGCCGTAAAAGATTTTTTCTTTCAAGGGAAGCCTCCCGTTCATGCTTTTTTCAGGATGTATTCCTGATGCCGTCTTTCATCATAAGTAATATTTTCAAAAATCGCAAGTCTGCGGAGCTGCGGACACACAAAAGCCGCGCTCCCCAAAGGGGTGGGAAATGAACGAAACCAAAAAGACAAGCCCTCTGATCCTGGTGCCTGCGGCACTGCTTTTCTATCTGGTCTATGCCTCCGTGATGAAGGAGATCAAAAATCCGCTGTCCGACGTCAACGGACATGTCTGCGTCTATCTGATCACCTTTTTGCAGGACGGCTTTTTTGCCGGCTGGAAGGAAGTGCCCTACTGCATGTGGCATCTGCCGGTGCTCTTCCTGTACCGCGTGCTGAACGTCCCGCTGGAGGCGGGTGCGGCGCTCACCAGCGGCTTTTTTGCGGCTTTTGGCTATCTGGTGACCTACTGGATGATCCGAAGATATGCGGACAGCCGGGCGCCGGAAGTGTCCGATTTTGCGGCTTCGATCCTTGCACTCGGTTTTTCGCTGGTGCAGGGGCTGTATTTCTACTGGATGGATGCCGGGGAGCGCTTTACGGGGATCTTCTCGATGAATCCACTGCACAATCCGACCCACATGGCGGTCCGGCCCTTCGCTCTGTTATGCTTTGCGCTCGTGGTGGACCTCTGGGGAGCGCAGGAGGATGAGACCTATCTCGGGATCTTCTTCCCGGTGGAGCTTTCCCGGAAAAAATACAACCTGCTCCTGGCGATCTTCCTGTTTCTTTCGGCGATGGCCAAGCCGGTCTTTGCCGAGATGTTCATTCCGGCGGTGGCGCTTCTGATGCTGATCCGGCTGATCCGTCTGGCGTTTCGCAGGGACGGAAGTGCCACGCCGTATTTCAGGGAATGTCTTACCATGCTCCTGTGCGCGGTGCCGGCGCTCGTGTATATCCTTTTCCAGTTCCTCGCTTACTTTTTCTGGGGCGGGAGCTACGCCTCCGACGGAAGCTTCGCCGTGACCCGGTGGATGGAGGTCTGGCACCTTTTCTCCGACAATGTGCTGCTCTCGATCCTGTGCGGGATGGCTTTCCCGATCTACATGATCGTCATCGACGCTTCCTTTTTCATCCGGCACAGGATCGGTCGTCTGTCCCTTGCGGGCTACGGGATCGGTCTGCTGGAGGCTGCCTGCCTCGGGGAGAGCGGGGTGAAGCTCAGTCACGGGGATTTCCTGTGGCCCATGATGTGCGGCATGCTGCTGCTCTTTATGTCCGCGACGCTGCATGCGCTGCAACTGGAGCACAGCCCGGTGATCGGAAAGGGCCGGCGCGCGCTGGTCTGGGTCGGCTGGACCTTGCTGCTGGCGCACGTTTTCTGCGGCATTACCTATCTGTACACGTTGCTTGTGTGAAATGGCAGAACCGCACAAGAGAGAATCCTGCGGAAAAAAGAATTGATTTAATCTATGCCCTATGCTACAATTTAGAAGTCGGTGTGATAAAAAAATAACAATCACAGAGAAGCAACCGAAAACCCACATTTTTAGAAGAGTTTGGAGGAAAACAAAATGGCTAGAAAAGTTGTATTGGCTGGTGCCTGCCGTACTGCAATCGGCACAATGGGCGGATCTCTTTCCACCATCCCCGCTGCAGATCTCGGAGCGATCGTTATCAAGGAGGCTCTGAAGCGTGCGGGCGTCGCTCCCGAGCAGGTAGACCAGGTCTACATGGGCTGCGTTATTCAGGCCGGCCTCGGACAGAACGTTGCCCGTCAGGCTTCCATCAAGGCAGGACTTCCCGTGGAAGTACCCGCTGTTACGACCAATGTGGTATGCGGTTCCGGTCTTCACTGTGTGAATCAGGCTGCACAGATGATCATGGCAGGCGATGCTGACATCGTGGTTGCAGGCGGTATGGAAAATATGTCCCTCGCTCCCTTCGCAGTCCCGCAGGGCCGCTACGGCTATCGTATGATGTGGCCGAGCCAGAGCCAGGGCGCTTTCGTGGATACCATGGTGAAGGATGCTCTCTGGGATGCTTTCAATGATTATCATATGATCAAGACCGCGGACAATGTCGCCGAGGAGTGGGGTCTGACCCGCGAGGAGCTCGACGAGTTCGCGCTCAAGAGCCAGCAGAAGGCATGCGCTGCCATCGAGGCAGGCGCATTCAAGAACGAGATCGTTCCCGTGGAGGTCAAGAAAAAGAAGGAGACCATCCTCTTCGATACCGATGAAGGCCCCAGACAGGGCTCCACGATCGAGGGTCTGGCAAAGCTTCGTCCCATCAATCCGGACGGCGTCGTAACCGCAGGTAACGCTTCCGGCATCAACGACGGCGCTGCTGCCATCGTGGTCATGAGCGAGGAGAAGGCGAAGGAGCTGGGTGTCAAGCCCATGGCTACGTTCGTCGCAGGCGCTCTGGCAGGCGTTCGTCCCGAGGTAATGGGTATCGGCCCCGTCGCAGCTACCCGCAAGGTGCTGGCTAAGACCGGCATGAAGATCGAGGACTTCGATATCATCGAGGCAAATGAAGCGTTCGCAGCTCAGTCCGTAGCAGTCGGCAAGGATCTGGGCATCGATGTGGACAAGCAGCTCAATCCCAACGGCGGCGCCATCGCGCTCGGACATCCCGTAGGAGCTTCCGGAGCACGTATCCTGGTTACCCTGCTGCATGAGATGCAGGCCAAGGGCGCCAAGACCGGTCTTGCTACGCTGTGCATCGGCGGCGGCATGGGCTGCGCTACGATCGTCAAGATCGAAGATTAATCATCGTCTATCGGATTCCTGCCCCGTTTTCGGAAGGCATTTTCGTGAAAACGGGACGGGAATTTGGTGCGTATAAAAGGAGATATTTTTATGGCAGAGTTTATCGTTTATGAACAGAAGGATAAGATCGCCGTTCTGACCATCAGCCGCGAGAAGGCCCTGAATGCGCTGAACAGCCAGGTGCTGGACGAGCTGGATGCTGCTCTGGACGCCATCGATTTTGATACCGTTCGCGCGCTGGTTCTCACCGGTGCCGGAGAGAAGTCCTTCGTGGCAGGCGCGGACATCGGCGAGATGAGCACCCTGACCAAGGCAGAGGGCGAGGCGTTCGGCAAGAAGGGCAACGATGTCTTCCGTAAGCTGGAGACCCTTCCCATTCCCACCATCGCAGCCGTGAACGGCTTTGCGCTGGGCGGAGGATGCGAGATCTCCATGAGCTGTGACATCCGCATCTGCTCCGACAATGCGATCTTCGGACAGCCCGAAGTAGGCCTCGGCATTACCCCCGGCTTCGGCGGCACCCAGAGACTGGCCCGTCTGGTGGGACCCGGCATGGCGAAGCAGATGATCTATTCCGCACGCAATATCAAGGCGGATGAGGCGCTGCGCATCGGTCTGGTGAATGCGGTCTATCCCCAGGAGGAGCTGATGGCAGCAGCCGAGAAGCTGGCTTCCACCATCGCACAGAATGCTCCCATTGCGGTTCGCGCATGCAAGAAGGCGATCAACGAAGGCCTTGAGGCGGATATGGATGAGGCAATCGTTATAGAGGAGAAGCTCTTCGGAAGCTGCTTCGAGACCGAGGATCAGAAGGCCGGTATGGCGAATTTCCTGGAGAAGGATAAGGAAAAGAAATTGAAGGTAGTACCCTTCCAGAACAAATAATAAATTAGCCGCAGGGCGAAAGGAGAACACTATGAAGGTAGGCGTTATCGGTGCCGGAACCATGGGGTCCGGAATTGCACAGGCATTTGCCATGACGGATGGCTATGAAGTATATCTGTGCGACATCAAGCAGGAGTTTGCAGACGGAGGAAAGGCGAAGATCCTCAAGAATCTGAACTTCCTGGTAGGCAAGGAGAAGATCACCCAGGAGAAGGCAGATGCCATTTCTGCCAAGATCACGACCGGTCTGAAGGACATCTGCACGGATGTGGATCTCGTCATCGAGGTTGCTCCCGAGAAGATGGAGCTGAAGAAGACGACCTTTAAGGAGCTGCAGGAGATCGTTCCCGCAAGCTGCATTTTTGCAACCAATACCTCTTCCCTGTCCATCACCGAGATGGGCAATGGTCTGGATCGTCCCCTGGTCGGCATGCATTTCTTCAATCCCGCTGACCGCATGAAGCTGATCGAGGTCATCGCAGGAGCCAATACTCCCGCAGATCTGGTTCAGAAGATCAAGGACATCGCTGTTGAGATCGGCAAGACGCCCGTGGAAGTCAACGAGGCAGCAGGCTTTGTCGTCAACCGCATCCTGATCCCGATGATCAACGAAGCGATCAATGTCTATGCAGCAGGTGTTGCATCCGTTGCAGACATCGATACCGCTATGCAGCTCGGTGCAAATCATCCCATGGGACCTCTGGCTCTGGGCGATTACATCGGACTGGACATCGTGCTCGCTATCATGGTAGTCATCTACAGCGAGACCGGTGATTCCAAGTATGCTCCCAGCCCCCTGCTGCGCAAGATGGTCCGTGCGGGCAAGCTCGGCAAGAAGACCGGCGCAGGCTTCTACGATTACAGCAAGTAATACCGGCAGTCTTTCAAGGAAAATGGAGCCCGCGCCTGGGCATGGGCTCTGTGATAAAACAGAAAGGATTGAATAAATCATGGATTTCACGTTAGACAAGAAGCATGAAATGGCGCAGACTCTGTTCAGAGAATTCGCTGAAAACGAGGTAAAGCCTCTTGCAATCGAGGTCGACGAGGAGGAGAAGTTCCCCAGAGAGACCGTAGATAAGATGGCAAAGTACGGCTTCCTTGGCATTCCTGTTCCCAAGGAGTTCGGCGGCCAGGGCTGCGATCCTCTCACCTATGTAATGTGTGTGGAGGAGCTTTCCAAGGTATGCGGCACCACCGGTGTCATCGTGTCCGCACACACCTCCCTCTGTGTAGATCCCATCATGACCTACGGCACTCCCGAGCAGAAGGAAAAGTATCTGGTTCCCCTTGCAAAGGGCGAGAAGCTCGGCGCATTCGGTCTGACCGAGCCCGGTGCAGGTACCGACGCACAGGGACAGCAGACCAAGGCGGTACTTGACGGTGACGAGTGGGTCCTGAACGGATCCAAGTGCTTCATCACCAACGGCAAGGAAGCTGACGTATATGTTATCTTTGCCGTGACAGGCAAGGTTGAAAAGAGAGGAAAGATGCTCAAGGAGATCTCCGCTTTCATAGTGGAAAAGGGTACTCCCGGATTTACCTTCGGTACAAAGGAAAACAAGATGGGTATCTGCGGATCTTCTACATATGAGCTTATATTTACCGATTGCCGTATCCCTAAGGAGAACCTTCTGGGACAGAGAGGCAAGGGCTTTAATATAGCAATGCACACTCTGGACGGTGGACGTATCGGTATCGCCGCACAGGCTTTGGGTCTGGCAGAGGGCGCACTGGAGACCACTA
>JAFYEE010000071.1 GCA_017544405.1 Lachnospiraceae bacterium
AGAGTTCCACGTGCGATGCGCTATCGTCGATCCTAATGCGAAGCAGTTGGATAAGGCCTCGCGCAGCGGTACTAGGCTCGCACAGTACGCGAGCCAAGGACCGGCGCTGCGGACGTCGCACTTAGGAATCTCTGCCACGTTCAGGCTCTTAGCAAATCTACGGGATAATGGATGGTTTTGCAACGCGCTAAGAATCATCCGGTGTGAGAGGCCGTAGTCTGAAACATTTTAGGAAAGGGTAAGAAGTATGAGTAAAATATTGGTAACAGGCGGCGCCGGCTTTATCGGCTCCCACACAGTCGTAGAACTCCAGCAGTCCGGCTACGATGTGGTCGTGGTTGACAATCTCTCCAATTCCAGCGAGATCTCCCTCAAGAGAGTCGCCAAGATCACCGGGAAAGAGGTCCCCTTTTATAAGGCGGACATCCTGGACCGCGCGGCCATGACCGACATCTTCGCCAAGGAGAAGCCTGCGGCCGTGATCCACTTTGCCGGTCTCAAGGCCGTCGGTGAATCCGTGCAGAAGCCCTGGGAATATTATGAGAACAACATCGCCGGGACGCTGACTCTGGTCGATGTCATGCGCAAGGCAGGCTGCAAGAATATCATTTTCTCCTCCAGCGCTACCGTCTACGGCAACCCCGCGCAGATCCCCATCACCGAGGAGTGCCCGAAGGGACAGTGCACCAACCCCTACGGCTGGACCAAGTCCATGCTGGAGCAGATCCTCTCCGATATCCAGAAGGCGGATCCCGAATGGAACGTGATCCTGCTGCGCTACTTCAATCCCATCGGTGCGCACAAGTCCGGAACCATCGGGGAAAATCCCAACGGCATCCCCAACAACCTGATGCCATACATCACCCAGGTGGCGGTCGGAAAGCTGAAGGAGTTGGGTGTCTTCGGCAACGATTATGACACGCCTGACGGAACCGGTGTGCGCGATTACATCCATGTGGTGGATCTGGCGAGAGGCCATGTGAAAGCGCTGAAGAAGATCGAGGAGAAGGCGGGTCTGAAGATCTACAATCTCGGCACCGGCCAGGGTTACAGCGTCCTCGACATCGTGAAGAATTTCGAGGAGGCGAACGGCGTGAAGATCCCTTATGTGATCAAGCCCCGCCGCGCCGGCGACATCGCGACCTGCTATGCCGATGCAAGCCTTGCAAAAAAAGAACTCGGCTGGGAAGCCGAGTATGGGATCCGGGAGATGTGCGAGGATTCCTGGAGATGGCAGAAGAACAACCCGAACGGATTCGAGGAATAGATCAGAAATCCTCCTCGATCACCTGGATCTCCAGATAATCGAAGGGGATGGAATCCACGAAGCTGTCCTGTGTGAAGCGTGTTTTGGACACACGTTTGAAATCCGCAATATTGGAATCGAGCCACACGGGATGGGACAGATCCATCTGCAGGCAGACCTGGTCGAGCGCGCGCTTGATCTTGTGCGTGCGGGTATCCGCGGAATCATCCGTGATGACGAGATCCTGCAGCATATGTGTACTTTGAAAGGTTCTGGCCCATAAACGAAACATATTTACCTCTATAGAATGCTGGAGGAACCGGATGGGCGAAGCCTGTCCGGTTCTTAAATTTCTTTAAATTCTAAACAAATCTTAACACGAAAAGGTTCCCGTTTGCTATACTGTATTTGTGAACGCCGGAGAGAGACAGTTGTCCGCGTAATCGGGACGAAGAGACGATTTTGAGAGTTTCGGTTGACGAACCGGCGGAAACGGTGATAATTTAGCAGAGTCGCATTTAGCAGAATGATTGAATGGATAGGAAACGAGATGGAATGGTTTGGAGATAATGACGGAGTGGAAACCTGGCAGGAGGTCGTCCTGGTCTACACGGCAGCGCTTCGTCAGATCGAAACGAAAATGGAGATCCTCAACGAGGAATTCCAGCATGTGCATCAGTACAATCCGATTGAGCATATCAAGTCCAGGATCAAGACGCCGGAGAGCATCGTCAAGAAGCTGAAGCGTCACGGCCTGGAGTCCTCCATCGAGAACATGGTCAACCATGTGAACGATATCGCGGGGATCCGTATCATCTGTTCCTTTACCTCCGACATCTACCGCATCGCGGATATGATCGAGAAGCAGAAGGACATTCAGGTGCTGACGGTCAAGGACTATATCATGTTCCCGAAGACCAGCGGCTACAAGAGTTATCACATGATCGTCACGGTGCCCGTATATCTGTCGGACAAGACGGTCGATACCAAGGTGGAGATTCAGATCCGCACGGTTGCCATGGATTTCTGGGCGAGCCTCGAGCATAAGATCCATTACAAATTCGAGGGAGACGCGCCGGAGCATATCCGGCAGGAGCTGGTCGACTGCGCACATCTGGTGTCCGACCTCGATGAGAAGATGCTTCAGCTCAACGATGAGATCTTGGAGCTGAGCCACATTCAGGAGCTTGAGCGCGAAGCGCAGGAGGCAAAGGAGCGCCAGGAGCGGATCGATGAGATCGAGCGCAGGAAGCAGGAGCAGCAGGCTGCGGATCCGGCGGGCGCCTAAGCGCACCGCTCCGGAAGAAAACAAAAGAGAAACAAAAGTCCCCTGACAGGATCGTCCTTCGACGCCTGACAGGGGATTTTTCTTGAAATGTCCCATAAAATGAGGAGTGCCCAGGCGCCTTGCGGCACCTGGGCTATTATGAAAAAATGATCGAATGATTTATCCCTTGCTCTTTACAAGACAAACTATAGCAAAAATATATGAACAAATTATGAACAACAGGTTAATTGTTAGTAAATAGTTCCATCAAAGTAAAATATCCGGGACAAATTTTGTGCAGAATACACAAAAGACGCGGGAATTGTCAGAGACACCGAAAAATGGTACAATGACGGGGATTTCAGCGGGAGGTAGCCCATATGGATGCTTTTATGGACCGTTTATCGGATAAACTGAATGCGCAGGAAATGATCCGCGCCAACGGACAGGCGGAGAGCGAGGCGATGGCCGCGGTGCGCGTGCAGGTGCAGGAATATCGCGACTGCCTGGATCGCATGGGAGCGATCTGCGGGGAGCTGGACGCTGTCCGCAACAAGATGGCGGCGATTCCCGATTTTCAGGCGGACAATTCCGAGAATCTTGCGGCGATCGAGGATCTGAAGCAGCAGTTTGAAGTCCTTCGCTCGGAGAGTGAGGAGAAGCTCGAGCGCCTGAATGCCGACAGCAGAGAGTATCTGGAGCGGATGAGCAGCGAGAACCGGGAGAGTCTGGAGCGCCTGAGCGCCGAGAACCGGGAACAGCTGCAGGATCTCACACAGCTCCAGGAGAAGATCACCGGAACCGTCGGCAGCAAGGAGGACTTCCATAAGGAATGCGTGCGCATGTACCGCAATGTCCAGGCGGTCCTGAAGGAAGAGACCGGCAAAATGCGCGATGGCAACGAGGAGCGCCTTGCAGCGGTTGCGAAGCAGGCCCGGTCCGCCAAGATTTTTGCCGTGCTTGCCTTTCTCATGGGCATCGCCTCCGTGGCGGTACCCGTGCTGATCCATTTCGGGGTGTTCTGATATGGCCAGGGAAATCTGGAAGCCGGGGAATATGCTCTATCCTCTGCCGGTGGTGCTGGTCTCCACCATCGATCCCGAGACCGGGCCCAATTTGTTCACGGTGGCCTGGGCGGGAACGGTCTGCACGAATCCGGCGCTTGTCTCGATCTCGGTCCGGCCGGAGCGCCATTCCTACCGCGCTCTGAAGGAAAACGGGGAATTCGTCATCAACCTGACGACCCGGGAGCTTGCCTTTGCCACGGATTATTGCGGGGTGAAGAGCGGACGGGACACGGACAAGTGGAAGGATATGCATCTGACGCAGGTGCCGTCTTCTGTGGTGGCTCCTCCGGGGATCGCAGAGAGTCCGGTGTGCATCGAATGCCGGGTGAGGGAGATCCTGCCGCTCGGCAGTCATGATCTCTTCCTGGCGGAGGTCGCCGCGGTCAGCGTCGATGAACAATATAAGGATGAAAAAGGAAAATTCTGCCTCGAGAAGGCGGAGCCGATCGTGTATTCTCACGGGCAGTACCTGACCTGCGGAGAAGTGATCGGATCCTTCGGATACAGCGTAAGAAAAAAGTGACGATTAAGAGAACCTACAAGGCAATCAAATATGTGTTCGTCAAATGGAGCCTGCTGACAATTTTTGTCAGCATTCTCTTTGTGGGAGAAAGCAGGCGGCAGGAGACGATCTCCGGCAGCACGGTCTACCATGTGCAGATCGGCGGGACGGAGGTGGGAACCGCTGCGGATCCGGCCGAGGCGCGGGAACTGTTCCGGCAGGCGCGGCTTCGGGTGGATGCGGCGCACGAGGGACTTACCTTTCTCGATGCGGGCCTGAATCTGGTGAAGGATACGGATCCTCTGGCGGAACTTTCCGCACCGGAGGAGCTCCTGGGCGCTATGCAGCGGCAGCTGGATGGCATGCGAATGGAGGACTATCAGCTCTCCTATGCGGTGAAGATCAGTGATTTCATGGTCCATCTTGCGAGCACGGAGGAAGTGAAAAGTCTTCTGCAGGCCGCGATTGACAAATATGAGCCCGAGCGGAAATTTGTCGTGCGCCTTACGCAGGATACCGGACGTGCGATCCCCACGCTTACGGCGGTGGTGGAACCCAGGGAAGAAGCGGCGCCTTCGGCTGAGCGGATTTTGCCGCGCGGCGGCGTGAATGCTTCCTTCGGACAGTCGGCCGAGGCGGAGCCGGATCCGGAGAAGGCACGTTTTGCGGATTATACCCTCGGTGTCACGGATGTGGATTTTGCGCAGCGGGTCGAAGTGGCGCAGGGGTATTCGCTGAGCAGTGGCCTCACCGATCTCGAGCAGGCCATCTCCGAGGCGACGATGGAGGAAGCCGTTCCCGGCGAATATGTGGTCAAAAGCGGAGATACCCTCTCCCAGATCGCCGAGAAGGTCAATATCCCGATGACCCGCCTCGTGGAGCTCAACCCGGATGCGCTGGACGATGTGACCTCCACCATCCGCGTGGATCAGGTTCTGATCATCACGGTTCCCGAGCCCGCACTCTCCGTGAAATGGACCGAGCGCGTCTACGCCGAGGAGAGCTACGATGCTCCCACGGAGATCATCGACCGTGACGACTGGTATACGACGAAAACCAATGTCATCCGTCAGCCCTCGGCGGGTTTTCGCAGAGTCATCGTCGATGAATCCTTCCTCAATGACCTTCCGACCGGCCGCGAGGTGGTCAAGCAGGTCGTGGTGGTGGATGCCGTTGCCAAGATCATGGAGCGGGGGACCATCGTTCCTCCTACCTATATTAAGCCGATCGTCGGTGGCAGATTTTCCTCCGGATTCGGTCGCAGAAGCGCGCCGACCAAGGGAGCCAGCACCTTCCACAAGGGCATTGACTGGGCGACGCCCACCGGCACCAACGTCTTTGCGTCCAGCGGAGGCACTGTCGCCAAGGCCGGCTGGGGCAAGGGCTACGGCTATGTCGTTTACATCGATCATCCCGACGGACGCCAGACCCGCTACGGGCACCTGAGCAAGATCCTCGTCTCTGTCGGGGACAAGGTCGACCAGGGCCAGACCATCGCCCTCAGCGGCAGCACCGGCGTCAGCACCGGCCCCCACATCCACTTCGAGATTTTAATCGGCGGCACCCAGGTCGATCCCCTAAAATATATAGAGTAGAAACAGAGTAGAAGCAGAGTAGGAGTAGAGCAGGGAAAGCGTAGGAAAAGCGTAGGAAAAGAGTAGGAAAGCTGAAACGGGAAAGATGAAATACGATAGTGGCCCCGATCGAGGGCATCCGTGTGAAATGTTTCTCGATCGGGGCCGTGCAGCTAACGCCGGTACTTACGGGACGTCCTTTGTCCCGTTATGTACCGTTGCGTTAGTGCCCGGAGTGCGAACGTCCCCGATGAGATCATTTCACGCGGGTGCCCGTATCTGAGTAAATGTTCCTCATCCAAAAAATGAAAAAACCCATTGACGAACCTTCTAACCTATGCTATATTTTCCTAGCGAGCTGGTCTTAGAGGCTTATTTTTTTGCTCTAAAACCCGCCCTCGCTTATTTACGGAGCCATTCTTTCCGCGCGCCTGAAATCCGCGCAGGAACCCGGAATCCGTCCAACCATCAAAGTTTATTTATCGGAGGAACAACTATGCGTACCAAGATTACTTTAGCATGCACCGAGTGCAAGCAGCGCAATTATGACACCACCAAGGACAAGAAGACCATGCCCGATCGTATGGAAATCAAGAAGTATTGCAGATTTTGCAAGAAGCATACCCTTCACAAGGAGACCAAGTAATTCTGATTGGAACGGAGGTCCGATATGGGAGATTCTGCAGAAAAGAAGGCTAAAGCCGCTAATACCGATAAGGCGAAGAAGGTCAGCTTCTGGACCGGCGTGAAAGCTGAGTTCGGCAAGGTGGTCTGGCCGGACAGAAACGCTACCTTTCGGCAGTCTGTCGCTGTTGTTGCTATATCCGTTGTAATGGGCGCAATCATCGCGCTGCTGGACTATCTCGTGCAGCAGGGTGTCAATTGGCTCACTCTACTGTAAGGAGGGTATAAGATGGCAGATGAGAAAGAGGTTTTCGAGTCCGAAGAGTCTGTAGAGGCAGCTGAAGTAAAAAGCGAAGATGCCGCGAAGTGGTATGTGGTCCATACCTATTCCGGCTATGAGAACAAGGTGAAGGTCGACCTCGAGCGCACCATTGAGAACAATAAGAGCCTGGCGGAGAGAATCCTGGAGGTTCGCGTTCCCATGGAGGAGGTTGTGGAGATCCGCAACGGCGTCAAGAAGACCGTTCCCCGCAAACTGTTCCCCGGTTATGTCCTGGTACATATGAAGATGGACAATGATATCTGGTATGTCGTTCGCAACATCCGCGGCATCACCGGATTCGTCGGTCCCGGAAGCAAGCCCGTACCCCTCACCGATGCCGAGATGAAGCCCCTGGGCATTCGCACGGATAAGGTCAGCATCGATTTTGCGGAGGGCGATACGATCGCTGTGGTCGCCGGTGTCTGGAAGGATACCGTCGGCGTGGTCCAGAAGCTCGATCAGAGCAAGCAGACCGCAACCATCAATGTCGAGCTGTTTGGCAGAGAGACTCCGGTGGAGATCAGCTTTGCCGAGGTTCGCAAGATGAACTGAGCAGGATGCTTACGACTTCGGTCGTCAGTATAGCTCCGCTTTGTCGGAGCGGAACCAAAGTGGGAGCGGAAGCGATTCCGCGCCATACACCACATTGCCATGTTCCGGAGATGCGGAACATGACACAGATTAGGAGGTGCCATTATGGCAAAAAAAGTAGAAGGCTATATCAAGTTACAGATCCCGGCCGGCAAGGCAACCCCGGCTCCCCCGGTTGGCCCCGCACTTGGCCAGCACGGTGTCAACATCGTCGAGTTCACGAAGCAGTTCAACGCACAGACTGCTGACAAGGGCGATACCATTATCCCCGTTGTCATCACCGTCTATGCGGACAGATCTTTCAGCTTCATTACCAAGACTCCCCCTGCTGCAGTGCTCCTGAAGAAGGCATGCAACATCAAGAGCGGATCCGGAGTGCCCAACAAGACCAAGGTCGCTACCATCTCCAAGGCGAAAATCCAGGAGATCGCTGAGCTCAAGATGAAGGACCTGAATGCGGCAAGCATTGAGGCAGCCATGAGCATGATCGCAGGTACCGCAAGAAGCATGGGAATCACTGTTGAAGATTAATTTCAAAGAGGGAGGCAGCGCTTGCTGCCGTTAGAACCCAGGAGGTAAAAAAATGAAGCATGGTAAGAAATACAATGAGGTTGCCAAGATCGTAGATCGCGCAACCTATTATGAGCCCGGCGAGGCAATCGGTCTGGTTAAGAAGACCGCAACCGCTAAATTTGATGAGACCATCGAGCTGCACATCCGCACAGGCTGTGACGGAAGACATGCCGATCAGCAGATTCGTGGCGCAGTAGTTCTCCCCAACGGAACCGGTAAGACCGTTAGAGTACTGGTTATCGCAAAGGGCGATAAGCTGGCAGAGGCTGAGGCAGCCGGTGCAGATTTCTTCGGTGGCGAAGAGCTCGTTCCCAGAATCCAGAACGAGGGCTGGCTTGATTTTGACGTTGTCGTCGCTACTCCCGATATGATGGGCGTCGTGGGACGTCTCGGTAAGATCCTCGGACCTAAGGGTCTCATGCCCAACCCTAAGGCAGGTACCGTTACCATGGATATCACCAAGGCTATCGCTGATATCAAAGCAGGTAAGATCGAGTACCGTCTCGACAAGAGCAACATCATCCATGTTCCGCTCGGAAAGGCTTCCTTCTCCGAAGAAGCTCTTCAGCAGAACTTTGACGCGCTCCTGGATGCGATCTCCAAGGCAAAGCCCAGCACCCTGAAGGGCCAGTACCTCAAGAGCATCACCCTGAGCAGCACCATGGGCCCCGGCGTCCGCGTCTCCACTGCTAAGTACGCGTAAGCCACAGAGCAATTTCCTACAGCAATTTCTTTCAGGTACGATGAAAGTGTGAGAGTGCGGATGTATCACTGCTCTTGCAAAGATAACCTGAAATTTATCGGTCCGCGGACCGAGCACGAAAATGTGCCCGGTCGGGGCCGTGCAGAATGCGTCGGTACTTACGGAGCGTCCTTTGCTCCGTTACGTACCGCTACGCATTTGCACCGGAGTGCGAACGTCCCCGATGGGCACTTTTCGTGGGAAGGTCCGCAATCTACGTACTTCAATTACAAAATTAAATTCCAGTTGACACAGGCAGCGAAAACTGCTATATTGTCAAAGGTTTTTAACCAAGCCGAAGACAGCAGGCACCGAACCCACGGGTTCCCGTAAGTCCAGCCGAGGTGAAGTTTAAACATAACGTTTGAACATCTCACTCTCCTGCGAGTCTTCGCGGGAGTTTTTTATTCGGCTCCAAATCTATAAGGAGGTAAGAAAAATGGCAAAAGTTGAACTGAAGAAGCCCATCGTTGATGAGATTTCCGCTAACATCGAAGGCGCTCAGTCCGTAGTCCTGGTCGACTACCGCGGACTTACCGTTGCGCAGGATACCGCGCTTCGTAAGCAGCTCCGTGAAGCCGGTGTCACCTACAAGGTATACAAGAACACCTTCATGACCATGGCTTTCAAGGGCACCGATTTCGAGGTTCTGTCCCCCTATCTTGAGGGACCCAGCGCAGTGGCGATCTCCAAGGATGACGCTACGGCACCCGCAAGAGTGATCGCTAATTTCGCTAAGACCGCGAATAAGCTTGAGATCAAGGGCGGTGTTGTGGAAGGTACGGCTTATGATGCAGCAGGAATGGCTGAGATCGCTAAGATCCCGTCCAAAGACGAGTTGCTCTCCAAGCTGCTTGGCAGCCTGCAGAGCCCCATTACCAATTTTGCTCGCGTCATGAATCAGCTGGCAGAAAAAGGCGGCGCATCCGCATCCGAAGCGCCTGCAGCAGAAGCTCCCGCTGAGGAAGCACCTGCAGCAGAAGCACCTGCCGAGGCACCCGCTGAAGCACCTGCAGAAACCCCTGCAGAGTAATTTGTTTATCGATTGAATCATCACAAAATATTTCAGGAGGAAATAGAAATGGCAAAGTTATCCACTCAGGAACTGATTGATGCGATCAAAGAGCTTTCCGTTCTGGAGCTGAATGATCTGGTTAAGGCTTGCGAGGAGGAGTTCGGCGTATCCGCAGCAGCAGGCGTTGTTGTAGCAGCAGCCGGCCCCGCAGCAGCAGCTGAAGAGAAGACCGAGTTCGACGTTGAGCTGACCGAGGTTGGCGCAGAGAAGGTTAAGGTCATCAAGGTTGTCCGTGAGATCACCGGACTGGGCCTGGCTGAGTCCAAGGCTGTCGTTGAGGGCGCTCCCAAGGTAATCAAGGAAGGCGCTGCAAAGGCAGAGGCTGAGGAGCTCAAGAAGAAGCTCGAGGAAGTTGGCGCAAAGGTTACCCTGAAGTAATCGTTTCCGCTTATGAGAAATGCAGGCCGGAGGACCCCTGTTGGGGTCTCCGGTCTTTGCTGTTTTTTGTTTTAGCCCTTTTTTTCATTCTGTTCGGGTGATTCCTCTTCCGGAAGGCCCGGTCCGTTCCATCCTATATTTTTCCCAAAGAATATTCTTGACTTAAATTCTCCGTTGTGTTATTGTGTATGGTGCGCGTTTACGCAGTAATGGGTGAAGTGCGCTTTGTACATGCAAATCTAAAGAAAGAACGGGGTGAAATTGTCAATGGAAAAGAACAGAATCCGCCCAGTCGAGAACGCCAAAGTCATGCGTATGAGCTACGCAAGACAGAAGGAAGTACTGGAGATGCCCAACCTGATCGAAGTTCAGACGAACTCCTATCAGTGGTTCCTGGACGAGGGTCTGCAGGAGGTGCTGGATGATATCTCTCCCATCGCCGACTACAGCGGAGCGCTTAGCCTTGAGTTCGTAAGCTATGAGCTTCGTAAGGATGACAAGAAGTACACGATCGAAGAGTGCAAGGAACGTGACGCGACTTATTCCGCACCCTTGTTCGTCAAGGTCCGTCTTCACAGCAAGGAGAGCAAGGACATCCAGGAGCATGAGATTTTCATGGGTGACCTTCCCCTGATGACGGATACCGGTACCTTCGTGATTAACGGCGCTGAGCGTGTTATCGTCAGCCAGTTGGTGCGTTCCCCCGGAATATACTATGGCATCGGCCATGACAAGATCGGTAAGAAGCTCTTCTCCTGCACCGTGATCCCCAATCGTGGTGCATGGCTTGAGTACGAGACCGATTCCAACGATGTCTTCTACGTGCGCGTTGACAGAACCCGCAAGGTTCCCGTTACCGTGCTTCTTCGCGCGCTCGGACTCGGTACCAACGATGAGATTCGCGCCGTGTTCGGCGACGAGGAAAAGATTGAGGCCAGCTTCACCAAGGATCCTGCCATCACCCCCGAGAGAGAGCAGGGCAGTTATGAAGGTGGTCTGCTTGAGCTGTACCGCAAGATCCGTCCCGGCGAGCCTTTGAGCGTTGAGAGCGCCGAGAGCATGATCCGTGCGATGTTCTTCGATCCCCGCCGGTATGATCTGGCGAAGGTGGGTCGTTACAAGTTCAATAAGAAGCTCGCGTTCCGCAATCGTATCCGCAACC
>JAFYEE010000072.1 GCA_017544405.1 Lachnospiraceae bacterium
CTTAACCTGAACACGCTGAAAATCGTCGTGCTCGGCCTGATCGCGTTCATGTTCGGTACCTTTGCGGGCGTGATCTTCGGTAAGATCATGTGCAAGGTTACCCACGGCAAGGTGAACCCTCTGATCGGTTCCGCCGGTGTGTCTGCGGTTCCCATGGCGGCGCGTGTATCGCAGAAGGTCGGTGCGGAGGAAGATCCCACCAATTTCCTGCTCATGCATGCAATGGGACCCAATGTTGCGGGCGTTATCGGTACGGCCGTTGCAGCCGGTTCCTTCATGGCAATCTTCGGAGTATTCTGATGCACAGGTCTATGTCAAGGGTGATCCTGTCAGCAGGATGCGCGCTTTGACGACAGACCTGCCTCAAAGTTGAGGATGACGCAACATCATATATAGAGAGAGGAAAAACAATGGCTGAAATTACAAAAAAACCAGTTAAGATCATGGAGACGGTGCTCCGCGATGCGCATCAGTCTCTGATTGCCACCAGAATGCCCACCGAGGTGATGCTTCCCATCATCGACAAGATGGACAAGGTCGGTTATCATGCCGTGGAGTGCTGGGGCGGTGCTACCTTTGATGCTTCCCTTCGTTTCCTGAAGGAAGATCCCTGGGACAGACTCCGCAAGCTCCGTGACGGCTTCAAAAATACCAAGCTGCAGATGCTTTTCCGCGGCCAGAACATTCTCGGCTATCGCCCTTACGCGGACGATGTGGTGGATGCTTTCGTGGAGAAGTCCATCGCCAACGGTATCGATATCATCCGTATCTTTGACTGCCTGAACTACCTGCCCAACCTGCAGGAGGCCGTCAATGCCACCAACGAGATCAAGCGCCGTGAGGGCCGTGGTCATGCACAGGTGGCTTTGTCCTACACCCTGGGCGATGCTTACACCCTCGAGTACTGGGCGGACATGGCCAAAAAGATCGAGGAGATGGGTGCAGATTCCATCTGTATCAAGGATATGGCAGGTCTGCTTCTTCCCTACAAGGCGACCGAGATGATCAAGGCCATGAAGGAGAATACGAACCTTCCCATCCAGCTGCATTCGCACTACACCTCCGGTGTCGCCGGCATGACCTATCTGAAGGCGGTCGAGGCAGGCGTGGACATCATCGACTGCGCGATGAGTCCCTTCGCAATGGGTACTTCCCAGCCCGCGACCGAGGTTATGGTCGAGACCTTCAAGGGTACGCCCTATGACACCGGCTATGATCAGGAGCTGCTTGCAGAGATCGCGGATTACTTCACGCCTTACCGCGAGCAGTGCCTCAAGACCGGCCTGATGAATCCCAAGGTGCTCGGCGTCAACATCAAGACGCTGCTGTATCAGGTGCCCGGCGGCATGCTTTCCAACATGGTCAGCCAGCTCAAGGAGCAGAATGCGGAAGACAAATACCGCGCAGTGCTTGAGGAGATCCCCAGAGTGCGTAAGGACCTGGGCGAGCCGCCTCTGGTTACGCCTTCTTCCCAGATCGTCGGTACGCAGGCTGTCTTCAATGTCCTGATGGGCGAGCGCTACAAGATGGCGACCAAGGAGACCAAGGGCATGCTTCGCGGCGAGTACGGCCAGACCGTCAAGCCCATGAGTCAGGAAGTCATCGACAAGGTTATCCCCGGCGAGACCCGCCTGACCGGCCGTTTCGCGGATCAGCTCGAGAACGAGATGTCCAAGCTCGAAGAGGAGATGAAGCAGTGGAAGCAGCAGGATGAGGATGTCCTGAGCTATGCACTGTTCCCTCAGGTCGCTACCGACTTCTTCAAGTATCGTCAGGCACAGCAGGAGAAGGTGGATGTCACCCAGGCGGACACCGAGAACAAGGCTTATCCTGTTTAATAGCGTCTTTATCGGATCCCCGGCTGAAAATGCCGGGGATTTTTTTTCATGTTTCACGGCGCGTGAAACTCTGAAAAACATTGATGTTTCACGATGATTGCGGGTTTGCGGCACTCTTGACATGGATTTTTTCAAAAAGTAAAATAACAATCGTTCCGCATTTTTTGGGAGGTTTGTTATGGCTCGGAAAGAATCGATTACCATTGATCATATTACGACGACCGCGTTCGAGATGACACGCGAGGAAGGCTTTGCTTCCGTGACGGCGCGAAAGGTTGCCGTCAAGGCGGGTTGCTCCACGCAGCCGATCTTCCGCGTATACAAGAACATGGAGGAGCTGCAGGTGGCGGTTTACCTCCGTGCCGTGGATTTTTTCCGTGCGTTCAATACCGAATATCCCAAGAAAGGGGTCGCTCCCTTCACCGATCTGGGCATGGCCTATATCGCTTTCGCCAGACAGGAAAAGCATCTGTTCCGGCTTCTTTTCATCGAGGACAAGAAGAACGGCATCAGCATGTATGAGCTGTTAAACGGCGCGGACGGCAATGTGGTCCGTGAGATCAATATGGCGAAGGCCAAGGGATGCAAGGATCCCGGCGGTCTGTTCATGCGTATGTGGATCTTCATCCACGGCGCGGCCTGCATGACCCTTTCCGGGGATTATGATCTGACGGATGCAGAGACGGAGCAGCTTCTGGTGAAGGCGTACGAATCCTTTGAGAAGGTCTGAAGGAAGAGCACATGGCAGAATACGATGACATTCTCTTGCGGATCCGGGAGCAGATGCCGGGGATGAGCAAGAGCCAGAAAAAGATCGCGGCTTTTATCGAGAACCAGTATGAGCAGGCAGTCTTCATGACGGCGGCCGAGATGGGAGAAGCGCTCGGCGTCAGTGAATCGACGGTGGTCCGCTTTGCCTCCGCGCTGGGGTACAAGGTGTATCCCGGGTTCCAGCAGGCCCTTGTTTCCTGTGTGAAGGACAAGTTTTCCGGCATGCAGAAGATTGAGGAAAAATACGGGCGCAGAAGTCAGTCCGAGATCCTCACCTCCGTCTTAAGTGCCGATATCGAGAAGATCCGTGACACGATGGAAAATCTGGATGCGGGCGCCTTCGACATGGCGGTCGATACACTGCTTTCCGCGGAATCCGTGTATATTATGGGGCTTCGCAGCAATGAGCCGCTGGCCTCTTTTTTGCATTTTTACCTGAATATGTTCCGCAAGAATGTATTCCTGATCAATACGACCTCTGTGACGGAGACCTTCGAGCAGATGATCCGTATCGGAGAGAAGGACTGCTTTGTCGGGATCAGCTTTCCGCGGTACTCCATGCGCACGCTCAAGGCCATGGAATTCGCCAATGACCGGCAGGCGGCGGTGATCGCCATCACGGACAGCAAGTACTCGCCGATGGCGATGTATTCCTCCTGCACGCTTCTGGCGCGCAGCGACATGGTGAGCATCGTGGACAGCCTCGTGGCGCCGCTTTCCGTGATCAACGCACTGGTGGTGGCCCTGTGCCTCAAAGCGCCCGATGCGGTGCGGAGCGACCTGAAGATGCTCGAGGAGGTTTGGAACAATTACCAGGTCTATCTGAACGATGAAATCAATTTTGTGGACGATGAGCCCATGCTGAATTATTCCCTGAGAAAACAGGATGCAGACAAAAAATGAAGCAGATCATAGTAATCGGTGGCGGCGCAGCAGGAATGATGGCCGCCATTTCCGCGTCTATGGCAGGTGCTGCCGTGACGCTTCTGGAAAAAAATGAAAAGCTCGGAAAAAAGCTTTACATCACGGGCAAGGGAAGATGCAACCTGACCAATTCCGCTCCGATGGAGGAGATACAGAGTCAGGTGGTCAGCAATCCGAAGTTCCTTTACGGGAGCTTTTCTGCCTTCACGAACGAGGATCTGTGCCGCATGATCCGGGAGGCGGGTTGTCCCTTAAAGGAGGAGCGCGGCGGGCGGATGTTCCCCGTATCCGACCATTCCTCGGATGTCATCGCCGCCCTTCGAAGGATCCTGGAACGTGGCGGTGTGGAGATAAGGCTTCACAGGGAAGTAAAGCAGCTTCTGACGGAAAATCTCCCGACGGAAGAGGGGGCGAAAAACGGAGCAAAAGAGGGAGCGAAAGACGGAGCAAAAGAGGGCAAGGGATACGTGCAGCGCGTTACGGGCGTGAAGCTCTCGGATGGTACGGTCCTGAAAGCGGATGCGGTCATCCTTGCAACCGGCGGGTTGTCCTATCCGGTGACCGGATCCACCGGCGACGGAATGGACTTTGCCGCGAAGCTCGGAATGAAAGTGACGGAGTGCAGACCTTCCCTGGTGCCCTTTATCTGCAAGGAACCCTGGTGCAGGGATCTGGCGGGGCTATCGCTTAAGAATGTCGGGTTTCGGCTGGTAAACGGAAAGCGGACCCTGTATGACGGCTTCGGGGAGATGCTCTTTACCCATACCGGCATCTCCGGACCATTGGTGCTCTCCGCGAGCTGCTTTTACGGAAAGCGCAAAACAGAGGATGTATGCGGGATCCTGGATCTGAAGCCGGCCCTTACGGAGGAGCAGCTCGATCACCGGATCCTGCGGGATTTTGAGGAACAGCAGAACAAAGATTTCACCAACAGCCTCGGCGGGCTCCTTCCCTCCGGACTGATCCCCGTAGTTGTGGAAATGTCAGGGATTCCGGCGCACAAAAAGGTGCATGAGATCACCCGCGCGGAGCGTCAGGGGCTCGTGCAGACGCTGAAAGGCCTGACGCTTCACATCACCGGCACCGCTTCCTTCGCAGAGGCCATCATCACCCAGGGCGGAATCTCCGTGAAGGAGGTAAATCCCTCGACGATGGAAAGCAGGAAGGTGCGTGGTCTGTACCCTGCGGGCGAGGTGCTTGACCTCGACGCGCTGACCGGCGGATTTAATCTGCAGATCGCATGGTCGACCGGATTCCTGGCCGGACGGGAAGCGGCGCGCAGCGAGGAAGCAGACGAAAGTTAGTTGGAATGAGAGAGGAAAAAACTATGCGGACACTCAATGTGGCAATCGACGGACCTGCGGGCGCAGGGAAAAGCACCATCGCAAAGCGGGTGGCAAAGGATCTTCAGCTGATCTATGTGGATACCGGCGCCATGTACCGCGCGGTCGCACTGTACCTGCTGCGCGAAAAGACGGATATTCACAACGCGGAAGAGGTGGCAGCAAAATGCGTGGACGCGGATGTGGCCATCCGCTATGAAGACGGGCAACAGGTCGTATTCCTGAACGGAGAGAATGTGAACGGATTCCTGCGCACGGAGGAGGTGGGAAATGCCGCTTCCGTGACGAGCGCGATCCCTGCGGTGCGTGCACATCTGCTGCAGCTTCAGAAGAATCTGGCCGCTTCCTCGGACTGTCTGATGGACGGGCGGGACATCGGAACCGTGGTCCTTCCGGACGCGCAGGTCAAGATCTACCTGACCGCTTCCGTGGAGGAACGTGCCAGACGCCGCTTTGAGGAGCTGAAGGCCAAAGGAGAAGAGCCGGACTTCGATAAGATCAAGGCAGATATCGAGCAGCGCGAC
>JAFYEE010000073.1 GCA_017544405.1 Lachnospiraceae bacterium
ATTCGAAGCTCATATAGGCATCGTTATGCAGCAGATCCTCGATGGGACGCAGCATCTCCACATCCAGATCCATGTAGATCTCTCCGTACCTGCGAAGGAGATCCGCCCGGGCGTAATCCGACGCGAAGGCCCAGTTCCGGTCCGCGATGGCCTGGTCGAAAAAAAGACATCCGTCCGGGTGATAGCTCTTCAGATCCCAGATCCTGATCTCGCAGTCCGGAGCATACCTCTTCCAGGAGTCCAGACATCGCCGGTAGAGAGGCGGCATCGCCTCGCCCGAAAACCATATGGCGTGAAGGATCTTCGGAATGACAGGAGCATCATTTTTCCGATATCCAAGCGGCGGCTTTTCCGCTGACAAAAGCTCCAGATCCTCATAGAGAAACGAAAGGAACAGAGACGGTATGGCTTCAAAGGATGCCAGGTCAGGGTCTGCCTGAAGTTGCCTAAGCACCTCCTCGTAACCGGTCACCGCTATGAGAAGCACCGTCCGTTCAGGATCCATCCGGGAAAGATGCTCCCTGGGGATCAATGGAAGGACCTCACCCTTTCTCGATAGCGGCTTTGCCCCGGGCATCTGCACAAATCCCTTCAGCCGTTCCATCAGGCCGCTCTTTTGCAGGAATGGGAGCGTACAGCTCCGAAAGTGCTTCCCGCTTCCCCAGCAGATGAGGTCCTTTGATTTTAGTTGATCAAAATACTCCGTAAGTGTCATGATTTTCAAATGTTGAACAAGCCAAATTGCCAATGCCTCCTGTCTTTCGCGCAGGTGCTGCATGATACCGACAAAAAAGCTCTGCGAGAGAACCTGATGCACCTACAGAGCTTTTGTTTGTACGAGATGATATTGGGTATGTTTATTCCGGCTTTGAAAAACGCTTGAAATACTGCCTGGCTTCGCTTTCTTTCAGATCATATCTTCGCATCAGCTTCTCGAGGATCACATCTTCGGATTTGCCTTCTTCCAAATTGTCCTGAATCAGGATGCGGATGCCGTTTTCTTTTTCTTCTACCTTTCCTTCAGCTCGACCTTTCTTTTCTCCAATTGCCTCAGCCTCATGCTTGATTCGAATGATATCCAGATCTAATACCTGTCCACCCATCAGATCACCCACTTTCCTTTGGATACTTTCATGGTTTTCTGCCAGTTTACGGATGACATGCTCTATCAACAAGATAATAACATCTTTTGAAAATGCTGACTATTTTCCGGCTCTTTCGAATCGTCAATACAGTGTTTTCTTCCAGATCCTTACCTCATAAGGCCCGAGGACCTCTGCCGGCAGATCCCGGTACTTTTCCGTCCGGAAGATCTGTTCGTATTTCCCGTCTCCTACGCCCTTCGCCTTACCGGTCTGCCTCCCGGCAAATACCGCCTTCTTCTCCTTCTCCCCCAGGTTGCATTCGATGACAAAGCTGTCATTTTCGTCCCATCTGTGATAGACGAACCGATCCTTCTTTCCGTTCAGGAGTGCAAAGTCTCCGTAGATCAGGGCCTTGTGCTCCCTTCGCAGCGCGATCAGCTGCCGGTACACCTCCGTGATCTCCGGATGGATCTCCTGCGGCAGGAAGGTCGGTATTTTGTCGGGATCGACCCCTTCGGGCAGGGCGTCCCTTCGCCCGAGCGTCCTGCTGGCGCCAGCTGCCCCCTCCCCATTCCACGGCAGCAGCACTCTGCAATGCTCCCTGGTGCCGGCGAGGATCACGGCGAAGGCTTCCTCCTCCGTCTTTCCTTTTTCCAGAAGCTCCGCGTAGAGATTGCGGGATTCCACATCCGTGATCTGGTCCATGGAGGTAAAGTTGTAATTCACGAGCCCCATCTCATCGCCCTGGAAGAGAAAAGGCGTCCCTTTCAGCGTCAGCTGCATGGCGGCCAGCAGCGTCTGCACCGCCTCCCGCATCTGCGGATCCGTCGTCACCTTGCTCGCCATGCGCGGATTGTCATGGTTGTTATAGAAAAGCGACATCCGGCATTGATTGCCGTAGTGCAGCATCCAGTCCGTGATATAGTCGCGGTAATAGTTCAGGTCGTACCGATAGTCGTCGAACCGGACATGCCCCGGCGTTTCGAGCTGGTCGAAGGAGAAGACCATATCCAGCTCCCCGCGCTCCTCCCCGGTGACGAGCTGGCACATCTGCATCCCGAGCCCCGGCACTTCCCCCACGGAAAAGGCCCCATGCGGCGCGAACGCCTTGGTATGGAGTTCCCGCAGATAGTCGTGCAGGTGCGGACCATAGTAATAATTCTCGATCCCGGTAAAGGCCATGAGATCCCCGATGACCTTGTTGCCCTGTGGCAGGCTCCCGTCCGCGGCGCGTGCCTTGGAGATGTAATTGATGACATCCATGCGGAACCCGTCCACGCCCTTATCCAGCCACCAGTTCACCATGTCCGCGACCTGCTCCCGCACCGCGGGCTCGTCCCAGTTGAGGTCCATCTGCTTCGCGGAAAATAGGTGCAGCGCCCAGACCTGCTGCTCCGGATAATACTTCCAGGCGCTCCCCGAGAAGAAGGAGACCCAGTTGTTCGGCGGTCGCTTCCCTTCCGGATCCCGGACAAAATAGTAATACCCCCGCTCCGGAGCATGTTCATCCTCCAGTGCCTTTTGGAACCAGGCGTGTTCATCGGAGGTGTGATTGACCACGAGGTCCATGATGAGGCGCATGCCGCGGCTGTGAACGCCCTCCAGCAGCGCGTCAAAATCCTCCATCGTTCCGAACTCGGTCATGATTTTCCGATAATCGCGGATGTCGTATCCGTTGTCATCGTTCGGCGAGTCATAGATCGGTGAGAGCCAGAGGGCATCTACGCCCAGACTTTTCAGATCGTCCAGTTTTTCCAGGATGCCCTTCAGATCCCCGATGCCGTCCCCGTTCGCGTCATAGAAGCTGCGCGGATAGATCTGGTAAAAGACGGCTTCCTTCCACCACGCCGGCCGGATCGGGCCGGAGCCTTCCGCCGGCAGATCCTTCTCACTGTTTACGAGTTTCAGGATCGCAGGGAGCAGTTCCTCTCCGATTTTGCCCTTTGCGATGCGCTGCAGCGTACGGAGCTTTACATGCGAAAGGACAGGATTTTTCAGCACGCCTTCGCTTACATTCAGCTGCAAAAGGACCTTGGCCAGAATATCATGTCCGACAGGTGTGTCATACAATGCCCCGATCGTGCTGTCCATGGATACCGTGCGATGCTCTTTTCCCATTTGTACTCTCCTCTTTTCTCCGGAGTGTGCTACAATGAATACAGTCTTATTTTAGCACGATCGAAATGGGTGAGGGAGGTACGAAATGTCGCAGAAAAATGTTTTGAAGGGGAACGGGCCCGAGGCGCCCGGACAGGAAGCAAACGGAGCGGATCCGCAGGCGCGATATGACAAGCGGAACCTGACCATGTATCCCGTGGGCACCATCGGACGGGACATGGTCTACTGTCTGATCTCCAATTTTCTTCTGACCTACATTCTGTTTACCAAGCAGCTCAGCGGCGGACAGCTCGCAGCGATCACGGCGATCATGGCTGGCGCCCGCGTGTTCGATGCGCTGAACGACCCGATCATGGGCAATATCATCGAGCGCACCCGTACCCGCTATGGCAAGTTTAAGCCGTGGCTGGTCATCGGCATCATCTCCAGCGGCTTCGTGGTCAGTGCGATCTTCAACACCCGCCTGGACGGCTGGAATTTCATCGTATTTTTCGGGATCGCCTACATTCTCTTCAGCATCACCTACACCATGCATGACATCTCCTACTGGGGCATGGTTCCGGCTCTGAGCTCGGATTCCAACCGCCGCAACCAGCTGACCAGCCGCGCGACCCTGATGGCCGGCATCGGCGGAACGCTGGCTTCGATGCTAATCCCGCTGCTGACCGCCGGCGAGCATGCCATCGGCAAAAGTGCAGCGGCCTCCTACGGCATCGTGGCGATAATCGTCTGCATCCTCTCGCCCCTCTTCCTCGCCTTCACCGTCTTCGGAGCGCACGAGCGCAGGGACGACATGCAGGAAGCAGCGCCGCCCTTCAGCTTTAAGAAGCTGGTGAAGACGATCTCGCAGAACGACCAGCTCATGTGGGTCTCCCTGACCTTCCTCCTGCAGGAGACGGGAAGCGGCCTTGTCATCGGCGGCCTCGGCGCGACCTATATCTATTTTGCGTTCGGCTACCGCGGCGGGCTCTACTCGATCTTCTCGACGGTGGGTGTCTCCGCGACGGCCTTCCTCATGATCTTCTATCCGGCCATCTCCCGCAGGATGCATCGCAAGCCTCTGATGAAGCTGCTTGCCATCGCAGCGGGCATCGGCTACGCGATCATGATCCTGTCCGGGATCCTGCTCCCCGGCGGCATGGGCAAGTTCTGGCTCGTGACGGTCGGCTACACGCTGTCCATGTTCGGGCAGTACGGCTATTACCTGATCCTGATGATCTCCATCATCAACACGGTCGAATACAACGAGTACCGGTTCGGCACCCGGGACGAGGCCATCATCACCTCGCTCCGCCCCTTCCTGACCAAATTAAGCTCCGCCTTTGTCGTCATCCTGACGACCGGAAGCTACGCGATCTTCAAGGCCACCGATTTCATGAACGGGATCTCCGGATACGAGCAGCAGGCAGAACTCGGCACCATCACAGAGACCGAGAAGCTGTCCCTGATCGAGTCCCTCTTAACCGGTGTCAGATCCTACCAGTCCGTCGGACTTCTGCTTTGCATGACGCTGCTTCCGTACGCGCTGCTGCTACTCTCCTATTTTATCTACAAGAAGCATTACAAGCTGGATGAGGAGGAATACGACCGGATCTGCAAAGAGTTGAAGAATAGAAAGAAATGACGAAAAGGAAGACTCCAAGGAATGAACGACACAGCAAAAAAGAAATCGACCGAACTTATCCGAACCATCAAATTTGTACTTTTTTCGGCTTCGGCCGGCATCATCGAGGCAGGGCTATTCGCCCTGCTGACGGAATGTACCGGCTGGAGCTACTGGCCCCGTTATCTGATCGCTCTGGTGGCCTCGGTTTTGTGGAATTTTACGCTGAATCGCAGATACACCTTCCGCTCGGACGCGAATATCCCCAAATCCATGTTGCTCGTGGCGCTGTTCTATCTCGTATTTACGCCCCTCACGACCATCGGCGGCAATTTCCTGGCAGAGGATCTGGGCTGGAATGACTATCTGGTCACCGCCCTCAATATGATCCTGAATCTGGTCACGGAGTATCTGTACGACCGGTTTGTCGTCTACCGGGAAACGATTGACAGTCTCCCCGCAAAGAAAACATCCGATCATTGATTTTTCATTGCTTCCGGATACGGGATCACCGGCTGCGGATCCGCGGTGTGCTCCCCGATGTGCTTCTCCATCCAGATCATGTCATACCACCGACCGAATTTGAAGCCGCTCGCGTGGAACTTACCGACCATTTCGTACCCCAGATGCGCATGGAACTGCTCGCTCTCATCGGTCAGGTATTCATCCTCCTGCACCGGCACCGCGATACATGCATTCATGTTCAGAATGTGCTGCTTTTTCGATGCCTCCTCCAGCGCCTCATAGAGCAGCCTTCCGATGCCCTGTCCCTGCTTTTTACGGTCCACATACACCGTCGTTTCCACATTCCATGCATAGGCGATCCGTACGCGGAAAGGACCGGTGTAGGCATATCCGACAATCTTGTCATTTTCCACCGCCACGATGTATGGGTATTTTTCCAGTGTGTGCCGGATCCGTTCCCGGAATTCCTCCACCGTCGGCACCGTATATTCAAAGGTGATCGCCGTGTGCTCCACATAGTACGCATAGATCCGCAGGATCTCTTCCGCATCCTCCGGTACAGCATTCCGGATCATGATCTTCGCCATCGCTTCTCCCATCCTTCCCTCTTAAAACTGCTCTGTAAGCAAGCGAGGCTTCTACTTTGCCAGCTTAAGCGCCAGAAGATGCATTGCCTGCTGAAATCCGCCCTGTGCGATCAGAGCTTCCAGTTCTCCGGGAGTGAGGGTGGTGACCTCGACAAATTCGGTCGCATCCAGTGACTGATCTGTCACCGGGCGGCAGCCCTTCGCCTGATAGAGATAGGCATAATTGTCCGAGATCGTGGCATTCGCGGGGATCTTCATCAGGAAGGTCCAGTCATCCGATTCGTACCCGGTCTCCTCACGCAGCTCCCGTATCGCTGTCTCCAGCGTATGATCCGAACCCTCGGAAGGTTCGACGCCGCCGGCCGGGAATTCCGTCGTCACCTCCCGCAGTCCCTGGCGGAACTGGCGGACACAGATGTAGCGACCCTCCTCGTCCGTGGCGACGATGACTACATAGTCCTTGCGGCTATAGGTGTAAAACGGGGACCAGACGGAGCCGTCCGGCATCCGATACGTGCTTTTTCGAAAGTCCAGCCATTCGTCCTGTATGAGATGTTCTGTTTCAATTTCTTTCCAGGCAAGATTCTGTTCTGACATATTCCCGTTCCTTTCCGGAGCCTGCGGACAACACATCGCCATTATACACTTTTCTGTGACACGGAGAAAGGCATCATCCTTCCATAAAATGAAAAAAACCGGACAGATCCCCGGCGGTCTTTCACGGCCTGCCTTTGCGTTCTGTCCGGTTTTGCGTTCCTGTGAAGCTATATGCGGCGGTGCTTATACCGTGAGGTTCTCTCCTTTCAGTCCGAGGAAAGAGCCCTCGTCCTGGCCGCCATCCTTATGTGCGATGAGCCACTTGTTCTCCGCAGCAAGGAGTCTGTCCTCATTGTCGCAGACGGACGGGTTCTTGGCCTCATGTGCCTCCTTCAGAGGAGCATTGGTCCCAAGGGGCAGCACGATGGTCACACGAAAACCCTTGCCATCCACACCGCAGGGTGCATAGTGCAGGGTCGTCCCATAGATCTCCACGCCACAGCCTGCGGGCAGGAAAAATGCTTCCATCTTCGAGGTATCATAGGTGAAATCATCCGCGATGTCCTGCTGGCAGCCCAGGATCAGGATCGCATCAGTCGCAGCGATATTCAGCTCGGAGCATCTGTGATACTCGACGGCATTCAGCTTCTGATTGTGGCCGTTGCAATAGCCGACCTGGATCGGCAGCTCACCGTAGTAGATTCTCTGCAGATCCTTCGAGGTGGACACTGCCTCCAGTGCGGGATCCCCTGCCACATACACCGTATCATCGGGGCAGGGCGTAGCAGCCATCGCCTCAATGAGGGGCTTCAGGTCCACATTTTTCACCACTTTTCCATACTTGCGAAATTCCGGATCCGTAACCTTTAATACCTTCATTTTTGCATCCCTCTTTTCCATACAGTTTCAGCTTTCCGCGCGGTGCGGAAGCCCGGTTTCTTCTCTTATTTTTTCATAGCTTTGGGCAAAAATATACCCAATAATTGCTATCTTTTTTGCAGATTTTCCGTCTCTGTCTCCACCGCATCGCCTGCGTCCGGAAGCGCTGTTTTCTTTGCCTGCATCCGCCTCCAGAGCATCCGTCCCAGCGCCAGTCCCGCCAGTCCGTACAAAATCCCCAGAATCGCTCCGCCGAGCACATCCGTCGGATAATGCACACCGACATACATCCTGGAAAAAGCGACCAGAAGCGCCAATAGCAGCGCAGGGATCCAGTATCTTGCCTTCGTCTCCCCGATCAGTACAACCGCTGCCGCGATGCCGGCCGCTGTATGCCCGGAGGGAAAAGAAGCATCCCCCGGAAGCGGAACAATGGCCGTGAGCCCCTCCACCACCTCATAGGGACGCGTGCGGTCCACCAGAATCTTGATCACATAATTGTTCACGATCAGCATAATCAGAAGTGCCAGAAAACAGCACAGCCCTACCTTTCGTGTACGCTTCACCGCCAGTAGCACGATCGACATCACGACCCACACGATCCCGGCATCTCCCAGGTGAGTGACGGTCGTCATCACAGGATCCAGAAACGGCCCCCGCAGCGTATCCTGTATCCAAAGCAAAATCTGTCCTTCCATGGGTGTCTTCTCCTCTCGCGCAGGGGGAGGATCCTGCGGAATTCTTTCAATCAGAAAACTCCGGCCCGTCACCGGACCGGAGTCATCTTTCATTTCCGTCTTATGCCCAGAGCGCCTTCATCAGATCGGGATATGCCTCGTCCACGATATTGGACATACGTGCGATCAGCTCAAATGCCTCATCGCCGCAGGTGTCGAGCTGGATGATGGCATCGTCCTCTACCTCGACCTCGCCCTTATCTTCGTTCACGGTGAACTTCATCCAGCGATAGGTCTTGTTCTGCTGGTTCACGACCTTGTACATTTTCTCGAGCTTATCCTCGGGAACCTTGATGAAATTGCGCCCGACGATATGGACATCATGATTGTCCTCCTCAAAGAACAGATAGATATCAATTCTGGTGTTATCGAGGTTCATACCCACACGCATGCAGGTCTCCTCCTCGTCCAGCATCTGATAGTGAAGCTCCTTGGAATCAAGATAAGACGCGACAACCTTAGCTGCCATACTAGCCATAATTAAGTTCCTCCTCTACAAATTTCCTGAAAATTTATGTATGTCCATCCCCAACACAGAGTGGAGATAGTCACTTAAGACACCGGCTGCGACCTCGTGTGCCGCATATCCGGGATGCATGTGGGCGCCGAATTCCTCCCACTTTGTACAAGGCAGGTTGATAAATGCGACATTCGCGTCACCTGTCTCCTGCCGGTACCTCGTCACAGCCTCGCTGAGCGTCAGTGTCAGATTGTATCCGAGCATTCCGTACACCCACACGATGTGGCTCTTCGGATTGTGCCTGCGGAGCATCTTAAGGAAATCTTCCGCCGCCCGGATCACCTTTTCCTGATCCTCCCGGACATAGGAGCCGTCCGGATTTTTCCGCTGCTTGCACACACCGACGCCGGGTACCTCCAGCGGTGGCTGCTCGAAAGCGGAAGCGTCATTGGTGCCGAGATTGACGATGATCGCGTCGGGCTGCCAGGAGGCAAAATCATTCGGCTCCTGCGTGCGGAGCACTTTTTCATTGAAATCTCCGGTAGCCAGACCGCAGGTCGCTTCGTATACGGAAGGGATATTGTGGCGGACATCGTTGTCCCAGCCGCAGTATACGCCCCAGCCGCCCTGAGAGATGATCCGCACATCCGCGTGAAGCATCTTCTCGAGAAGCCTTCCGTAGTGCCGGCTGCTGCTCATGTACATCGCCAGCCAGTCCGTGTCGGGCGTCGCTCCGTAAGTACCCTCTCCGGAGGAAATGCTGTCGCCGATGATTTCGATCTTATAAGGAGGATCCTCCACCGGAAGGAACTCTCCGTCGGTGAAAAATCCCTTCACCAGCACATGGCACCGGTCGTCCTCGCTCATCGCCTGCAGCTCCCGGTAGAACTTCACATTCTTCACAACGCCGGGCGTCATGTTGCGGTACAGGCAGATCTCCCGGATCCCGGGAAGCAGCATCTGCCGGCTCATCAGCGCGCCGTTCAGCTCCGATGCGACCCAGGGCTCATGGAATCCGCAATCGACCTCCAAAGCGACCCAGAGCTCCGCGCCGGTACAGTTTACTTCGATCCCGCTGTGATTCCACAAAAGCGGCAGAAAGTCCAGTCCCCGCGTCGTACGTCCGTGAATCTTCACTTGCTCGGCCTGTGGGAAAGGTATCTCCTTCAGGCCCTGCCCTGCATCCTGCGGATACATGCGTTTGTCCCCCTTTTTGCTAGGCTGTGTATTATTTTACCATAGGGGCAAAAAAATCACTATATCAAAAATGCGTTTTTGCTCCACCATTTTTCTGTTTCAATTTTCCCATGGTTTTTGATATTATGGAACTGTACTGTTAGTTTAGTATGGTAACGTGACCCCGGTCGCAGAAAGGAGCCACATGAAATCTCTTTTGAACGAGTACATCCAGCGGCAGGAACCTATTTGCCGCAAAAATGACTCCATCGCACCCGAGCTTTATCTCGAGTACGGTGTCAACCGCGGACTGCGTGATCTGAACGGCAACGGCGTTCTCACCGGTCTGACCAATATCTCCAAGATCAAGTCCTTTGAAATCAACGGCAATACCAAGACTCCCTGTGACGGAGAGCTCTGGTACCGCGGATACCGCGTGGAAAACCTGATCGGATCCCTCGGCCCCGGTGAGTTCGGTTTTGAAAAGATCGCCTACCTTCTTCTGATGGGGGAGCTTCCGGATGATGCGGCACTGGCGGAATTTCGCGAGCTGATCGGAAAATGCCGGACACTGCCCAAGAATTTTACCCGGGATGTCATCATGAAAGCGCCCTCCGAGGACATCATGAATTCCATGACACGCAGCATCCTGACGCTCGCCTCCTACGACCGCGGACTTCGTGACACGAGTGTCGGTAATTCCCTGCGCCAGTGCATTCAGCTCATCGCGGAGTATCCGCTGCTTGCGGTTTACGGCTATAATGCCTACAACCATTATGTCAAAAACGAGAGCATGTTCATTCACCACCCGGACCAGAAGATCTCCACAGCCGAGAACCTTCTGATGATGCTTCGTCCGGACAAAAAATACACCCTCACGGAGGCGAAGGTGCTCGACACCGCGCTGATCCTGCACATGGAGCACGGCGGCGGCAACAATTCCACCTTCACCACCCGCGTGGTCACCTCCTCCGGTTCCGATACCTACTCCACGATGGCGGCGGCCATGTCCTCCCTGAAGGGACCCAAGCACGGCGGTGCCAATATCAAGGTCATGGAGATGATGGCCGACATCCGCCGCAATGTGCCTGACCCGAACGATGTGGAGAAGTTAGAGCGCTACCTCTCCCTGATCCTGGACGGCGAAGCCTTCGATCGCAAGGGACTGATCTACGGCATGGGACACGCCGTCTATTCCCTCTCCGATCCCAGAGAGCGCGTCTTCAAGTCCTATGTGGATCGTCTTGCGGTGGAGAAAGGAAAGCTCAAGGAGCTCAAGCTCTATGAAAATATCGAGCTGCTCGCTCCGAAGCTGATTGCGGAGAAGCGCCGCATTTACAAGGGTGTCAGCCCCAATGTGGATTTCTACAGCGGATTTGTCTATGAGATGCTGGGAATCCCTCAGGAGCTTTACACAGCTATGTTTGCTGTCGCCCGCATTGTCGGGTGGAGCGCTCACCGCATGGAGGAGCTGATCTGCATGGATAAGATCATCCGACCCGCCTACATGAGCGTTATGAAGGAGAAGGAATGATCCTGTTTCTGATTATCATCATTGTGATTTTTGCCTTTGCGTTCGTCGCTCTGCCGGAGGACTTTCTGTCCGATACGGATACCGGTACGGATTCCGGCTATGTCACCGAGGAGGGCGATTACGATCCGGAGCTTTCGGAAGACGCCCCCGGCTCCGCCCGTCCCGGGGAGGACTGGTATGCGGACGGATCGGAATACGAGTCTGGCGGCTTATGGATCGGGGGATCGGAGGACGAACCTTCCGGCTCCGGCGCTTTCTCCGCGAATGGTTCCGGCGGTTCCTCCGGTTATCAGACGCTTCTCGCGGAGGGGGTGATCCGCGATCACCTCGTCCGGCTCAAAGGAGACGGAACGGACACCGTCACGGTGCTTCTGTATCTGAACGGATCCAATCTGGAGAGCGATGACGGCGAAGCCACGGAGGATCTTTCGGAGATCGTGAAGGCCGGCAGCTCCGATCGGGTGAATTTCCTGGTCCAGACCATGGGGACCAAAAAATGGGATTCTGCCTTTGGCATTTCCTCCAAGAAGACCCAGCGCTACCGGGTGAAGGGAAAAGGACTGGAACTCGTGGACGATTCCCTCTCCCAGCTCGACTGTACGGACGCGGGTACCCTGGCGGATTTCATCTGCTGTGGGGCGGCCAATTATCCTGCAGACCGCTATATCCTGATCCTCTGGGATCACGGTGGCGGGCCCGTCTACGGTTTCGGATATGATGAGTTCCAGAGCGAGGAAGCCACGCTCACGGTGGATGAGATGCAGACGGCACTGAAAAAGGGCGGTGTCTTCTTCGATTTCATCGGCATGGACAGCTGCATCATGTCCTGCATGGAGATCACCTGCGCGCTCTACGATTACTGTGATTACATGATCCTCTCCGAGGACTTTGAGTCCGGACTCGGCTGGTCCTACACGGGCTGGGTGAAGGCGCTGAATGCGAACTCTTCCATCTCCACGCCGGACCTGGCCAGGATCCTCATCGACGATATGGTCGAAGCCAACGAGAGCAGCTATGAAGGGGACAAAGCAATCCTTGCCCTGATCGATGAAGCTTATATGAAGCTGCTCTACGCGGCCTGGACTGATTTTGCCTATGAAAATGAAACGGCTCTGCTGGAGAGCAATTACAGCCAGCAGGTGACCCGGACCGGGCGCGCGCATCCGCTTTTGGCGTGCCGCTCCGACGGACGGTCGCTCTCTGCCGGCGGGTTGGCTTTTGCGGAGGCGGACGATGCCACGGGACGCCGCTCCGGCCTCTGGGAAATGTTCGGAGATCTTGCGGAGACCGCTTACGATTATTACTA
>JAFYEE010000074.1 GCA_017544405.1 Lachnospiraceae bacterium
AAAACGGCAGAAGCGATCGGCATGCATTTTGATAAAGAGTATGCGGATGAGGCAAACGAGATCACGCACGTTTCCGTGATCCATAGATCCGCAACAAAAAACGTGGAGGCATTGACTTAACCGCCGATCTGTGATGTAATGTTCTGGATGATAAAAATCTGAAGGAAAGTGAGGGAATCATAATGCGTGTAGAAAAATATGAGAGTGTAAATGTATATCGTATGATGACCTCGGTTTCTGCCTTTTAATCCCTGCTTATAGGGATATATGATTTTGGGTTTTTGACCGTGGCGTATCCGTCACGGTTTTCTTTTGCCCTTTTCGGGCGGTTTTCCGGCTTAGAAGGTCTCCATACGATCAGGAACTTGTAAATGGATCATGTAAGAAATATAAGGAGACGAAAAATTGAATACGATTACGATCAGAAAAGAAACAAAGGAAGATGCTTATGCTACAGAACTAATGACCATGCGAGCCTTCTGGAACCTGCACGGTCCGGGGTGCAATGAGCATCTGCTCGTCCATCAGCTTCGCAGCGCGGATGAATATTTGCCGGACCTGAGTCATGTCGCCGTGCTTGACGGAAAGATTGTCGGTGCGATTTTTTATTCCAAAGCGAAAGTCGTGGATGGTAAAATAGAACATGAGGTGTTAACCTTCGGTCCGCTTGCAGTGGAACCAACGTGCTTTTGTATGGGAATAGGCTCGCTTCTTCTGAAAGAAACGCTGCCGCTGGCCAAGGAAGCCGGATATAAAGGAATCGTAATATGCGGGGAGCCGGAGTATTATCCCAGGCACGGATTTGTGACATGCGATCATTTTGACATCCATCATCCGGCCTTTGGGAATGCCGATGCCTTTATGGCACTCCCGCTGAATGAGGGCTTTGAAGATATTCACGGATATTTTTACGAGGCGCCGGTCTTTGAGGCGTGTGAGGATGAAAAGGAAATCGAAGAATTTACAAAGCGCTTTCCGTATTACAAGCCCTTAAAGCTTTCCTGCCAGTGGCTTCATGTTGAGAAACTGGGAAGGATTTCGGAGGTTGGCAAAAACAGTTATAAGATCAGGTTCTGGGAGCAGGAGATCCCGGCGAAACTGAAGGGGAGTTTTTACGGGGAAGACACGGAAAAATTACCGGTTGTAGGCGACTATGTGACATTTTTGTATAACAGGCAGGGAGATTCCCTGATCCAGTCCGTCTGTGAGAGAAAGAGCTTTTTGCAAAGGCCGGATCAGGCGAAAACCGGAGTTATGCAGTATATGGCAGCCAATGTGGATTACCTTTTTATCGTCACATCTCTTAACGAAGACTACAGCTATAACCGTATCGCGAGATATGTGAGCATTGCCATTGCCCGCGGAGCAGCGCCGGTTGTGATCCTTACAAAATCCGATCTTTGCAGCAACCCTGGAAGGTATGTGCGGGAAGTGGAGCAGATATCCGACAAAGTACACGTCCATACGATCTCTGCGATCTATGGGATCGGTCTTGAGGAACTGAAGGAATATATGACTCCCGGAACGACCATATGCCTGATGGGTTCTTCCGGAGCCGGAAAATCGACACTGATCAATTCCCTTACCGGGGAAGAGGTCATGAAGACATCCGAAATCAGGGAAGAGGATGACAAGGGAAGACACACGACCACCTATCGCAAGCTGATCGAACTTTCCGGTGGTGTAACGATCATAGATACTCCCGGAATGCGCGAAGTCGGTATGGCCAATGTGCAGGATGGAATTGATGAAACTTTTTCGGATATAGTGGAACTGGAGAGCAGATGCCGGTTCAGCAATTGCCGGCATGATACGGAACCGGGCTGCGCGATAAAAGCAGCCATCGCAAGCGGGGAATTATCCGCAGAAAGGTATGAATTATACAAAAGCCTTGGCAGGGAGAATACCAGCAATCACGCGATGAAAAAAGAAATCTCCAAGTGGGCAAAGGCCTATAAGAAGGTCAACAAGAGAAATATGTGGGACTAAATCAGAAAGGAGCCGGCCAATGATCCTATATCATACCAGTGACAGAGAAATCCTGCATCCGGATATTCACTTCGGCAGGAAAAATGCGGACTTTGGCTGGGGCTTCTATCTGACGCCGGACAGGGAATTTACCTGCCGCTGGGCCCGGGACAATGCCGTCGTTAACGCCTACGAGCTGGATGAGAGCAGTCTGGATGTGCACGTTTTTGAACGGACCCGGGAGTGGTTTGCGTATATCTTTCAAAACCGCAGGGGAAAGGATGGACTGCAGGCGGACGTGGTCATCGGGCCCATTGCAAATGATACGATCTTTGATACCCTCGGCATCACCACCAGCGGCTTCCTGGAGCCGGAAGACGCCATGAAGCTGCTTTTGATCGGACCGGAGTACACGCAGGTGGCGATCAAAACCGAAAAAGCCGCGCGGCAGCTGCGATTCCTCGGATCCGAAAAAATAGCGGGAATGGACGAAAACGCCCGGCAAGCAGAACAGGATGCGTTTCAGACCGCATTCGCGGAAGAAATGCAGCGGATCACGGAGTGAGATGATTCATGAAATGACGCCAGAGCGCCTATTCAAAGGAGAACGGGACGGTGCATTTTGTAAATGCCAAAGGAATACTGAACGGAAGTAACGGCCATTACGGGATGAATCTGTACCGCGGGTGCAGTCATGGCTGTATATACTGCGACAGCAGGAGCAGTTGCTATCAGTTTTCGCATCCGTTTGAGGACATAGAGGTCAAGCAGAATGCGCCGGAGCTCCTCGAGCAGGCCCTTAAGTCGAAGCGACGAAAATGTATGATAGGAACCGGCTCCATGTCGGACCCGTACATGCATTGTGAGGAAAGCTTAAGACTGACCAGAAAATGTCTCGAGATCATCCGGCAATATGGCTTCGGAGTGACGATCCAGACGAAATCGGACCGCATCCTTCAGGACATCGATCTTTTAGCCGAGATCCATGCTTCCGCGAAATGTGTCGTGCAGATGACGCTTACAACCTACGACGATGATCTGTGCAGGATCCTCGAACCCAATGTCTGCAACACAAGACGGCGCATCGAGGTCCTGTGCGAAATGCAAAAACGCGGGATTCCGACCATTGTATGGATGACGCCGATCCTTCCCTTCCTCAACGATACAGAGGAAAATGTCACGATGATCCTGAAGGAATGCGCTCGCGCGGGAGTGAAGGGAGTCATCGATTTCGGAATGGGATTGACCCTGCGGGAGGGCGACAGAGAGTATTATTATGCCGCGCTTGACCGGCATTTTCCGGGGATGAAGGAACAGTACATACAGCGGTATGGCAATTCCTATGAACTGCCGAGCCCGAGGGCCGGAGAACTGAAAGGTATTTTCCGGAGAATCTGCAAAGAGAACGGGATGCTCTCCGATCCGGATGCGTGCTTTCAGTACATGAATGAATTTCCGGAAAAGTATGTTCAGATGAGTATTTTTGATATGTGAGGAAGCCGGAGCTGCCTGACGAAGGGATAAAATAAAAAGATCTTGATCGATTATGAGCGGAGTATGGAACGGAAAGAGGATAGTATTGTCTTATGAGGGTGAATAAGAGATTTTTATATATTGTGGCGGGAATGCTATCCTTCCTGGCAGTCGGGTTCCTGGGGATCTGTGTTTTGTTCCCGGAATTTACCGGTAGCGGGGAGCCGGAGGAACCGGTATTCGCGCTCGAGGAGATCCGGGAGGAGATCCCGCAGTCCGCTGCGCAAGGCGAGGCCGCGCCCGCTGCGGACATAGCGGAAGACGCAGGCAGCGAGGAGACCCGGACAGCGGAAGATCCGGGAGCGATTCAGATAGCCTCCGCGGAGACAGCCGCCACGCCTGCGGGGACATCACCGGCTGCTGCAGAGCCGGAAGAAGGCGCTTCGGAAGATGCGCAGGCTCCGGACGCGGACCCGGCGGAAGATGCGGACCCGGCGGCGGACAAAGAGGATACGGAAAACACCCCTGCGGACGATGCAGCGGAGGAAAATAAGCCCGGCGGGGACGATGCCGGGGAATCCGGGGATGAGAAGCCTTCCGGAGAGCAGGGAGACGAAGCGGACGACGACGGAAAACAGCCCTCCGAGGATCTGCCGGAGGATACGCAGGCACCGGTTTTCTTAAGTTTTTCGTCTTCTCCGGAAGTAAAGCTGGGCAAGGCCTTTGACATCCACAATTACATCGGCTATGGAGACGACGCGGACCGGAACGTGGATCTCGAGGTGACCGGATCGGTCGATACCTCGGTGCTCGGGGAATATCCGCTTACGATCCGCCTTACGGACGATGCCGGGCATACGACCTCCAAAGAGATGAAGGTCCGCGTGGTGACGGAGCTTTCTCCCGGACCGGACAGGGAGCGGGAGGCTTTCTCCGATTTTGCGGCCGCGTACAAAACGGACGAAACCGACATCGGGATCGATATCTCCCGGTGGCAGGGCGACGTGGATTTTGAGAAAGTGAAGGCAGCAGGCTGCGAATTTGTCTATATGCGGATCGGCGGCCTCGACGACGGGGAGCTTTACACCGACCGGTATTTTTCGGCGAATCTCGCCGGTGCGAAGGCAGCAGGTCTGAAGATCGGCATCTACTGGCACGCGGAGGAGGGCAGTGCGGAGGAAGTGCGAAAAAGCGTCGCCTACCTGATGAAGGTGCTGGACGGACAGGCGCTGGATTTCCCGATCGCCTACGACTGGGAGGACTATAAGAATTTCGAGCGCTACGGCATGAATCTGGCCGATCTGAACAACTGTCTGAAGGTCTTTGAGACAGCGGTGGAGGAGAACGGTTATGCGGCCTGCCTGTACGGCAGCAAAAATTTTCAGGAGAATGTCTGGACCTGTCCGAAAAAGCTTCCGGTGTGGCTGGCGCATTACACGAAATCCACCTCTTATGCGGGGGACTATTTCATGTGGCAGCACTCCTGCACCGGCCGGATCGACGGGATCGACGGGGATGTCGACCTGGATGTGTATTATCACGGGAGGCTGTAACTTATGAAAAAAAGGCACCTGACGATGGCCTGTCTGCTGGCCGTTACGCTCACGGCCTGCGGGAGCGCGGGAACCGGACCCGCAAATAGCCCCGCAGACGCAGCGCAGACGACAGAAGCAGTCCCTGTGGCGGGAGATTCCCTGCAGGATCCGACCGGGAGCGCACCGGAGCAGGGCGCAGCAGGCAGCGAAGCAGCAAAAGAGGGAGAGGAAGAAAGCGATATGAACACAAACGAGATCGAACAGGCCCAAAAAGCGTTTCAGGAGGTGGAACCGGGCAAGAGCTTCAAGAATCTGCTCAGCCACAATCCCTGCATCACCCAGCGCTTTTGCGCGGATCCGGGGGTGATGGTCTATGACGGCAGAGTGTATGTCTACGCGACCAACGACGGGGATGCACTCCCGCAGCGGAAGGAAAAAAATGATTACGGCAAGATCCGTTCCATCAACATGATGTCTTCCTCCGATCTGGTGAACTGGGAGGATCACGGCTCCATTCCCGTGGCCGGGAAGGACGGCATCGCCTCCTGGGCGGGCAATTCCTGGGCACCCTGCGCCTGCCACAAGCAGATCGGAGGGAAGGAGCAGTTTTTCCTGTACTTTGCAAACAGCGGAAACGGCATCGGCGTCCTGCGCGCGGATTCCCCGACGGGTCCCTGGGAGGATCCCCTGGGCGAGGCCATCGTTCCGAGAAATACGCCCGGCATCGAGGGCGTGCCCTGGCTCTTCGACCCGGCGGTTCTGGCGGATGAGGACGGGAACGGATATCTGTACTTCGGCGGCGGGGTTCCGGAAGGCAGAGAAGCGGATCCGGGAAGCTTCCGCGTGGTGAAGCTGACGGATGACATGCTGCATCTGGACGGAGTACCCGCGGTGATCGATGTGCCCTGGGGATTTGAGGATTCCTGCATCAACCGGATCGGCGATACCTATTATTATTCCTACTGCACCAATTGGTCGGGGGAGAACCCGCTCGGGATCGCGCGGATCGGCTACATGACTTCGGATTCCCCGATGGGCCCCTTCACATATCAGGGCACCTGTTTTAACAATCCGGGCGATTTCTTTGGCACCACCGGCAACAATCATCACACGATCATCTCCTTCGAAGGAGAGCAGTATATCTTTTATCACGCGGAGATGCTGAACCGGGAGATGTACGGGGAGATGCTGGGATACCGCACGACGCATGTGGATAAGCTCCCCATGGCGGACGGACTGTTCGGGAATGCGCGCGGTACGACCGAGGGCGTGAAGCAGCTCTCGAATGTGGATGCCTTCGCGGAGCAGAGCGCGAGCAGCTTCGCGTGGCAGGCCGGCGTGGAGATAAGCGGCCTCGGCGAGACGCAGGCCCTGCTCGGAGCCGGCGACTGGATCGGCGTATCGGGCGTGGATTTTGCCTCCGGCGCAAAGAAGGTAAAGCTCTGTGCTCAGTCCGCGGAGGGCACCTGGATCCGCGTGACGAAGGGAACCGTAAACGGGGAGGTTCTCGCCTTCCTCCGGGTTCCGGCCTCGGACGAACTGCAGGAAATCTCTGCGGAGGTCTCCGGTGCGGAAGGGGTATGCAATCTGTATTTTGCGGCAGCAGGCGATGTGATGCTGAAGACCTGGTGCTTTGAGTAACGTAAGACGGGAAGATGCGAATGAAGGTAACGATTCATCAGATTCCCGGCGCGGAGGAGGAGGTCTCCGTCACCTATGACGCGCTGACGCCGGATGTGGAGCGGGTCCTGGAATTTCTGCAGGGGCACTGCATGACCCTCACCGGAAAGGCAGACGAGGAGACCGTTCAGGTCCCGGCCGGGGACATTCTCTATATCGAATCGGTCGATGACCGCACCTTTGCCTACACGGAAAAGGCGGTGGTGCGGTTGGGGCAGTCCCTGACCGCTCTGTCACAGATGCTGGATGACATCCGTTTCTTCCGCTGCAGCAAGTCTATGATCCTGAACATCGACAAGATCGAGCGCCTCAGAAGTCTTCCCTCAAACCGGATCGACGCCACCATGCGCGGCGGAGAACACATTCTCATTTCGAGGACTTATGCATCGGATCTGCGCAGCAGACTGAAGAAAGGAGGTGCGCGCCGTGGAGAAAGAACCGAATGGCAGCAGGAACCGGGCTGACCAAAAGGACCGGAAGAAGCTTTCCCTCTGGGAACGGTACCTGACCCAGGAGATCGGGATCGAGTTCAAGGCCTGTCTCTATTTCTTCGCGATCCTGTTTTATTACTGTGTGCAGCGCCTGGTCAGCGGGGATGTGACGGCGGAGATCCAGCACATGACAGAGATGATCCTCCTTTGCTACGCCATCGGGTACCTGCAGGTCTATGCTTTCCGCAATTTCGATGAGGCGGAGCGCCTGCAGGGAAGGGAGCTGGCGGGGATGCTGGTCTGTACCGCGATCTATACCGGTCTGTCCTTCGCTTTTTCCTGGTTTGACAGGAGCATCGGCTGGACGATCGGCTTTGCGGCTTATGTCCTTTTTCTGTACCTTTGCGTCTTTCTGATCTATCTGACCAAGCGACGGATCGATGACAAAAAGCTCAACGAGGACCTGAAACTGTTTCAGGCGCGCTCGGAGAAAGAAAAGGAGCCGTAGAAGGAAGAGGACGATCAGTGCAGTTTGGGGGCAAATAAGTGTCACTTACGGGAGCAGCCATTGCTCCCGTATTTTTTTGCCGTTAAGATGAAATCGTAAGCCACAGATCCCGGAGACGATACGGACGACGATGTGCGGAAGGTGCATCGAAAGGAGGTACAGGAAATGAGACAGGCGATCGAAATTACCGGACTGACCAAGCATTACGGGAAGCACCGCGGCGTGGAGCAGGTGTCCTTCTCCGTTTCGGAGGGCGATATTTTCGGATTCTTAGGTCCGAACGGTGCCGGCAAATCCACGACCATCCGCTCGATGCTCGGGTTTTTGCAGTACGAAGGAGACATCCGCATTCTGGGAAAGGATGCGCGCAGGGACCATGTGGCCCTTTTGCGGGAGATCGGATACATGCCCTCGGAGGCCAATTTTTACCCGGAGATGCGCGTGCGGGAGGTCTTAAGGCTGGCGGCGGATGTCCGGGGAGCGGACTGCTCGGCCGAGGCGGCAAAGCTCTGCGAGCGGCTGGAGGTGGATACGGGCCGCAGGATAAGCGAGCTTTCCCTCGGGAACCGCAAAAAGGTGAGCATTGTCTGTGCCATGCAGCACCGGCCCCGTCTTTTTATCTTCGATGAGCCCACGAGCGGCCTGGATCCGCTGATGCAGAATACTTTTTTTGAACTCATCGGGGAATATGTCCGGGAAGGCGCGACCTGCCTGCTCTCCACCCATGTCCTGCCGGAGGTGAAGCGTTACTGCCGGAATGTGGCGATCCTGAAGGAAGGAAGGCTGGTGAGCAGCGGAAGCGTGTCGGATCTGACCCACACGAACGCGAAGCGGGTGCAGGCCGTGATCGACGGGGAAGAGCGGGATTACCTCTACTCCGGCGACCTGAACACGCTGCTTTCGGAGCTGGCCGGCCACAATGTGACGCAGCTGAATATCACGGATCCCTCGATCGAGGAGATCTTCATGGGCTATTACGAAGAAAAAAGCGGAAAGGAGGCGTAAGAAGATGACGCTTTGGAAACATGAGATGCGGCAAAATTTGAAAAGTATCCTGATCTGGAGCCTGTCCGTCGGCGGGATCGGACTCTTCTGCATTCTGCTGTATACGAGCATGACGGAGGACATGGCTGCTTTGTCCGAGAGCTTTTCCAACATGGGCGCCTTCTCGGATGCCTTTGGAATGAGTACTTTGGGGATCGGTACGATCGCCGGATTTTTTTCGACGGAGGTCGGTGTCGTTCACAGCCTTGGAAGTGCTATGTTTGCGGCGATCCTGGCCATCTCCGTCCTCTCGAAGGAGGAGGATGGCCACACCGGGGAATTCCTTTATTCCCTGCCGGTTTCCAGAGGCGGCGTGATCACCGCCAAGGCCTGCTCCGTGGTATCGGCGCTCCTTCTTTTTACGATCATCACCGGCTGCCTGTACGTCCTCGGCCTGGTCTGCATCGGCGAGCACCTGGAAACGGATCTTTTCCTGAAATTCCTCGCATCCCAGCTTCTGATGAACCTGGAGATCGCGGCGCTGTGCATGGCCGTGTCCGCTTTTTCCCGGAAAAACAGGATCGGAACGGGGATCGGGATCGCGCTGCTGCTCTATGTGTTTGACCTGACCGGGCGGGTGATCCCGGATCTGAAGGACTGGATCGTGCTGGGACCCTTTTCCTTCGCGAATGCCTCCGACCTCTTTGCCGGGAAGGAGATCGCAGCGGCCTCCTATCTTCTGGGGGTCGCCGTGATCGCTGGATCGCTGGCGTGCGCCTTCGGAAAATATCGGAAGAAGGACCTTGCAAGCTGACGGCAGGGTTTGGAAAGCGCTTTTTCTCCGGGATTGTGAAGCCTCTCAAAATCCAATATAATGAGACAGGCGAAACGTCAAAAATGGGAGTCATGCCTGTAATACAGGGACAAACTCCGAAAAAGGAAGAAGAAGCGAATGAAAACGGAACCGAACTATACCAGAGCCAGACAGATCTTCCTTGCGACCGGGTGCCTCCTTCTGATCGCTTTCCTGGTGTCGACGATCCTTTATTCGGCAGACCTGATCCGGGATCTGTCGGAAGCGGGCGTTCGGGAGGTTTTCCGCACGCGGTGGATGCACCTTCTGTCGGGTTTTGCCCTGGAGCTTGTCCTGTTCTGGACAGGGATGATCGCTGTGTATCTGACCTCCGTGCAGCTCGGCATAAAGCTGCGCGTGATCGGGCTGATCTGCGGATGGATTCCTGTCGTTCATGTGGTCTTGCTGTGCATCATCATCTCCGTCACCCTGCGCGAGGTCATCTTTGAAGAGCGCAAGCATCGCCTGGATAAAAGGCGGGCCGCCGACCGCATCTGTCAGACAAAATATCCGATCCTGCTGGTGCACGGCGTCTTTTTCCGCGATTCGAAATACCTCAATTACTGGGGGCGGATTCCGGCGGAACTGGAAAAAAACGGTGCGACCTGCTTTTACGGGAATCACCAGTCGGCGGCGAGTGTGGAGGAGTGCGCGGAGGAACTGGCGCAGCGGATCCGTGAGATCGTGAAGACCACGGGCTGCGGGAAGGTCAATGTGATCGCCCATTCCAAGGGCGGCCTCGATACCCGCATGGCGATCGCGACCAAGGGGGTGGCGCCTTATGTGGCCTCCCTGACGACAATCAACACGCCCCACAGAGGATGCGAATTTGCCGAGTATCTCCTTGGCAAAGCGCCGGAGAAGCTGAAAGATACCGTATCCCATGCCTACAATTCCACCCTGAAAAAGCTTGGGGATCCGGACCCGGATTTTATCGAGGCGGTCACGGACCTGACGGCCTCGGCCTGCAGAGGACTGTGGGAGAAGACGGAAGGCTTCGACTACCGCGCGGCCGGCATCTATACGCAGAGCGTCGGCTCCATGATGAAGAGGGCCGGAAGCGGTGCATTTCCGCTCAATATGAGTTATCATCTGGTTCGGTTTTTTGACGGACCGAACGACGGACTGGTAGGCGAGCCCTCCTTCCGCTGGGGAGAGAATTATACATTCCTGAAAAACAAAGGAAAGCGGGGCATTTCGCACGGGGACATGATCGACTTAAATCGTGCCAATCTTCCCGGGTTCGATGTGCGGGAGTTCTATGTGAAGCTGGTGGAGGATCTGAAGGCCAGGGGCTGCTGAGGCGCAGCGGGAACCATCTTACAAAATGAGGAAAAGATGAAAACAGAGGATATAGAAATATGTCCTCTGTTTTTTATGATATAAAGGCAAAACGAAAGACCGATCGCGACATTGCCGAAAAGGGGGATACACAATATGAGCAAAGAAGCGAAAATTACGATCCATCCTCTGTATAAGACAGGGGAGATCAGTCCGAGACTGTTCAGCACCTTTCTCGAGCCGATCGGAACCATGGTCAACGGGACCATGTTCAATCCGAAGCATCCGACCGCGGATGAGGAAGGCTTCCGCAGGGATGTCATCGACGCGCTGAAGGTGACCGGTATGCCGGCCTGCCGTCTGCCCGGCGGCAATTTTGTCTCCGGCTGGGACTGGAAAAATTCCATCGGACCCAAGAGCGAGCGCAAGGTAGCGCTGGATCCTGCCTGGTATCAGTACTATACCAACGAGGTGGGGCACGATGAATACCTGCACTGGGCAGAGAAGGTCGGAACCGAGCCCATGTATACCATCAATCTCGGCACCGGTGACATGCGCGATGCCATGGCCATCGTGGAATATACCAACCACGAGGGGAACAGCTGGTGGGCCGAGCAGCGCAATGCCAACGGTCATGAGAAGCCTTACGGCGTGAAGATGTGGTACCTCGGCAACGAGATGGACGGCCCCTGGCAGCTCGGCTCCTGGGAGCGGGATCCGAGAGGCTACGGCATCCGCGCCAACGAGATCTCCAAGCTGGTCAAGTGGATCGATCCTTCCATCGAGACCGCAGTCTGCGGTTCCTCCGCGCCCTTCATGGCGCATTTCCCGCAGTGGGAGGAGGATGTCTTAAGCGAGTGCTACGAATCCGTCGATTACCTGTCCGTACACCACTATCACATCGCGCCTCCCGGCGATCTGAAGGCATTCCTGGGCGGCTCGCTCTACTATGAGGACTTCATCCATACGGAGGTCGCGCTCTGCGATCTCGTGGCAGCCAAAATGCGCACGCCGAAGAAGGTCATGATCTCCTTCGACGAATACGGCGCGATGATGCGTCCGAATGCAGAGCTGCATCCGGGATACGGCCCGCATAATATGTACCGCTGCCACTATGTCTTTGATCCGAACCGCAGATATGTCATGCACGATCCAGACAACATGCCCGAGCGGAGCTTCCCCGGCGGCGACATGCTGCATGCGCTGTCCATGGCGTCCATCCAGCTTGCGCTGCTCCGGAATGCGGATCGCGTGAAGATCGGCTGCATGACCGGCGGTCTGAGCGCGCTCTGCGCTTCGAATCACGATCATGTATGGAAGTCCGCCTCCTACTATCCGTTCATGCACTTCCTGCAGTATGCGAAGGGAAGCTCCATGAATACCGTGGTGGAGAGCGAGACCTTCGACATCCCCGGCTACGCGATCGATGACAATTCGCAGTATCCGACCAAGGAGGGCGTGCCTTACATCGATGCCGCCTCCGCCTGGGACGAGCAGGCCGGCCGTCTTGCGATCTTCGCGGTCAACAAGAGCGAGACCGAGGACTATCCGCTTACCGTCGATGTCTCCGGGTTTGAGGGCTACTGCCTGAAGGAGCATCTGACGATGTTCTCCGAGGATTTTGATGCCAGGAACAGCTTTGAGCAGCCCGATCTCATCCGCCCCGTTGCCGTGAGCGAAGCGAAGATGGAGGGCGGGAAGGTGACGACCCGCGTAAAGCCCCTGTCCTGGAACCTTCTGGTTCTGGAAAAATAGAAAGAACGGTAAAATCTGCCGCCCGGAACGGGAACCTGCGCATGCGAAGCGGTCCGTCCCGGGCGGTTTTGCACTTGTCAGAAACGCCGAAAAAAGCTATAACAGTAAGAAGGGGGAGTATCATTTTCAGGGGGATTTATGCAATACAGAAAGGACAAATACGGGAGAGATCTTTCGGTTCTTGGCTATGGCTGTATGCGCTTTACAAAAAAGGGGAATGCCATAGATATTGACAAGGCCGAACAGGAGATCCTGACGGCGATCCGCGCGGGGGTAAATTATTTTGACACCGCGTATGTCTATTCGGGGAGCGAGGCGGCGCTCGGGGAGATCCTGGAGCGGAACGGACTGCGCGACAAGGTTTACATTGCCACCAAGCTGCCGCAGTATCTGATCAGCAACCGGGCCGCGATCGATCGCTATTTCTCGGAGGAGCTTGCGCGCCTTCGCACCACATGGGTGGATTACTATCTGATGCACCATGTCACGGATGTCTACATGTGGGAGAAGCTTAAGGAGGTGGGCATCCTCGACTGGATCGCGGAGCGGAAAAAGGAAGGCTCCATCCGGAACATCGGTTTTTCCTATCACGGGAATACGGAGAATTTCCTGAAGATCCTGAATGACTATGACTGGGATTTCTGCCAGATCCAGTACAACTATCTCGACGAGGTGACGCAGGCCGGTGTGGAAGGCCTGAAAGCAGCGGCGGCCAAAGGGATTCCCGTGGTGATCATGGAGCCTCTGCGCGGCGGTAAGCTGGTGGACCTGCTGCCCTCCGATGCGAAGAAGACGATCGCGGAGCATCCGCGTGGATGGACTCCGGCGCAGTGGGGACTTCGCTGGCTGTATAACCAGCCGGAGGTCACCGTGGTGCTCTCCGGGATGAATTCGATTCCCATGGTGGAGGAGAACTGCCGGACGGCGGAGGAAGCATTGCCCGGCACCTTCACGGAGGACGATTTTGCGCTGATCGAGAAGGTCAAGGAGCAGATCAAAGCGAAGGAAAAGGTCGGCTGCACCGGGTGCCGTTACTGTATGCCGTGCCCGAAGGGAGTCGATATCCCCGGCACCTTCCGCTGCTACAATACAATGTATTCGGAGACCAAGAGCGAGGGGCGTTTCCAGTTTGCCCAGACGGTCGGACTGACCCGGGAGCCGGCGTTCCCTTCGCAGTGTATCGAATGCGGAAAATGCGAAAAGCACTGTCCGCAGAATCTTCCGATCCGCGAGAAGCTCAAGGAGGCGGACAAGGCACTCCGTCCGTTGCCCTACCGGATCGGGATCCAAGTGGTGCGCAAATTTATGTTTCGGAAGATCCGTAAGAAGAACTGATTTCTTCAGAAAGGTTTTTCATGGCATTACCGAACCGCAGATCGACAATGGAACATGGTTTGGAGGCTTCGGAAGAGACGGACCTGGAGCAGGAAGACAAGGCCCCGGTGCTCCCGCAGCAAAGGCGGCAGATCCTGCGTCCGCTTCTTTTTGCGCTGTGCGGACTTTTGCTCAACGGTGCTCTGATGACCGTCATGGGCACCCTTCATCTGCCGTTTTATCTGGAGACCACGGGCACGATCCTGACCGCTTTTCTCGGCGGGTACGTGCCGGCGATCGCAGTCGCTCTGCTGACGAATCTTCTGACCGTCGTTGTGGATCCCTATTCGATCTACTACGGAGCGCTGCACATCCTGATCGCCCTTGTGGCAGGCTATGCCTTCAAGAAGGAGTGGATCGGGCGGGCCAATGTCCTTTTCTGGCTGATCACCGTCGGCATCAGCGGCGGTCTCGGCGGTCTGCTCACCTGGTCTTTTCAGGGCCTGACCACCAATTCCTTTACGCAGGATATGGTCATGAACCTGCGCGGATTCGGATGGAGTCCGTTCTGGTCCTGGTATCTGTCCAATCTGGTCGTGAGCTGTATTGACAAGGCAGTCACGATTTTGATCGTGGAGCTGGTGCTCAGCCTGATCCCGAAGAAGGCCTGGTCCCGTTTTCAGCTGGTCTCCTGGCGGCAGGAGCCCATGGAGGAATCCGGGGAGGAAGGCTCTGCCTGGAAGACGCTGGGGAGCTGGTCTCTCAATACCAAGCTTTTCTCCATGCTGGTGATCTTTTCCCTCACCATCGCCACGATCTGTATCACGATCTGTCTGATCCTGTTCCGGGAGTATTCCATTCAGCAGCATGCCTATCTGGCGGAAGGGGTGGCCAAAATGGTGGCCGAGATCGTGGATGCGGACAGCGTGGAGCTGTACCTGTCCGCGCCCGAGGTGCCCGAAAGCTATCAGAAGACGGCGCGCATTCTGTCCGATATCCGGGACAGTGTCCCTGACGTAGTCTATGTATATGTATATAAGATCATGACCGACGGATGTCATGTTGTCTTTGACGTGGACGAGGACGAGTATATGCCGGAAGTCTCGGCCGGCGTACGCGGTGATGTGATCCCGTTTGATGCGTCCTTCATGGTCTATATTCCGGATCTGCTGAGCGGGAACCGGATCGATCCGATCATCACCAATGACACCTACGGCCATCTGTTGACGGTATATGAGCCGGTGTACGATAAGGACGGGTACTGTGTCTGCTATGCCTGTGCCGATGTCGCCATGAAAAATCTGGATTCTTCCACGCTCGACTTCCTGCTGCGTGCGATTTTGCTGTTCGTGGGCCTGTTGATGTTCATTCTGGCGCTCTCCACCTGGTTCGCCCGGTTCCATCTGATCATGCCGATCAAGGCGATCACGCGTGCGACCGCCGATTTTGACTATGACAATGTGGATTCGAGAGAGCGCAATGTCATGGAGCTGAAGAAGCTGGACATCCGGACCGACGATGAGATCGAGCGCCTCTACCACGCCCTGCTGCGGACGACGGAGGAGAGTACCAGATATTATCAGGAAAACAAAGAGCGTAACGAGAAGATCGAAGCCATGCAGAACAGCCTGATCCTGGTGCTGGCCGACATGGTGGAGAACCGGGACGATTCCACCGGGGACCATGTCCGCAAGACTGCGGCCTATGTGAATCTGATCGTACGCGAAATGCGGGAGCTCGGCTATTACAAGGACAAGATCACCGATAAATTCATCCAGGACTGTGTAAGCTCCGCTCCGCTCCACGATATCGGCAAGATCGCGGTTTCGGACAATATCCTCAACAAGCCTGCCCGGCTGACACAGGAAGAATACGAGATCATGAAGACCCACACGACCTCCGGCTGCGCGATCATTGATGAAGTCATCGCGACGATGCCCGATGCCGGTTATCTGAATGAGGCCCGCAACATCGCGCTGTACCACCACGAAAAATGGGACGGAAGCGGGTACCCGGAGGGACTGGCCGGGGAGGCCATCCCGCTCTCCGCGCGGATCATGGCGGTCGCGGACGTGTTCGACGCGCTGGTGTCGGAGCGCTGCTACAAGAAGGCCTACACCTTTGTGGAAGCGATGGATATCATCAAAGAGGAGACCGGTACGCATTTTGATCCGCTGGTGACGGATGCTTTTCTGAAGGTCAGCTCCGAGGTGTTTGAAATATCCGAGACCAATGCCGCCCGGCGGGCATAAGGGTCCGTACCGGAAAAGGAAAAGAGGAGAATGGAATGAGGGGAACAACTGAAGTGACTGTGGGACTGAAACTGAATTACCGGCGCACCTTCCTGATCGGATTTGCGTTTTTCGGGATCCTGCTTTTGTGGCAGGTGTATGATTCCTGGTGCCCGACCTTCCTGACCGATATTTTCGCACGGCGGATGTACGATCTCTCCTCCGCGGAGCTCAAGGCGGGAGATCCGGACAAGATCCTGAATGTTCAGTGGCTCGTCGGCATCATCATGGCGTGCGACAATCTTGCGGCGCTGATCCTTCTTCCGATCTTCGGCAATCTCTCCGACCGGACGAAGACACCCATCGGAAAGCGCATGCCGTTCATCCTTACGGGAACCATGGTCTCTGCCATCGCATTCCCGTTCATCCCCGTATTTTTCCATTCCAATAACGTGGCAGGCATGGTGGCCATGATGGCGATCGTGCTGATCTTCATGATGATGTACCGTAATCCCGCGGTGGCCCTGATGCCGGATATCACCCCCAAGCCGCTGCGTGCCAAGGCAAACGGGATCATCAATATCATGGGATACCTGGGCGGCGCTGCGGCCACCGTGCTCGGCATCTTTCTCAAGCTGTCCGATTATATCAATGTCTCCGATCAGGCGCGCAAGCTCTGGATCATCGAGACCCCCTTTGTCATAGCTTCGATCCTGATGGTGATCTCCGCCTTTGTGCTTTTTGCCACGATCAAGGAGAACCGGATCGAGGAGGAGATGAAAAATGAGATGCTCCTCGGGGAGCAGCTGGCCGCCATCGAGAATCCGGTGGACGACGACGCTCCGATGTCCCCGGCCAACCGCCGCATGCTCCGCGCGATCCTGGGGGCGGAATTCCTCTGGTTCATGGCGGACAATGCGATCGGAACCTACATCGGCAACTATGTCATCTATTACCTGAATTCCTCCTCGAGCTCCACGATGATTCTGACGATCCTCGGCGGCGTGGCGAGCGTGGTCGGTTTTGCCACCGCGGGCACCATCGCGGATAAGATCGGCCGCAAATGGACGATTTCCAGCGGACTTGCGATCACGGTGATCGGACTCTTCCTGATGTGCTTCGTGGCGCCCTCCGCGCAGGTGATCGGAGCCAACGGCGAGCACGCATTCCCGGCGGTTCTGTTCATCGTCTGGGCGATCAAGGGCTTCGGTATGGCCCTGGTCCACAACTGCTCCTTCCCCATGGTGGTGGAGCTTTGTTCCAACAAAAAGATCGGCAAATTCACCGGCTTTTACTATGCGGCCAGCATGTCCGCCCAGACCATCACCCCGATCCTGCTCGGCATGGTCTTCAAGGCGACGCTGCTCTGGCGCGCGCTGCCGGTATATGCGACCGTTCTCTTTGCCCTCAGCTTTGTGGTCTTTACGCTGCTCGTGAAGAATATCCGGGCGAAAAAGATTGGCAACAAGCATGGTCTGGAGGCGTTGGATGCGGACTGATTCTGACAAAAAATACCTGCTCATCCCGGGGACCTTTTTTCTGTTCTGCCTTTTTCTGATCGCGCCGGGCCATGCGGGAAAAGCGAAAAAAGCGATCTTTCAGGGGCGCAACATTGCGCACCGCGGGCTTTTTTCCCCGGATCAGAGCGTTCCGGAGAATTCTCTCGAGGCCTTTCGCCTGGCGGTGGAAAGCGGCTACGGAATAGAGCTGGACGTACAGCTGAGCCGGGACGGTCAGGTGGTGGTCTTTCACGATGATACCCTGGAGAGGGTCTGCGGCCGAAAAGAGCGGGTGGACGAGCTGGATTATGAGGAGCTGAAGACCCTTCCTCTGTGCGGATCGGAGCAGCGCATGCCGCTATTTTCCGAGGTCCTTGCCCTGGTGGACGGACGGGAGCCCATGATCGTGGAGCTGAAAAACGGCCGCAGGAACCGTGAGCTTTGCGAGAAGACGCTGGCGCTCCTTACCTCCTATGCGGGGGATTACTGCATCGAGAGCTTTCACCCGCTGATCGTTGCGTGGTTTCGGTTCCATGCGCCGAAGATCCTGCGCGGGCAGCTTGCCCAGCAAAAGGAGCTCTACCTGGAAAGTGGCATGAACGGCGCGGAAGCGAGGATCTTAGCCGGAACCCTGCTGAATTTTGCGGCGCGTCCGCAGTTCATCGCCTATTGCGTGGGGCAAAAGCCCTTGTCCGTCCGGCTTGCGGAAGCCCTTGGCGCGATGCGTGTTTGCTGGACGAGCCATGATGCGGCGAATGAAGCGGGCAATGATACCGTGATCTTTGAGCATTACCGGCCGCGGATCCGTTTTCGGAAGGACTGAGCTTTGAACAGATTTGCAAGGTTTTTGCGATGAAACGGCAATGATTTTTGCGCCGGATGCGCGTATGATGAACTCAGTTTACGTCTGAAAGTAGGCCGTTCCGGCTTTTGCAGCGGAACGGCTTTCAAAATACAATCACAAGGAAGGGCAATTTGTTATGGAAATGACGCTTCGCTATTACGGCAAAAAATATGACACGGTGACGCTGGAACAGATCCGGCAGATCCCCGGGGTAACCGGAGTCATTACGACGCTCTACGACAAGCAGGCCGGGGAGCTCTGGACACAGGAAGAGATCCACGCGCTGAAGGAGGAGGTGGAGGCATCGGGCCTTCATATCTCCGGGATCGAGAGCGTCAACATCAGCGATGCGATCAAGGTGGGGACGCCGGAGCGTGAGGAGCATATTGCAAATTACATCGCGACCCTGGAGAACCTTGGAAAAGAGGATATTCATCTGGTCTGCTACAATTTCATGCCGGTTTTCGACTGGACGAGGACCGAACTGGCGCGTGTCCGCCCGGACGGCTCCACGGTGCTGGCCTACAGCCAGGCGGCGGTGGATGCCATTGACCCTGCGAAGATGTTTGAGAAGCTGAGCGCGGACGCGAACGGAACCGTGATGCCGGGCTGGGAGCCGGAGCGCATGGCCCATGTGAAGGAGCTCTTCGAGATGTATGCGGACATCGATGAGGAGAAGCTTTTTGCCAACCTGGTCTACTTCCTGGAGAAGATCATGCCGGTCTGCAACCGGTACGATATCAAGATGGCCATCCATCCCGATGATCCCGCATGGAGCGTATTCGGGCTGCCCCGCATCATCATCGACAAGGAGCATATCCTGCGCATGATGCGGGCCGTGGATGATGTGCACAATGGCGTGACGTTCTGCTCCGGCTCCTACGGAACCAATCTGGAGAACGATCTGCCGGAGATGATTCGCGCGCTGAAGGGCAGGATCCATTTTGCGCATGTCCGCAATCTGAAATTCAATTCCAGGGATGATTTCGAGGAGAGCGCACATCTTTCCTCCGACGGAACCTTCGATATGTACGAGATCATGCGGGCTCTCTATGAGACCGGTTTCGATGGACCGATCCGTCCCGATCACGGACGCATGATCTGGGGCGAGAAGGCGATGCCCGGATACGGACTGTATGACCGTGCGCTCGGAGCGACCTATCTGAACGGACTCTGGGAAGCGATCGACAAGGCGGCACACCGCGGAGCACCGGTTATGCCGTAGAAGCAAAAGCGGCCCGGCCGGGCGATGGTCCGCAGGCCGTACGCAGACAGGCAAAGGAGCAGATGCCGGAGGAGGAAACATGCAGACACTTACATTGTCGGAAGAAGGACTGAAGAGCAGAAGCGCATGGGAGGCAGCAGGCTACCGTCTGCCGGCCTTTGACCGCGAAGCGGTGAAGAAAAATACGGAGGATCATCCGCGGTGGATCCACTTCGGCGCGGGCAATATTTTCCGCGCATTTCAGGCGAATGTCGTCCAGAACCTCATCGAACAGGGCGTGATGGACACGGGGCTTCTGGTCGCGGAAGGCTTTGACTATGAGATCATCGAGAAGAGCTATCGCCCGCAGGACAATTACTCGATCCTTGTGACCCTGAAGGCGAGCGGTGCGATCGAGAAGACCGTGATCGGAAGCATCATGCAGTCCCTGATCCTCGACTCCGAGCGGGAGGAGGAATATAAGGCGCTGAAGAAGGTTTTTGCCAATCCCTCGCTTCAGATGGCAAGCTTTACGATCACCGAGAAGGGGTACAGTCTCGTGGATGCGAAGGGCAATCTCCTTCCGTCCGTGGAGGAGGATTTTCAGGCGGGTCCGCTTCGCCCGGCGAGCTATCTGGGCAAGGTGGTATCCCTTCTTTACGAGCGTTACTGCAAGGGGGCCTGTCCCATAGCCATGGTTTCGATGGACAACTGCTCCCACAACGGCGAGAAGCTCTATGCGGCGGTGACGGCCTTCGCGGAGCGCTGGGTGGCAGCAGGCAAGGCGGAGGAAGGATTCCTTTCTTATGTAAAGGATGAGAAGAAAGTATCCTTCCCCTGGACGATGATCGACAAGATCACGCCGCGGCCGGACCCTTCGGTGGAAGAGATGCTGCGCGGGGACGGGCTGCAGGGGCTGGATCCGGTGATCACTTCGAAGAAGACCTATGTCGCCCCCTTCGTCAATGCGGAGGAGAGCGAATACCTGGTCGTCGAGGACAAGTTCCCGAACGGACGTCCCGCACTCGAGCAGGGCGGTCTGATCTTCACCGACCGGGATACGGTGAACCGCGTGGAGAAGATGAAGGTCTGCACCTGTCTGAATCCGCTGCATACCACCCTGGCGGTTTTCGGATGCCTTCTGGGCTATACCAAGATCTCCGAGGAGATGAAGGATGCGGATCTGAAGGCTCTGGTGGATCGCATCGGCTATACGGAGGGACTTCCGGTGGTCGTGGATCCCGGCGTCATCGCTCCGAAGGAATTCATCGACACGGTGGTGAACGTGCGGATCCCCAATCCCTTCATGCCGGATACGCCGCAGAGGATCGCGACCGATACCTCCCAGAAGCTGGCGATCCGCTTCGGTGAGACGATCAAGGCCTACGAGGCTTCCGATACGCTCAAGACCTCCGATCTGAAATGCATCCCGCTTGTCTTCGCCGGATGGATCCGCTATCTGCTTGCGACGGATGATGCGGGCAAGGCCTTTGAGCTGAGCCCCGATCCGATGATCACGGCGGTGCAGCCCGTGGCAAAGCAGTTCGCGCTCGGGGATACGCCTTCCGCTTCGGAGGTCAAGACGAAGCTGGGCAGCCTTCTGGAAAATGACCGGATCTTCGGTGTCAATCTGGAGCTGGTCGGCCTGGCGGATGCGGTGGCTGCGCACTTTGCGGCGATGCTCGCAGGTCCCGGCGCCGTGCGGGAGGAGATCCGTAAGGTGCTGGCATCGTAAGAACCCGTGGGATCCTTTTCGTCCGTTCCATATTGCAGAAGCAAAAA